>JASLJT010000336.1:0-3473 GCA_030747955.1 Verrucomicrobiales bacterium | reverse complement strand
ATTTTTTCTAGGCTCACCCAAGCATTATAATTAGGAACTCCTCCTCTGGCATCAATACTGCCACGATGAATTATAGTATTTCCCTCGGGCCAATGGATCTGGAGATTTCCAGTTGCAATCGGTGCCTTAAATACAGTGCCTCTAAATTCACCTAAGTCATTCTTTAGTCGTATTGGATCACCATCAGCTAATCCAAGCTCCTCAGCATCACGTTCATTGATCAAAACTGATTCCCGTTTAGCACCATTGATAGGATCAAGATTAGCATAAATTAACGAATTGAACTGCTTACCCCGCCTTGTGCTTGCAAAGAAAAGTCCTTTCTTTAATCGAAGTGGAGGCAGATCAACCGAAATAAAATGAGCATTACCATCTGGAGTCGCAAAATTTCCTTCTGTACACAATTGTGGACCTCCATATTGAACAGCATCATGAGTCTTCCTTAAATGCTGCACACCATCGTAAAATGGAACAACACGTGCAATTTCCTCTCTTACTTTCCACCCATCCTCACATCCTAATTTATCTGCTTTTTCTGGCCAAGTAGCTTGAGCGAGTTCCAATAAAATCTTCCACTCGGCCTTTGCTTCCCCAACCTGACGAGGAATCTCCGGGCTAAATGCAATACGTCGCTCAGTAGTCGTTTCAATACCTCCATCGTCTTGCTCATAACGCGTCTTAGCCGGCAACAACAATACACCATCTGATCCTGGATCCACGAACATTTGATCCGTTAAAATAATGTCCTGATGAACTCGTAATGGAACGTTACTTAAAGCTTTAGCAATATAATCTGGCTCCGGTAGATTACGCAGAAAATTACCACCTAAACAAAAAAACAAATCCAATTCACCCGCATACGCGGCATCAATCATTTCTGTCGTCGTAATACCAGTCCAGTTGGGCACTTTGAATCCATACTGTCTAGACAGATCATCTGCATTATCATTGTTGATTGGTAATCCCCCTGGGAAAACTGTGGAATAAGCCCCCATCTCTGCACCTCCTTGCACAGAAGAATGACCTCTAATAGGCATCAACCCATTTTTTTCACGACCAACATAACCACGTAGCAGGCCAAGGTTCAAAATCATTTGCACTCCATCCGCACCCCAAGGGTGTTGTGTAATCCCCATACTCCATACTAGAACAGCATTCTTTGCATCACGAATTAACTCAGCAAACTCTTGAATGACATTTTGTGTCAAGCCGGTCTGCTGAACAATATCTGCCCAAGAAACCTTATCTGTTTGTGCACGGAGTTGATCTACATTAACGGTATATTTTTGGATAAACTCATGGTTTAGCCAGTCATTCTCAAAAAGTATTTTCAATACACCATACAAAAACGCGATATCGCTTCCCTGCGAAACTGGAAACCAATAGTCAGTAATATCAGTTCCAAACAAAGCACTATCAACAGAGGAAGGAACCCAATAACGATTCATAGCCGGCTCATCATAAGGATTCACCAAGGCAATCTTGGTTCCCTGCTTCTTTGCCTCATGAAGATACTTAGTCATCACAGGTTGATCGTTTGCCGGGTTTGCCCCAAAGAAAACGATTAAGTCGGTCCCATAAAGATCCGTATAACTACATGTAGTTGCAGTATAGCCAATAGCCGCTTTCATTGCAGCCGTGGACGGCGAATGACAAAGCCGTGCTGCATTATCTACATTGTTCGTTCCAAGAAATCGCGCGACTTTTTGGGCAATATAATAAACCTCATTGGTGACTCCACGAGATGTAACAAAAAAAGCAAGCCGCCTTGGATCAATCTCACGCAACCGCTCGGAGAGTATCTGATAACTCTCTTCCCAAGAAATTCTAGAAAATCCAGATTCACCGTTCCTTCTTAACATCGGATAAGGAATTCGACCCAACCTTCGCAGATCAGCATTTGATTTATTCTTTAATTTTGAAACATCGCTTAATAATTCAACATCCAATGCTGGCATTGTATTTAGGCGCAACAAGTTAAGCCGAGTCATGCATAGATGAACCCCATCTATTGTCCAATCATGTAACCCCGCAACCCCAAGGGCACAACCATCACACACACCTTTAGTAAGGACTTTCCAAGCATATCCAAGATTATCCCTATTTTCCCACACCACCTTAAGCATGTCCCGAAAATGCTTAGGCTTGGTATGACCAATTCCAAAAGGCGAAAGTCTCTTTACCTTTTGTGCAATCGTTTTTTTTACTTTTACGGAACTCAATTTTTAAATCTTGAAGAGCTGATATATTGAAGAATTCAAACACACTAGTCGAGTCGTGAGTCCAAAATCGGATTCTGCTTAATCCATATTACTCAACTAAAAAGGTCGAGCTTCATCGTCAAATCCAATGATGTAGGCAGAAGCGGATCGACCACGATCATTAAAGAGATAAATTAATTTCACATCAGCTTCCTCAAGCTCATTCAGTTGTGCTTTAGTGAAACCTTCTTCCTTGGAAGGTTCAAAAATAAATTCCTCCCAAAAATTATGATGACCAGGCGCATAAGTCTGAGAATACCAACCCTTAAGAATAAACGGCTCCTCAGTTAGCCCTGTGATGACAGTTTCCTTCCAAGCCTGAAGCGGAGCAGTATAACCTGCAGTCGGCCCGGTAGGGTGCGGCGGCCAATAGAATTCAATTTGAATTTTCTTTCCACCTTTGCCCTTCGCTAGACGCTGCTGAAGTAAATCATCAGATGTAACCCCAACGGAGGGATCAAATCCCTGTAATCTAATCTGGTCGGTTTGAACCTTTTTCTTTTTTAATCCAGCTCCCCCAAATGCCTGTTGTTGATAATCAATTCTAGATTTCCTGTAGTTTGCCTCTAAACGCCAATCTAGTTCGTCAGAAAATACAATTGGAGAATTTCTGTCGGGCATCCAGCGCGGAATACCGGCAGATAATTTGTATTTCACGATTTCCCCATCAAGCGTTTCCTCCCATTGATCAATTAAAAAAGTTACATTGTTCTCTACACTTGCAATAAAACGGTAACCATCCCAATTCTCTAATCCATTCTTAATTACTAGTGTTTCCCCATCAATCACACGAGTCCAGGAAGCAGCATCAACAATAGATGACTTTTTTCCAGCAGCGCTCAGAACACGACTTAAAGCCTGAATGTCCCAAACGGATTTTAATCTGTGCCGAGCAAAAACACTGCCTCCATGCTCGCCTTGAAATAATCGAAGCATCGCTTGCCCGCCTGCCAGTACGGGGGTTGGACTATCTAATGCAAGCGGCTTAGGAAGCTCTCGAACTTGTTTAACAATGAGTTTATTTGAATCAATTTTCTTATACTCAAAATCAAGTGTATAGTTCTTACTGTCTGTGGCATACCGCGAAAACCCCGAGGCCACTTTCTCTAACAGCTGCTGCAATGACTCATAGTCTTTCTTCCAGTTCATGACATAATCTTGCCCTACCTGCAATAGGCTGGATCTACTAAGAAAATTTACTCTGCGACTTGT
>JASLJT010000335.1:0-3618 GCA_030747955.1 Verrucomicrobiales bacterium | reverse complement strand
ACCTGTCCTAGTAAAGAGAATGGCAATTTCTTGATTTCCGATTTTTGAGGCAATGGGGGAAGCGTATCCGGCTTCGTGATCACTGGCCTTCCATTTAAGTTTACCATTTGCAGGGTCCAGGCCAATGACGCCAGATCCCTTTCCTCCCGTCTGAATAATGAAGGTATTTCCAATGATAATGGGGGAGCATGCTCTCCCAAAGCACCCCTTGGATGAGCCTACTTCTTTCCTGAGATTTCTTTTCCATATTTCTTTTCCAGATTTAATATCGAGGCAGTGAAGCATGCCCTCTGCACCAAAGATAAAAATTCTTTGATTATTAATGAGAGGCACTGCCCTTGGACCATTATCAAATCCAAAGTCATCAATATAATCAGTTTCATACTGATGAGTCCAGATGACGTTGCCGTCTTCAATGCTAATGGAATCAGTCACAGCTTGGTTGTCCTTTCTATGAAAAATTATGACATGGCCATTGGATACCACTGGTCCGGAGAATCCATTTCCTATTGAGTATGCCCATTCAATTTTTGGCTCTCCATTAGTAAATTTCAAAGGAATGTTTTCATTTTGAGTAGTTCCATTCCGGTGAGGGCCAAGGAATTGAGGCCAATCAGCAAAACAATGTTTTGTGAGCAAGATGATAGTCAGAGCGGATATCAGAAATTCTTTTTGCATCATTTAGCCGGGGTACCAGATCTTGCGGACATCGTCTTCATTTCTCTTGTAATTCCAAGAACGATCAATTAGTTCATGCAGGCTAACTTTGGGCCGCCAGTCTAAAAGGAATTTTGCTTTGGTGTTATCAAGCCAAGTGCAGCAGTATGTAGTTTTAATGGGCACGCTTTCAATGTTTCTGGTTTCTTTGAGGTATTTAGACACTTGCTCATAATCTACGGGTTCATCCATGCAAATATTAAATGTTTGCCCCTTAGCTGGAGTTGGATTGAGCATTGAGCATATGATCGCGGTCACAAGGTCATCGACATGAACGAAGTTTCTTTTGATAGGAACATCTTCCGAATCAAGCATAAGAGGAATAGCGCCATCCTTGTAGTATTGGTCAGCTTCATTTTCATCTATCAGCTCTCTCCACACGGGCCCCCCAAAGACATCTTTTCCAAATGATAGACTAAATTTGAAATCATCTTTTTCCATGATCCAAGGCGCCCTTAAGCAGGTGCCAGGAAAATCATACTGTATTTGGTACTGTTCTAACATTACTTCTTCCAGTACTTTGGATAGAGCATAGCATCCAGGGTACGCAGTATGTTTTTGAGTTTCGGTTACAGGTATCGAATGGTCATAAAAAAAATGCCCCATTGAGGCATCACCTCCGACCAGAATGAAATGTTCAAATGTTGAACTTTTTCTACATCCTTCTAAGAGCCAGAACAGCCCTTTAACGGTAACATCCATTACTTCTTCTGGGGTTTCTTTGCAGGTCGCTAAGTGAATTACGTGAGTAATCCCTTCAAGCGCTTTTGTGACCGTTGTTGGATCTGCTATGGATCCTTTTATTACTTCGATCCGATCAGTGGGATTTAAAGTCCTGTTGTGGCAAAGTGCAACGATTGATGCATTCTCGAAATTTGATGATTTAAGAATTTCGGCAATGCATGTTTGGCCAACTTTTCCTGTGGCGCCAGTGACAAGAATACGCATAGAACTAGAAAACACTTCAAGACAGTTTTGAGCAAGTCAGATAAGCTGAAAACAAAATAAATATTTCCATTATCAATGGCTCACCTGTTAATGTCAGTGAATCTTTGTGTTTTGGAGTAGTGAAATGCCTTAAGTGCTAATTAATGACGGTTTTATTGTCTGTGCCAATAATGCTATGTCATTTTCTGAATGGTTTGCGGAAATTGTTATTCTAATCCTAGCAGCGCCTTTGGCGACTGTAGGGTATCGAATGGCCGGAGCCAGAATGCCTCGCTTGCGAAGTTTTGCCGAAACCTTTAAAGTTTCTAATTCATCACCAATGATTAATGGGATTATTGCCCCCTGAGGTTTAGGAGTCTGAAGTTCATTACATAGTTGATCGATATTTCTGTGAAGAGAAATTCTCCTCTCTTCCCCTACACTACCTCTAATTAATTTGAGGCCAGCGAGGGCCGCAGCTGCTTGTGAAGGCATAGGCGCTGTTGAGTAAATGAAGCTTCTTGCACGATTTAGAATTAATTTAATCCATGTATCAGACGAAACAGTAACTGAACCAGCGGCTCCAGCCGATTTGCCAAAAGTGGTCATGAGAAAGTCTACTCCATGAATAAGCTTTTCTTTGTGTGCGATCCCTTTCCCGTTTTCTCCAATTATTCCGAAAGAATGAGCTTCATCTAACAGAAGTAGAGCTTGATGTTGTTCCTTCAGTTTAATTATTTCTTTTATTGGCGAGGAGTCCCCGTCCATGCTGAATATTCCTTCAGTAACAATTAGTATTCGGTTCTCCTTTTGATCGGGTCCGTTAATCGAATTTAGGATCTTTTTTAATCTGTCGATATTATTGTGTGGGAATGTTCGAACTGTGGCACCGCTGAGTCTGGATCCATCTATGAGCGATGCATGACACAATTTATCAAGAATAACAGTATCTCCTTTTTGAAGTATTGCGCCAAGTGTTCCGAGAGCGGCGCCGTACCCGTTGGCAAAGAACAGCGAAGAATCTTTGCCGAAGAAATTTGCTGTTTCTTTTTCTATTAAGAGGTGAGGAGTCGTTCCTCCTGAAAGCATTCTAGAACTGCCTGACCCTACTCCGAATGTTGCAGTCGTTTCAATGACTGCTTCTTTAATGTCTTCATGTGCCCCGAAGCCAAGATAATCGTTCGAAGAGAAATTGACTAAGGATAAATTTTCTGAATGAAATGTTCTGCCCGTGGCTGACGCGCCATATTTGAGTTCTCGGTAAAGATTCTCTTCCCGGAGCTTATTAAGTTCTGATCCAGGATCTCGCATTGGCGACGATATGAGGGCTTTAAGTATTAACCGCTTGCTGCGGCTCCTTCGAGTTCACCGCCTCCTGAATGAGCGAGTTCTTGTAAGTCTTCAGGCAAATATGATTTAAAGCGTTTTTTATCAATCGCTTTCATATATGCTTCGAAAGGACTGATGATTCCGCTCTTGAGTTTTTCCCAGATAGCTTCGTCCATGAATTGCATGCCTTCACCTTTTCCTCCAATGATTACATCGTAGAGTTTTTGAGTGGCTCCTTCCCGGATAATAGCCGCCACAGCTGAATTAGATACCATGATTTCATTCACTGCGACCCTGCCAGGCTTATCATGTCTTTTACAAAGCAATTGGGCGACCACTCCTTTTAATGATGCGGCAAGCATTGTCCTTATCTGGCTCTGTTGGTCGGCTGGGAAGACGTCGATGAGTCGGTCTACGGTCTTACGAGCATTATTTGTATGGAGTGTTCCAAATACTAGTAAGCCGGTTTCTGCCGCCGTCAGAGCAAGTGAAATAGTTTCAAGGTCTCGCATTTCTCCGACAAGAACGATATCAGCATCTTCGCGAAGAGCTGCCCGAAGACCGTCAGCAAATGTAGGTGTTTGTATGGGTACCTCTCGCTGAGTAATGATACTCATTTTGTTATTGTGAACAAACTCAATAGGC
>JASLJT010000334.1:0-4145 GCA_030747955.1 Verrucomicrobiales bacterium | reverse complement strand
GGATAGATTCCAGTTCTTCGGATGCCTGGTTTGGTTTTTGAGCATGTCCCACCCGTAGCTTTGGTTTTGAAAGTGTAATGGCTGGGCTAATAAATATTAGTGAAATGAGAATTAGTGGAAACGTTTTCATGTGCTCGTTTTGATTATAGAGAATAAATGACCTTAGAATGAAATATTCATTAACGTCAATTGTCTTCAGGAATTGCTTAGCTCTCTATATTTATCGAGGGCCTCTGATCTGGATTCTTTCAAATTAACCAGTGGTCTTGGATAATTCTTACCAAGTTCAATTCCACATTCACGCAAGAGTTGGTCGGGTGCTTCCCATGGTTTGTGGATGTATTGGTTTGGTAGTCGTTTAATTTCAGGACAATGTTTTCGTACATAGATTCCATCCTTATCAAATTTCTCTCCCTGAAGGATTGGATTGAAGATTCTAAAAAATGGTGAAGCGTCTGCTCCTGATCCAGATACCCATTGCCAGCTGGCACTGTTCGATGCGAGGTCCGCGTCCAGAAGACAGTCCCAGAACCATTCTTTGCCATAGCGCCAGTCAATATTGAGATTCTTTACTAGGTAAGACCCAGCGATCATTCTTACTCTGTTGTGCATGTGCCCTGTTTTCCAAAGTTCACGCATTCCTGAGTCGACGATTGGTACTCCTGTCTGTCCTCTTTGCCAAGCCTTCAGTTTGGGCCCTTCATTTTCCCATCGGTAATTATCAAACTTTTGATTAAAATTCTCTTCAGGAATGTTAGGGAAATGATAGAGCAGGTAATAACTGAATTCTCTCCATCCGATTTGACTTAAAAAACAGTCAAGGTCAGGAACGGAAAACTTGCCTTTGATTTTTGTAGTGGCTGAGTGCCATATCTGGTTAGGAGAAATTTCCCCAAAGTGAAGATGTGGGCTCAATTTGGATGTACCTTCTTTTCCCGGAACGTCTCTTCCTGACTTGTAATCATTTACTGAATTACTTAAGAATTTATTCAATTTCTTGATAGCGGAATCCTCACCGGGTTCCCAGAATTTGGAGATTTTACTGTACCAATTTATCTGCGGTTTTAACTCTAATGAATCGATGCCTCGGTCCATCTTTTCTAGATAATGAAAAGTGCAGGAACCTGAGCGGGTCATTGGGGTCCTGGGGCTAGCTGAATTGAGGCAGCCATTACGATAAAAGGGCGTGAACACTTTGTATGGTTGACCTGAACTGTTAAGAATCTTATGTGGCTCCCAGAGTAGGCTCCCGTTGTAAGTGCAAACTTTTGTGCCGGTACTCTCTAATTTTGATTTAATTATTGTGTCTCTTACGATTTGCCAAGGTTCATAATTTCGGTTCCATACTACTTTGCCAGCTCCTGAAACGAGAATTAATTCTTCCAATATCACTTGAGGATCACCTGATAGCATGACCAGTGAATTGTTAATGCTTCGATTCAGGGAACTTAATGATTCATGAAGCCACCACCGGCTGGCACTGCCTAATTTATGATTCCCCGTATTAAAAGTATCGTAGATGTAGACTGGAATCACCTCGTCACTCTGACAAGCATCATTAAGTGCTGGATTATCTCTGAGCCTCAGGTCCTGCCTGAACCACATTATGGTTTTCTCATTATTCACTGTGACATCAGGGTAACTCCATTAAACGGTGATTAAATATGAGAAGATCCGTTAATAAAACTTATTATTTTGCTTAATTTATTTCATTATGAGGTGCCTATTTCTATTAATTGCAATCTGATCCTTGAAGAAGATTCAGTATTGATATTTAAATGAGTTCTAATATTTCCTACCTTAAAACGAATTACGACTGAATTTTTCCGATGATTAAGAAGATACTTTTTTTCAGTGTTTTTATTTCACTATGTTCATGTCTGAACGTATGGGCACAGCCAAACATACTTTGGATTTCTGCTGAGGACATTGGTCCTCATTTTGGTTGCTATGGTGATCCATATGCGATTACTCCAAACATTGATCAATTGTCATCGGAGGGGACCCGTTTTACCAACGCTTATACGACTGCGGGAGTCTGTGCTCCTTGCCGCAGTGGAATTATAACTGGCATGTATCAGAACAGCATTGGTACCCATCACATGAGGTGTAACGCGGTCCTTCCCTCTTGGCTGAAACCTTTTCCGATTCTTCTTAGGCAATCCGGCTACTACTGTACAAATAATTCAAAGACCGATTATCAGTTTTCAAGACCATCAACTAGGGAAATATGGGACCAGAACGGTTCAAAAGCTCATTGGAAGAATCGAAAGAAAGGTCAGCCCTTCTTTGCGGTATTTAATTATACTGGATGTCACGAGAGCGGAATTGCTTCCGAAGGGAAGTACAGAGCTGTTACAGGGAAACTAAAACCTGAACAGAGACAAGATCCGGCCAAGTTGGACACATTGCCTCCGTATTATCCTGACACTCCCGTGGTCCGGGAGGACTGGAAAAGAAACTATGAACTGATTACAGCGATGGATTCTTGGGCCGGATCTCTTATCAAAGAAATTAAAGATGCTGGGCTTTACGAGGAAACGATCATATTTTTTTGGGCTGATCATGGTGTAGGATTGCCTCGTGCAAAGCGTTGGCTTTATGGTTCAGGAACACATATCCCTTTGATCGTTCGTGTCCCAGGCAAGGAGGGCGGAAGAGTCGATACGCAATTGGTAAGTTCAGTTGATTTGGGTCCTACGGTATTGAACTTGGCTGGGATTGAAGTTCCTAAAAAATTGCAAGGCAGAGCATTTATTGGTCAGAAATTATCCGCGCCTCGCCGTTTTGTTTTTGGGGCCAGAGATAGAATGGATGAAAGATACGATATTATTCGTTCTATTTTTGATGGGCGTTATCGATACATTCGGAACTTTGAGCCTCTGAAGCCCTACTATCAGTACATGAATACGCCAGAAAAAGGAGCCACGATGCGTGAGATAAGGAGGGCCGAGGAGGAGGGGTCCCTGACTAAAACAGGCAAGATTTTTTCAACTAACAAGAAGCCAGTCGAAGAACTTTATGATTTTAAAAGTGATCCACATGAAATCCGCAATTTAGCGGGTGATCCCGAGCATTTATCGACCCTAAAGAAAATGCGTGTTCATTTGGCGCAATGGCAATCTGAAATAGGCGACATTGGCCTCATTCCTGAGGCGGAGATTGAAATTAGAGAGAAGAAAGCAGGTTCTAGATTTGAAATTATGAATGGCAAATCATCTGATAAGGATCAAGTCCAGCGGTTGGTATCAATTGCTACAAAAGCTTCAGAAGGGAAATCTGCTCTTGGGGAACTGATAAATGCAATTGATGATGATGATCCAGTCATACGTTATTGGTCACTGACTGGTATCGGTAATATCGGTGTGGCTAAAGGAGGAGCGTTGGAATTATCAATGAAGGCGATGAAGGATAAATCGCCTAGTGTACGAATCGCTGCTGCTCGTGCAGTGGCCCGTATGGGTGAAGCGGATGCAGCGCTCGAAGTTTTAAAAGAAGAGCTGCGATCTGAGCATCAGTGGGGAAGGCTTGCTGCGGCCATTGTTATTGACGAGATGGAAGAACCGGGCCGAAAAATAGTCAAGGATCTGAAGGAGGTGCTAAGTACCAGACAACCTAATAAATATATTCTTAGAGTTGCGAACCGAGCGTTGAATGATTTGCTCGGGACCGAAAATAAGGTCCCTTGATCTCTGATTTTATATTTAACGAGCCGAAACTAATACTGACGTTATGATTTATTTAAGATTCTTATGTGTATTCATTTTCTTTCTGATGATGGTGTTCAGGGCCAGTGCAGAGTGGATTGAACTTTTTGATGGTAAGACTACGGAGGGTTGGAAGCCGCGATCTGAGGTCATTTCTTTTGATGCTAAGGGAGGTGAGCTCCATTTACTATCGAAGACTAACTGTTGGGTCACTACCGAACGTCAGATGAGTGATTTTGAGGCAGAGATTGAGGTTCTGATGCCAAAAGAAGAGGGCTTCAATTCAGGATTAGCCTTCCGTTGTATTGGTAATCAGGGTCGCCCCAAAGGTTATCAATGCGAGATTGATCTGCAAAAGCCAGCTGGAATTTATGGGATCGGCAATGGTGGCTGGATTTATCCTGGAAAGGGTCAGGGCAAAGAGTTCGCTGACAAGAT
>JASLJT010000333.1:0-14416 GCA_030747955.1 Verrucomicrobiales bacterium | reverse complement strand
CTTGAATAATAACCTAGTCCTTCCCAGGCCTTAAGTACTTCCTCTTCAGCGGCAGAAGATAGCGCTTCAAAATCCGGGAACCGCTCTAACCACTTCCTATAATAACCTCGGTCAAGGACCGTAGAAACCTGCGTCTGTTGCAGCATCATCTCAGAGACTAGAATCTCATAAGGGTCATTGGTCGAACGCCAAGGATAATCCTTACCAAACTCCTCGAACCAACTTATAAGAGCACTATTTAATCGCTCTGACTGACTCAGAGGAAGAGGATCTTCGCATTTTAGAGCTTTCAACTGTTGTGCCATGTCCAGCATGTGTTTAAATCATTGAGTGGCAAAACCAATCAATTCATACACTCATCCATTAAACTTGGACCAAGTTAACGAATTGCGTGAAATCTTGGAACATGAAAATTTCGAATTCAAAACAAAAGAATATACGATTTTCTCTGCGAGCAAGGATCACCTAAACATCAGTGTTTACCAAAAAGGACCGAAAGTACTAATACAAGGCAAAAAAACTGAAGAATTCGTTCGTTTCACTCTTGAACCCAGAATACTTGGCGAAGCCAAGCTAGGTTATGAAGAAGAACTTAATCCGGAAATGTTTGAGCCTCACTTTGGAATTGATGAAAGTGGAAAAGGTGATTTTTTTGGGCCTTTAGTAATAGCGGGCGCTTATACCGATAAAAATCTAACACGTTCACTTCTTGATGAGGGAATAGCGGACTCAAAAAAAATAACTGATACTAAAATTAAAAAATTATCAAAAATCATTCGCGATAGCCCTGGGATCGAGCATGAAATTATTATAATCGGACCAAAGAAATATAATGAGCTTTACGGTAAAATTGGGAATCTCAATAAACTACTGGCTTGGGGACATGCTACATGTATAGAGAGGCTTTGTGAAAAACGGCCTGATTGCGAAAGAGCACTAAGCGATCAATTTGCCAGATCCTCAGTCCTCACATCATCACTGGGCAAACGAGGAAAAAACATTAAAATACAACAACGGACTAAAGCAGAATCAGACATAGCAGTCGCAACTGCCTCTATATTAGCCCGTGATGCATTCGTAACATGGATTGACAAGGCAACTGAGCAATTCGGCTTTCCGATCCCGAAAGGAGCATCAAATAAGGTCCAAGAAGCCGGAGAAAAATTAGTTGCCCAGCATGGCACCCAAATCCTACAGGAAGTCTCAAAGACTCATTTTAAAACGGCCCAGAATTGGTTATAAGAGCATTTGGACTACATTAACATTACAATAACATTAAAGTGTAAATGATCATCATTTTTCCGTTGCCAAATCACTTCAGATCGCTATTTGTTTCTCCCTCCTCATTGCCCTAGATTTGGAGCAATTTGAAAGAATGAATAAAATATCCTGATATTGTTTGGGAAATAAATCACTAACATAAATTAATGAAAACAGCCACTAAGCGTGACCTCGTGATAAAGATCAGTAACGAAACAGGGATGACCCAGCAACAGGTCTTCGACGTTATTCAGAAAACATTAGATACGATCACACAAACGCTCGCTGCCGGAGACGAAGTGGTATTAAGAAATTTTGGTTCATTTCAGGTAAAGGAAACAAAACAAAAAATTGGCCGCAATCCAAACAAGCCGGGCACCGATGTCATTATACCGCCGAGGGCAATAGTTAAGTTCAAGCCTGGTAAAGAAATGAAAGAACGTGTTGCGACCGTTTTACCTCAGATACAAGACTCAGATAAATCCGAGCCGAGCACAGAACCAGCTTCTTCATAATTTAATCTTTAAGAAATTCTCTCAACCAGCAGCTCACGAGTAATCCGTTAGCCATTTTTCATTCCTTTCGTATTTGATCAGCAATGGATGTTACCGCTTCAATTCCGGGATCTCCTTTAAAGTCCGATAAAGAATTGGATAATATTTCCAAAGCCGATTCTTTGTCTCCGGCAGCTACCTTGCCTTGTGCACGAAGCAACCTAATCCTCAATTGATCTTCGGAATTGGCATATAAAACGGCGGCCCTTTTGAAAATCTGATCCGCATCTTTATATTTTCTTTCAGATATCATATAGAGGCCAGTAGCCTCCAAAATTTTTCCACTCTTTAGTGCATCGGCAGCTTTATCCAAATTAGAGATCAATTGCTTCGGTTCAGATGCCCACCTTAAAACAGCAATACGAAATGCTTTGAACTCATCGTCCTGCCCCGCTTCAATTTCGCTCTTAACAATGAAGGGTTGGTACAGCGGATCCCCAATCATCACCTGCATCCAAGAAAATACCGGAGTCGCTATCCAGCCCGCCTCCGCAAAGGTAAAACCAGCTAAAAAACGTGCATTAAATAGATCAAGGTGCGTAGACATCTGCAAAAAAGGCTCATAAACATTCCCCAGAACAGCACATGCTCCGCGAGAAAGTAATGGTCCTGACCAGTTCTTTAGAGTCGTTCGAAGTGTACTAGCAGAATATGAATGAATGTGCGCTGCTACTGCTCCTCTTTTAAATTGAAAGCCCTCATCAATGAACGGCCCCTGTGCATTCTGCGTGTACCACCCAAAATATAAAATAATATCTTTACCAAGTGGGTAACCCTTGGGAACACGATTAGAAAACCTATCAACTAATGTAGGAATGCCGGCTTTCTTATAAAAACCACTACAAGTCTCAAGCCAATCATCACCAATCTTATAGGCAGCCCCCTTCTCTTTGGCCAAATTAGCAATGTCAATCAGCGCCATGCCCCACAATCCAGATCCCTCAACAGCTATAGCGTCATCTATGAGCCGTTTGGCTGTAGCATAATTGGGACCGTCAATCCTAGAAGTCAGGAGGATGTCGGGAGCTCCTCCCCGATCCATTGACCTGAAGTAAGGATTACCTACTGCTCCACTAAGCTTCGAAAAATCCATGCTCAAGCAGGCAATCTCAGAATCAATACTAGCAGCATCATTGTTCCCTGGCCCAAGATTAGTTGAAGACTTTTTCTTTGAATCCTCAGATAAGGAACTTTTCACCTTCAGAGGCATCCCAAACATAATTGCTGCAAACTTCATTTTTATATGAACAGCTCGCAGGTTTCCTTGGGCATCTTCTTTTCTTTCCCACCAACCATTGGTATCAAATTCTTTGCGGAGTGGTTCTAGGATCGTCTTTTGATATTCGGACCGAGTAATAATTTCCTCGGTCGAACATTTCATCCCAATTAAATTCTCAAACGGAATATTTCTCTTACTGGCATAATACGCAGCCAATTTCCGAGAATCGGCCACATTCTGGTTATAGATCACTAGTGTAGCAGACGCGTACTGACTATTTTTCACAGGCTCCTGAGCAACGGCAGAAGAGAAAAAGGAAACAAAGAAAAAAATCGAAATACAGTGAAAATCAATAATTCGCCGTTCAAATCCCATAATAATAATAATTTTAGACTAAATAAAAATACACACTCCTCATGGATTCGAATGCTGATTAAAATGAAATGTTTGCAATCTTGAACCTAATTCTCATGTATTAAGAACTAATATCAATTTTTCATCATATCCAATCAATTGATTCTCATTGAATCCGAAGGACACCTCAATATGATTTACATCTCTATATAAGATATATTTTTGCTCATGAAATCCTTTAAACTTTTTGTTTTCCTCATTTTTTCTATGATTTGTTTATGCAATTGTTCGCAAAATCTTGTCCGTGTACAACCCTACGATCGTGGCAATTTATCACAATTAGGCATGTCAGATGAACTGCATACTCTGATCACTACAATGACCGATCATGGATACTTCTCAAGGGAAGGAAGCTTCGGGGGCGGATTAGTTGGTGGCGGGGGCTGCGGATGCAACTAAGTCAAAACTAGCTTCAATGCAAATGAGTCGATCCATTTTAATGCGCAAGTATGGGTCCGCCTTTTCAAAGGCGGGCCTAGCAACTTTAGTTTTAAATAAAGGTGCCGCATCGCAATTTATTGTATTTGAGGCGAAGCATCTAAGTTCTGTAGCGCTGACTAAAGTCATTAAGTGGACCGCCGTGGGTGTCGCTGGATTAGGTGCCCATGATGCTGTTAGCGGTGCAACACAAATCACACAAATTGCTCCTTCTGCCGGATCTTCAACAGTCCCCGCCAAGGCCGGTGAACTATTAAATCTAGTCTATCAAATTACAGGTGCTCCTCATCGGGCAAAGAGTTGGGCTATCATAGACAAACTGCCTCCAGGCCTAACTCACCTCAACTCGACTAACAGCAACACTGACGGCATTACCGGAACACCAAATGAGTCCGGAAATTACAGGGTCAGAGTTCGTGCTTACCAAAAAGCAAACAATCAGGGGAAAAGTTACACAAAAACTTTCATGATAGAAGTGGCGCCAGGAGCACAACCTCCCACAATTTCCACCCAACCCATGAGCCTAACTACCACTTCAGTCAGCGAAGAAACTCTTCAGGTTGTCGCTACTGGAAACGGGCTCAAATATCAGTGGCACAAAGGCAATTCGGGTGATATCTCAGCACCAATTTCTGGAGCAAACACCGAATCGCTAACAATTGGACCACTGGATGAAGATACCAGTTACTGGGTAAAAATTTCCAACGACTCAGGATCCATTAATTCAGACACAGCCAAATTACAGGTATTAGACAACTACGATAGCTGGGCATCAAAAAATTTTGGAGCTGTTAATATTAATCCTGAACTGACAGTACCACGCGCAGACGCAGACAATGATGGATTAACCAACGAAATAGAATACCTATTAGGAAATTCTCCAATCGAGCAGAGCCTAGATTCAGAAACTGCTCTGAAATTACAAAACTCCAAGATTGAGATATCATTTCAGACAGAGCCCGCGACTGGCAAAGGTTATATTGGTTTAGAGCGTGTATACAGTCTCGAGAAATCCGATAATTTCTCCAATGGATCCTGGATTTCAGTGCAAGGATATCAAAACATTATCGGGAATGGTCAGAAAATCACAATTTCCGAAACCGCGAGTAACGGATCAAAATATTACCGCTTAAATGTTAAGCTTAGAGAAAAATCTTGAATGATTAGCAGCTATCATCGGCCCATCATCCTGACTTGTCTCCTGCCCTGGGTAAGCTCAAAGGCCAATGAATTGAGTCAGGAATATGATTATGGGTTTCAAATATATGATGAAGGAAATGAAAGGATCAGAGTCGAAGCCAATTACTTCAGAGGAAAGATTGATCTTACCGATGAATCGACGTTCAGGTTCCAGCTTCTGAATGACGCGATCACAGGATCATCACCTACTGGCGCGCTTCCGGGAGGGAACCAGCCATTCACCTCAAATCTAGAAGATGTCAGAACAGGCATCCTAGCAGCACTGCAACATAGCCTAGACGAAGAGAGGTTAGAACTTGAACTCTCAAAGAGTGAGGAGTCAGACTATCTCTCGAACGGCATTTCAATTAACTACGAAAAGGATTATAACTTGGGTAACACGACCCTAGCATTTGGATTCAATTATCTCGATGATACCGTCAAGGTCCCGCTTCTCGCAGACCAAGAAAAGGACAGTTACGACATATTCGCAGGCATCACTCAGGTCCTTGGAAAAAATACCATCATTTCAGCGGACCTTACACTAGGATACTCTGAAGGTTATCTTAATGATCCTTACAAGATCGTTCAAAGAGATGAGAACTTTGTCATTGCCCCGGGAATCAGTATTCCAATCGTTAATATTTACAGGGAGAACAGACCCGATAGCCGGACAAGACAAGTCCTCCATCAGGAGACAAAACACTTCTTTGAATCACTCAATGGAACAATGAAAGCTGCGTTTCGCCTCTCTAACGATGACTATGGCATCTTCTCACAAACGGCAGAAATAGAATGGCGTCAGAAAGTTAATGAGAATCTTTTAATCGCTCCTTTTTACAGGTTCTATAAACAAAACAGTGCTGACTTTTTTGTACGTACTTTAAATGAAATCAATATCGATGCTCCGGCCGATGAACCGAAAGGAGACGGTCCAAATTATTCCGCGGACTATCGCTTATCTTCTCTTCATGCAACAAGCATAGGACTCAAAATCCACTATCAAATAAATGATAAACTTTCCCTTTCGGGCGCCTATGAGCATTACGCCATGAAAGGTGTTGGTAGTGAGACGGCACCGTCCAGGGCATATCCCACAGCCAACACATTCAGTATCAGTGCCCAACTCAAATTTTAAAGTAATTTTATGAGTGCTCCGGACCTGAGCCAATTTTTGACGCCTAATGCTAACGGAGTCAGAGAATTAAAATTTAGAGCACTAGGCACAGAATGTAATATAAAATTAAGACTAAGTTCAGAGACACAATCGCTAAAATTTGCTGCCGATGCTCTGGAATGGATAAAGAACTTCGAAGAGAGGTACTCAAGGTACCTAGACAATTCTCTCGTAGCCACAATCAATTCCGCTGCCGGTCATTCATGGGTCGAAATCGACGAAGATGCCGAACGCCTACTCAACGTTGCTGATGAAGTATTCAGAAAAAGTGATGGTGTCCTGGACGCGACGATGTTACCGCTCGCGAGGGTCTGGGACTGGAAGAAAATTCATGAACAGTTACCGGACGAGCAAGAAATCCAGGAAGCTCTTAGGCTAACAGGTTGGAATAAAGTACAAAGAAAATCTGGTAAAATCTTCTTACCAGAGAAAGGCATGGGTATTGATTTTGGTGGATTCGGAAAGGAACTCGCCGTCGATGCTCTCATCGAAATATCCCAGCGCCACCAGATTGAGGACGTTCTAATTGATCTTGGAAGAGACGTCTTTGCAAGTGGAGGCAATGGCAAGCAAAACTTCTGGCACATCGGCATTGAAGATGGAAAGAGCCCCGGAAATTGCCTAGCAAGTCTCGCAATCAGTGACCGTGCAGTGTCCTCTTCAGGCGCCTATGCTAGACACTTCATTCACGATGGGAAACGGTACGGCCACATCATAGATCCCCGAACAGGATGGCCTTCCAGTAACGACATTAACTCTGTGACAGTAATATCTAAGAGCTGTCTTGAAGCCGGCATCCATAGCACCGCCTGTTACATTCTTGGCATTGAGGAAGGTCTCAACTTTTCCTCAAAATTCCCTCAAGTCGACGTTTGCATTCAGTCCGATCTGGGCATCGAAGGAAACCCACAGTTCGAGAAATGGTTAGTTAAAGAGGATAAGGATAAATCTCAATGGTGAAATGAAACGCACTATCCCTGTTCCAGACCGAAAAGTTTTACCGATTTGCTTTGGATTAGTAATTTTTTCACAAGCTTAATTTCAATCCATCATAAGCGATACGAACATTGTCAGGAAGATTCGACTCATCTCTTTCATGCATAACATCATGAGAAATATGAGTCAACCAAGTCTGTTTTGCATTCAATTCCTGAGATATCTCAACTGCTTCTGAAATAGAAATATGAGTAGGATGGGGAGTATGTCTGAGCCCATCAATGATAAGACACTCAACGTTTTTTAATGAATTCATTCCCTCCTCATGAATTTTCTTACAGTCCGGAACATAACCAAGTATCGGAGCATCATCCCGATAAAACGTAAAACCAATGCACTCCACCTTGCCATGCTCAACAGGTACAGGAATTACCTTCATTTGGAATAAATCAAAGGGTCCTTCAACTGGTATAGAATCGGGCTTGAAGTAACCAGGATAACGATTCTCACCATTAAAAATATAAAAGAAGCAAGTACTGAGAGCTTCAATGCAACTGGGCTGAGCATAAATGGGAAGAGTATCATCAGCACGAGGAGTGAACCGCCTCAAGTCATCAAGACCCATGATGTGATCGGCATGAGGATGAGTAATTAATACAGCGTCCAAACTCGCTACGTCCTCCCTCAGGCACTGCTGCCTAAGATCTGGCCCACAATCAACGAGCACTCTCTTCTCGTCCGTTTTGAGGAGAATAGAAGACCTTAGCCGTTTGTCTTTAGGGTCTAGGGATTCACATGCTTCACAGGTACAGCCCACCATGGGCACACCGACCGAAGTGCCTGATCCTAAAAATATGACCTCAAGTTCCTGCATAAAATGCTCCTAATTAAAGATTCAGCGCATTCCCTAAGTATATAAAGGGCTAAAATACTGTTTTCTTTAATATAAAGTTATATTGTTCGCTTGAACACTTGTATATTTGTACATATTGTATGGGAAAATTTCAGACAATGCTTACATTACTAAAAATCAATAATTTGGCACTGATCGAAGAGGCCGTGTGGGAAATGGAATCTGGGCTGATCGGTATCACAGGGGAAACGGGATCGGGAAAATCTATGGTCATAGGGGCAATAAAACTGATCGTGGGTCAGAGGGCTGACACCGAACTGATAAGGACCGGAGAAAATACCTGTACTGTTGAGGCCATATTTGACCTAAAAGATTGCCGTGAAATTAACTCGATACTGGAGAAATCGGGTCTCGAACCATGTTCCGAGAATCAACTAGTCATAAGAAGGTTCCTTGATAGGAAGGCCCCAAATAAACAGTTCATCAATTGCTCGCCCGTGACTCTGAACACACTCAAGAAGGTAGGTAAATTACTTGTTGATCTTCACGGACCTCATGACCATCACTCATTATTTTCAAGTGAAAGGCAACTCTCATTACTCGATGCTTATGCAGGTTTAACAGAGATCACAAATCAGCATTCTTTGGCCTATAAAAAATTCAAATCCCTACAGAGTGAATATGATGAACTCATTAGTTCGGAACGAAGTAACGAACAAGCTATTGATCTTTTAAAGCACCAGATCAATGAGATCGATGAGGCAGAAATTAAAGAAGATGAGGAAGAGGGATTGTATAAAAGGTATCAGGTGAGCAGAAATTCCAAGAGTTTACTGGAAGCCTCAAGTAGAATCATCAGTGAGCTTCATGGTGAAGAACATTCAGTCATTGATCAACTCATGCAACTCATGCGTTCATTCAAAGAATTAGAAAAGTTTGATTCATCAGCTACTGCATACACTGAAAAGTTTGAGAATGCACTTATTGAAATTCAGGAATTACAAAATCAATTAGAAACCTATGCCGGCAGTATCGAGATGGAACCTTCAAAGATTGAGGAAATCGAATGTCGGGTCGATCTCATTGAAACTCTTAAAAGAAAATACGGTAACAGCCTCAGTGAGGTTCTCGGCTTCAGGCAGTCCGCTCATGAAAAATTAAATAAAACCGAAAATAGGCATGAAGAATTAAAGCGGCTAGAAACAGAAATCGAGAGAGCCCAGTCAGAAATGATTAAACTATCTGAAAAAATCACTAAAAAACGTATCTCTGCTTCACCAAAACTCGCCAACTTAGTCACAAAGGAAATGAAAGACTTAGGATTTAAAAAATCCATATTCAAGATTTCTCTGGAGAAAAAAGAGAATCACACTTCAATGGGCGCCGAAGGCATAGAGTTCCTTTTCGCCCCTAATCCGGGAGAACCATCCAAAGCCTTACGATCAATTGCATCGAGCGGGGAAATGTCTCGAGTGATGCTTGCATTGAAGAGCACTTTAGCCAGTCAGGATGCAATCCCAGTTCTGGTATTTGATGAGATAGACGCCAATGTCGGAGGAGCAATTGCCCAATCAGTTGGCATCAAAATGGCGTCACTTGGGAAGAGCCATCAGGTCATATCTATTTCTCATCTTCCTCAAGTAGCTTCCCTATCGAAATCCCACTATGTTGTAAGGAAAGAATTCACGGACGGAGGCCGAACACGATCCGAAATCATGAAAGTAGATGGTAAAAAACGAGTCGCTGAGATTGCCCGAATGCTTGGTGGAGAAAAAGAATCGGCCAAACAGCATGCACACAGCTTAATGCAAGCCGCCGCTTAACTTACAGCAGCAGTTTAGACAAGGATCAATTACCTTCCTACCCCAGGAGTCTTCATTTGACGCCGGTAAATGGATCCTCCACTCGCTACATACAGATAACGCAATCCCTCACCTGAAAATGCCAAACTCACTACAGAATTGTTTGGGTCAGGACCTAGAATCACACCCCCAAGCCTCGCTGTAGGATCAAACATCTGGATGCCCAGGTCCGAGCAAACATAATAACGGCCTAAGGAGTCCACGTCACAACCGTCCCCTTTACTTTGAGCATTCTTACCGCGTATCCGAAGAGACCCATAAGGAGCCTTAAAATTTAGTGCATTATCTTTATCTATTCTGAAAAACCAAATCTCTCTTTCGAGGTGATCCGACACAAATAATGTCCCTTCTTTCGGTGTCAATGCGATCCCATTCGGCTTAAGAATCCCACTATCAACAATCTTCAAGACCTTCTGCTCCTTGCTCAAGTCAATGTGGTAAACTCTCTGCGAAAAAGTCTCGGTAAAATACAAATGATTGTCCGAAGTCACCACCAAATCGTTGGGTCGGACATTATCCACAACCACTTCTAGCTCCTTACCCCCTCGGAGTACACATATGCGCCGTGCCCTGCCCTGGCAAATATAGAGCAAAGAATCCTCACCAAATTGAAGCCCGCTCACACCTTGTAAAGGGGGCCCAAAATCAGAAATTTTTCCATCCAATCCGATCCTCTTGATTGGAGCCTTGGTACCTGCATCTGCAAAATAAAAATTACCCTCCTTGTCAGTGCAACAAGCATCACAAAATTTCATTCCACTTGCCATCTTTTCCCATCCTTGACCGGGGACGAGCACCATCGTCAACGGAGTATCCTGTGACCGGCATGAAAGGGCCATGCCTAGAGTCATTAATGACCATAAAATGATACTACGATTCATTAGTCTTTTGGATAATCTCTCCAGATCCATCTCAGCATGTCGGGAAAAATTGAGCCTCCATGCTTGCCGTTATGTGCACCATCACCCATGACGAACTTATAATCATAACCTGAGAACTTTAGAGCCGCTGCCATTTGCCGATTCGCTAGGGGCCAGTTCCCATGAAGATTATCCAGATCATTTTCTCCTTCCTGAAGAAAGACGCGTATCGGCTTTTTCTCTGTCTTCCGAATAATGGCAGGATAATTATGGCCTCCCCTTATGTTGGTAAAACTACCAATGTAAGATATCACCTTACTGAACTGGTCAGGCCGTTCCCATGCCACGGTCCAGGCACAAATTCCTCCGGAACTTATTCCGCAAGTAGACCGGCCCAAAGGGTCCTCCGTTATATTATATTTTTTTTGCACCTCAGGTAACAGGTCATTCAAAAGAAACTTAGAATACTGATCATTTAATGTATCGTACTCCAAGCTCCTGTTCTTTCTTGGCTTAGCGCCTTCTTTCTCTGGTGGGATAATGCCAGGATTGACAAATACTCCTATGATAACCGGTATCTCCTTCTTATGAATTAGGTTATCAAATACAATTGGGGCACGGGTATGGCCGGAAGGATTTTGGTACCAGGATCCATCTTGAAAGACCATCAGACAGGCAGGTTTAGACTTATCATATTGGTGGGGCACATAGACCCAATAATCTCTTACTGTGCCGGGATAAACCTCACTATCAGTAAATTGATGTTTGGTAACTTTGCCCTTAGGGACTTCGTCCTGAGGCTTTGAATCTTCTGACAATTCATAACCAAGTCCCAAACAAAATGGGATAAATGCTATGAAAATACTGGTTTTATTAAGAAAAGATTTCATTTATCTGGATCTAATCGTACGTGCTCGATCAAAAGAAGAAAAACCATAAAGTGATTTAAAAACTATTTATTCCCTTGTTTAAAGTCTCTTTTATTAATGAATTGGCACTAAGAAAAAAAAATGTCTCAAATCAATCGACAAATCAAAGTAGAAAAATTTACATCTCCCGAAGAAGGAGCCTCATTCTGCCAGGAAAAGATTGAGGGCCCTGCTCCTGAAGAGTTGCTCATTCGAACTCAATATGCACCGATTAATCCAGCAGACCTGAACATAATTGAAGGAAAGTATGGCAAACTACCTCAACTCCCGGCAATCATCGGCAATGAAGGGAGTGGTCAAGTCATTGACACGGGAAAGTCCTGTGAAGGGTTTGCTAAAGGAGATCATGTCTTTTACGTTAATAGAAATGACTGCTGGCAGGACTATGTGAGAGTCCATCCGAACCAGGTAATAAAAGTCCCTGAATCATTATCACCAAAGCTCGGTGCAATGCTGAAGGTGAATCCGGCAACAGCCTGGCTACTTCTCAACCAGATAGAATATAAAGAACCTGATTCATGGATCGTGCAGAACGCATCTAATTCCGGAGTAGGTATAGCTGTCATTGAAATTGCAAAATTAATGGGCTGGAAAACCATCAATTTTGTGAGGAGAACGGACCTAAAAGCTCAACTCATGAGCTATGGTGCCGACCTCGTGGTCAGTGACGATGAAGATGGAAAAAATGAAGCGATGGAAGCAATCGGAAAAAATCTCGTAAGTTTAGCAATTAACGCAGTTGGTGGAGACAGTGCCCTCCGCATCATGTCGTTACTTTCAGAAGGAGGCACTCATATCACTTATGGTGCAATGGCCAAGCGGCCCCTCAAAGTACCTAACAGCTTCCTCATTTTTAAGGATCTCAGAATTCAAGGTCTCTGGCTGAGTAAATGGTTAAATTCCACTAGTCCCCAAGCAATGGAAACAGTTTACGGAAAATTGGCAGACATGATGATCCATCAGAAATTGCACCAACCCATAGATTCAATATTTAGGCCAGAAGAGATCAAATCTGCCATTAAACGGTCCATGGAAACGGGCCGTGATGGTAAGGTATTACTGGACTTTAGCTCTTAAAAGACCATCAATATTCAATTATGGATCTCTTTGACTTCGCAGACTCCAATGAAATTGCTGAGGATAAGCAGGCTCAGGAGAAGAGCATCCTTACCGTTAGCCAATTAACACGGAAAATCCGTAACCTAATTGAATACCGAGTCGGGGCAGTTTGGGTAGAAGGTGAAATTAGTAATCTAAGGAAACAGGCCTCAGGGCATCAATACTTCACTCTCAAAGACAAAGGCTCACAATTATCATGTGTACTCTTCCGTGGAAACGCGACCAAGCTGAGCGTGGATCTGGAGGACGGGCAGGAAATACAACTCTTCGGCGATGTTACCGTTTATGAGCCCAGAGGCAATTACCAACTCATAGTGCGCCAAGCACAACTGAAAGGACTCGGAGCCCTCCAAGCAAAATTTGAAGCCCTCAAAAATAAACTCAATGAAGAGGGTCTATTCGACCCCAAAATAAAATTACCAATTCCAACATTTCCAAACACAATTTGCATCATCACCTCACCGACCGGTGCCGCCATCAAAGACATACTGAGCGTCCTTAAACGTCGAGCTCCTTGGGTCAGGGTTATTCTTTACCCAGTCTTGGTTCAGGGTGACAGTGCCGCAAAAGAAATTGCTGAAGCAATTCAGAATATTGAGAATTGGTCACAAGAAGGAAAAATTAGGATCGACACGGTCCTCCTGACACGAGGAGGGGGCAGCATCGAGGACCTTTGGCCATTTAACGAAGAAAAAACAGCAAGGGCGATCAACTCATTAAGTTTACCTGTAGTGTCTGCTGTTGGACATGAGATTGATTATACGATCTCTGACTTCACTGCTGACATGCGTGCACCGACTCCAAGCGCAGCAGCAGAACTCCTTGTCCCCGATGCACAGGAAATTAGAAGCCAGCTTCAAAGTATTAATAGATCACTGTCTTATCGTGTCAGCGACACACTGGACCGTTGGAAAGAGAGACTAGATTATCTGGGAACCAATACTCTAATTAATGAACCTAAACGCAAAATTGCGGACCTAGATCAGAGCATTGACCTGAAGATGGACTCCCTCAAATCAGCTCTAATGGATTCTCTTAGGGAAAAGAAAGATTCGATGAGTAATTTGGGAAACCGAATCAGTATATGTCACCCAGCGAAGCAACTAGAAACTGTCCTTGGCCAGTTTAAGATTCTCGATAATAGACTGCAGAACGCAGCTCAGAGCCTCATTAACCGATCAAATGAACGTTCTGAGAAAGCAGCCGTTGCCATTAAGGCTCTTGGTCCCGAATCTGTGCTTGACCGAGGATTTTCACTAACTCATGGCAAGGATGGAAAATTAATCACATCGACAAAAAACGTAAATTCAGGAGATAAGTTAGAGACTCGTGTCTCAGACGGCACCATTAATACTACCGTCGATTAAACAATCACCTGAATTAGCTACGAGTCTGTATCCAGTGTCACTACACCCTATCCCTTAAAAGGGAATGTCGTCTTCATCGGAATCAGTCTCAAATTGAGCCCCGTCATTTCCTCCAGAACTTTCAGGAGCACTCTGATTGGACTGAGAATCTTCTCCGCGTTGCTGAGGACTCGATCCTCCACCGCCTCCATCACGACTACCAAGAAATTGCATTTGCTCACCAACGATTTTTAATTTGGTTCGCTTCTG
>JASLJT010000332.1:0-3713 GCA_030747955.1 Verrucomicrobiales bacterium | reverse complement strand
CCTGTTAACAATAGTTTTAGTGAATCTGGGATTCTTTGGAGAGGTCATCCAATCGGCATAGGCCTCGATTCTACTTTGCCCTCCCTTTAACTCAACGCTCTCTCCGAAAGGAGTGGCCGGAAGAATAATTTGGTTAGGTTTTGCATCATCATATTGATAGTCATCAGGAAGTTTGAGCGGAGTCTTGGTTTCCCTAACGATCGAGTTGCGGAAGTTGTCCGTTAGGCCCTGAAAAGCTCGCTGTAGTTCCCTCGTCTTATTTTTTCTTACAACATTAACCTTACCCTTATTACCGCGAATCTTCTTAAAGTCATTCTGTGCAATTTGAATAGCCTTGTCCATTGACTCTGTTCGCCTAACTGATCTTACAGGTGTACTAAAAGCAGCGAGTTGGTAATAGTCCATCTGAGTCCAATCATCAAATGGATGGTCATGGCATTGAGCACATACGAGTTGTGTTCCAAGAAAAACCTGAGCAGTAGTAGCCAAATGATCGAGCTCCATACCTCGATCACGAAGATAAAAACCCACAGCTCCATTCTCATCAATCATCCCCTCAGCAGTGATTAAATCACTCACAAAATTTCTGTAACTCTTATTCTCACGAATCGACTGCTTAATCCAATTAGCATAAGCAATTCCGTTCACCGGGCTCTGACCTTGCATTCTTGTACTGACTCTCAGTATGTCGGCCCACCAATTGAACTGATGGCTCACGTATCCTTCTGAACTAATAAGATAATTAATAAGTTTCGATCTCTTATCCTTTTCCTTTGAATCAATATACCTAGTGGTCTCGGACGCGGTCGGAATCCGGCCGACTATATTCAAATAGGCTCTTCTAACAAAAACTGAATCATTAGTTCTCGGATTCAGAGCAACCTTATTCTTATTTTGATAGGTGGAAATGAGTGAGTCTACCCTCTGCGTATAAATTGATAAATCTTCGTTGGCCTTAAGAAGAGAAAAGAACCAGAGATTAATTAAGAGTGTGTAGCAAATTATTTTCAAAATAGTGGACTTCCAATTGAATATTATGAGAATAACTGCATAACAGGGTCACCATGGTTTGCCACGGTGAACGGACGTGCATTTTTCGAGAATAGCCGCTGGTCTAGAGGCAATCCACATCCATAAGCAATCGTTGCATTAAAATCAGCTATTGTGACAGGCTCATCCACAGGCTCAGTGCCTTTGTTATCAGTCTTACCATGTATGTATCCACCTTTCACACCCCCACCAGCAAGAAGCGCTGAAAATGCTTTGGGATAATGATCCCTGCCAGCGTTCTGATTTATTTTTGGAGTTCTTCCAAACTCAGTAGTAAGGACAACAAGTGTTTCCTCAAGCATACCACTGCTATGAAGATCACCTAACAAAGCACTCAACGCCTGATCAAGTATGGCAGTATTTGATTGGACTCTCTGGAAATTATCCTGATGCGTGTCCCAACCTCCAAGCTGAACTTCAACGGATCGCACTCCAGATTCGCTCAACCGGCGAGCTAAAAGACATCCTTGTCCAAAAGAATGATCCCCGTAACGCTCTCTGAGTGCTTTATTTTCCTGGGAAATATCAAAAACCTTTAGGTCAGAGCTTCTCATAAGTGTAACAGCCTCCTCATATATAGCAGTATATGCATTGGCATTTTTATCCTTATACTTTGCATGGAATTTTTGATCGATACGCTCAGAGAGTTTCCGTCTCCGCATGAAATCAGCGTTAGAAATTCCTGTGAAATGCTTACTATTTTGAAGCCCCGCCTCTGCTTTCCCAATGATTAACGGCTGACAATTGACTCCAAAAAAACCAGCGCCAGGCGCCTTACTGCCACTAGCGATCGATACAAATCCTGGCAACTGTTGATTGATTCGATCCTCGTATTTTAATAACCATGCCCCCATATGAGGATGTTGAATTGTCCCTCGTTTAGCATAATTAGTCTTCATCAGGTAACGAGCCTGCTCATGAGCACCAGTTTTTGAATGCAATGAGTTCACAACTGCAACCTTATCCATGTGCTTTGCAATGTTCGGCAAGTACTCACTGACTCGCACTCCATCTGCACTAGTTTTAATTGAAGAAAGATTGCCTCTAACCTCAGACGGCGCATCTGGCTTCGGGTCAAAAGTATCGAGATGCGACATTCCTCCAGCCATGTATAGATAAATAACTTTTTTTGCCGGGTTTTTCCGAAATGGAATTTTCCGATCCTCTCCTCCTGCTCCAACTGAAATATTGGACAAAACATTAACACCTAGAAAAGTCTTAGCCGCACTAGCCATGAAAGATCGGCGGTCTGATGAATGTGATAGTTCTTGCGAGAGACTCATCTTAATAATTGTAAGGGATAATGATTATTCTTGGATTATGTTTGATCAATTCTTTAGATCCAAACACTGCCCACATAATATAACTCCAAATCATAAAGGATTCTTATATTTAAAATAAATTTTCTGTAATTAATTAGCCCTATTTATCAGGATAATTATAATTCCAATGATCCAACGCAAAGCTCCACCGTTCCATTAATTTCTCCTTAATGCTATCTGACATTTGATGCGTATTCTTTTTATACTCTTTCTGTCCTTCAATATATCGCTCCATCTTAACCATTGATTCTTTATTCAATTCCATTCCTAAATTTCGATAAATATCATTAATAACTGTCATCGGATCAGAATCAAGATCCTCAAATCGAACTTCATGGTAATCCTGATCGGGAATGTTCTGCCGCTCCTCCAAGTGATCCTTCATAATTCTCTCATAGAAAGAAAAGGTTATATCCTCATAATTGATAGATGCATTTCGATGCCATGAAAATGATGGGGTCATACGGCCCCATAATTTCATCATCGAAGGAAACACTTCAAAAGGATTGCGAATGATATGAACAAACTTAGCATTCGGAAATATCTCCTTTAATAAAGACATCCTGCTCGTGCAGGCAGGATTCTTATATAGCATAGTCTTTCCATTGTGAGCGTAAGTCATTTTTTTTGTTAAATAAAGATATGCCGATTTAAGTGATTCCCTCTCTTGGTCACTCATGCATTTCAGAAAAACAGAAGAATTAAAATACTCTTCAATCTTTCTTGGAAAATAAAGGCATTTTAAGAAAGAAACAGATCCTAATGCAGCCAATGCAAACTCCTCTTCTTGGGGAGTGTCCGGACCAATAGTAACTTTATCCATACCACGATCCTTAGGCATTATAATCTTCATCAATGCACGCGCTGGACGCAACTTACCAAGGCAATCCAAAGGCATAAGGGACCTTGAAAAAGTAATGAAAGAAAATTGATCATCCTGACTCAATAAATTGTGCAAGTGTGTCGTCCCGCTACGCCAATGACCAATTATGAATATTGGTCCATCTTTGATCTCTTGTAAGTCTATCGCATTCTTATGTTTTATTTTTTCAAGAAATACAAATGGCACTCGAAATGTTACAGCCATGAGTGCGAAGAATCTCGATGGAAGAGAAAATAGAGTATAGGGCCAATTATTAAAATAGAGTTTCCAAAATTGGATGAACCCACACCCCCCTAAGGGATGCAAAAGATCTGGAAATCTTTTCTTTGGCATGAACTAACCTTTTATGCTGGTGGACTCAGAACTGGACTGCCCACGAAATTTCTGGATAGCTTCATCAGTAACAAAATAGCCCTGCATTTGCAAACGGGCAGAACCTAAGCCTAATCCATTAATAA
>JASLJT010000331.1:0-21378 GCA_030747955.1 Verrucomicrobiales bacterium | reverse complement strand
GTCAGGCGAGAGTTAACGGACAGGTTTCCGATTGAAAAATTGTGCCCATCCTCAATCAGTTCGGCCTCTTTAATAGGCTCTTTATCACTCACATATACCCTGATGGATGGAAAACTAGATTTGAGCCGTGCAAGATCCGCAATGTGATCAGTGTGAGTATGAGTTAAGTATATGGATTCAAGGGCCAGATCATTTGAATGCACTGTTTCGATTAATTGCTTTGAATTGGCGCCAGTATCAAATGCTGTCGCTATGCCATTAGAGCTGTCCCAAACTAGGTAAGAATTAACGTACATGTCTGCCCATTTGGTGTTGTACATTTCTAGCCCTTTGACATTGACGGGTTTTGGGTACCAGGATTTCCGTCCAGCAATAATTAAGGATTGAGGGTCCAGATTCAGGTGTGGAGCGATTGAGGTGATCGTCGCTTCATCAACTTCGCCCTCAAGTAATTGTGCAATTGATGTAGATGATGTGCCTGAATCTGCGGCCAAATCCTGAACGGACATTTTGAGTCCGCGCATGGCCTTACCTACGATGTCTTCAATAAAGTCTTCGATACTGATCATATTTAATATAACCAAAGATTAGCTCGGTCCTGAATTTAATCTGTGACATTTCCTGAGTAAATGTTCATGGTGTGATCTCTCAGAAATCCGATTAGGTTTTGGCCAGAATTTTTGGCGAATTCAATTGCCAATGAGCTTGGCGCAGAGATTCCGGCAACTGTAGGAATTCCGGCAGCTAGAGATTTCTGCATCAATTCAAAAGATATTCTTCCGCTGAGAAGTAAAGTATGATCTGAGAGTGGTAGGAGATTTTCGAGAAGCGCATAGCCTATAACTTTATCGAGGGCGTTGTGTCTTCCTACATCTTCGCGGATGACGACTATTTCTCCGTCAGGATTGAAGAGGGCACTGGCATGTAACCCGCCGGTCTTTTTAAATGTTGTCTGTGCCGCGGATAATTTGTCCGGATAACTTACGATTTTTGACGAGCATATTTGACTTTCACCTTCGATTTTTGGGAAATCAATCATTACAGATTCAATTGTGGCTTTGCCGCAGACTCCACAACTCGATGAAGTGAATACATGGCGAGTAAGGTCCTCAAACTCAAATTGAACCTCTTTAGATAATAGGACACTCACAAAATTACCTTTTCCGGAACCATTTGTGTTGAGGCTTTCGCATTCGGATATTTCAAATACGTCATGTCTACTTTTTATGATTCCTTCGCTGAGGAGGAATCCTGCAGCAAGTTCACGGTCATGGCCAGGCGTTCGCATGACAATTGCTACATTTTTTTCTTCGACTCGAATCTCTAAAGGTTCTTCAATGGCAACGAAGTCATCAACACTTGAAACAGAACCTGAACAGCTTTTTTTAATGTTGAATAGTTTTGATGAATCGGTCACGTGTCAGGTTTCTGGAGGATAATTCATGTTAGCAAAAAATTCTATTTCCGGCTCAGTAATTTTACGAGTATTCAAAAGGCCTTCTTTAATTGCTTTTTTTACTAGTTCCTGCATGGATAGAGAACCTGCTAGGTATTGATTTTTGGCCAGTTGAATTATTTCTTTCGGATAAACTGCCGCTAGAGGTTCGGTCATTCCATTTTCATGGATTGGCACTGATCCGCAGCCAGAACATACGAGTTCACCTAAAAAGCTTATGGGCATTTTAGGCATATCAACGGCTAAAATAAGTACTCTTTCTATCTTTGTCGAATTTAAGCAGTCTATCAGGGCTCCGATAGGTCCTCTGTTAGGTTTGGTGTCTATGATTACTTTATGAGTCGTATCAAAATACTGTTTATTATTTGCCGATATGATTATTTCTGAAGGCATTAATTGTTCAATTTTATGAATTTGATGGCGCCATAAGGGAACCCCATCTATCTGATAAAAAGCCTTATCAGTACCAAACCGTTCTGAACGGCCTCCAGCCATAATGGCTGCTGCGAAAGGTGAGTTCACTCGATTGATCTATTGTCTTTTTTTAGGGTTCCACTCGTTAGTATTTTTGCTCTCAATCCTCCGCGGCCCTTCATTGCATCTTCGGCACCAGGTGCAACTGCTCCATTCATCCAGTAACAGGGTGCAGCTTCTTGAGTGCCAAGAAAGTCAATTCCCTGAATAGTGAAGGTTTCCCCAATTAACGAGTTCAGATCCACTTCGCTTACAATGACATTTCTTCGAAAAATAGAGGGGCACAAACCTTCCAGTTTAAACATTCTGCAAATGTCTTCGTATACTTCCCAAGAGAAAAAAGTAATCTGTCCCTTGTAGTCAGGTTTATAATTGTAGAAACGATCCCCAATGATCCCCATGCCTTTTTCGCATTTTGCTTCACCAAGCTCAATCATCGGATAATTGCTTGGCTCTTTACCGTGGTGGCCATAGAAGTTATGCTTTTCAGCTAAATAAATGTGACGAACGATCATCTCTTTTATCAAGTGTACTTTATTAGCTGACCCTCTTCATATCTTGTAAATATTAAAATGATTTGCTTCCATGGCTATCGTTCTTTGCATTGGATTCATTGATTCCATCCTGAACACTTTTTTCAAATTTCTCAGTCAGTTTAATAATCGCGTCTTTTGAAATCTTTTCATTAGGAGTAACATATTGTCTTAAATCAATTGGTTGGCATATTTTTGCGAATACCTTTCTTTGGCCGACCGGAGGAGATCCTTTTGAATGAATGTCCTCACGGAGACGGGCGATGGTTTCTGCTATCCTATCAAGGCTAGGACTATTACTGGCGTACCCTCCAGAATATCCGAGTATTCGTAGGGCTAACATTGCTTCATCGGCTAGATCGGCTGCATGGGAATGTTCTTTTTGTTTTTCAATATCTATTCTTATGGAATGAATTTTAGAGCGGATGGTTCTTATTCTGGATACTAGATTTTGCTCTTTCTTTACTGTGATTCCGATTTCTTCTTCTAGCTTTATAATGATTGGTTCTACAGCGTCATTTATGAGATTATCCACATTGGTATTGTTTTCGGGGAGGCTGTAGTCGTGTTTTTGTAGGAACTCGGAGAGAGTAAGGATACTGACGCGGGTAACCTCTTCTATGATTGGTTTTTCGGAGGATAGTGAAGTGCTAAACTTCTTAGCTATTTCATCAAGGTTAGAAATGACACTTTCGCGAACGTCTTCAGTAAAGGTGTACTTTAAGGATATTGGAACGGCATAGACTGGAGTATTTTCGCCCAATTTATGCTGAGCCTTAAGCCCTATGTAAGCTGCTCCTTCAGCGAAAGGGGTCACGCGGTCATTACAGAAGTAAACATTCCCTTCTGGAAAAATAACTAGCGGATATTGACCTTTTTCAAGTATTTGAGTGGCACATTTCATGGCCTTCCTGTCACTCCCTTCACGGTCAACACTGAACGCTCCTGTTCTCTGCATGAACCAAGAAATAAATTTGCTTCTGGCAAAGACATCATAAGCAGCCATGAAGGATGGTTTCTTATCCATTCTTCTACAGATTTCATTAATTACCTGAGGATCGCTGTGGGTCGGATGATTGGGAAGAATAATGAATCTGGCATTACGCTCCTCAGCTATTTTCTGAAATTCCTTTAACCCATCAACATTGATTTCTTTTAGTCGGTGATTTCGACACTTCAGCCCGATGAAACGATTCACTAACCTTCCCAAACCAATGATTAAATTATTTGGTTTTGGAGGGACAAATTGATAAGGAAGATCACTAAACTCGAGCATAGTTCTTTTGAGTTTATTGTTTATATGAAGTCACAGTTTTAGTTTTTGGTGTAATTCTTGTAAGAATGCAATTTTTCGATTGTAGTTTGCCAGTATTTTAGGGTCTGTAACTTCTTCGCTGACGGATTTTCTGTAATCAGCAACGTTGAGGAAATCTTTTACCAAATTCGGTTCTTTGATGATTAGATTCAATTCTCCTGAGTTGCACATTGAGAATATGGATAGATTTGCTGAACCGCTAAAAATTATTTTTCTATCCACAGCGACCATTTTTGAATGTATCATCTTAGGCGTAAGAAATATACGGGCAGATCCTGAGTCCATGATTTTCTCAGCCCGTTTATAGTTGTTGTCGTTGCCTATGTTCGCTTTTTTAGAGAGCAACATAATAACCTTTACATTGCGGGTTGCGGCTTCCTTCAGGGCATCTTCAATGTCATGGTCTCCAATGTAAGCGGCCTCGATGTAGACTTCCTTCTTAGCTTCCTTCAATAATCTGATTAACAAGGGTTTAATTTCGAAACGGGCCGCACCATTCATTGGCTGGTTAAAAATATATTCAATTTCCCTGTCTAGATTGAAAGGAGTCTGGCCTGATTCTCTTTGGTGAAAATGTTCTTCTAGATTGTTCTGTTCCAGATGCACCATGTAATCAAAATATTTTCGGTGCCGGTCCTCGATGTTGATGCTGCCTGTGATTAGGTGTTTTTTGTCAATGAGGTAATATTTCTGATGGGTATGAATCCCTTCAATCCACTCAATCTTAACATTGGTATGATTAATTAGTTTTTGACCTGCTCCATTGACGAATTGATCTTTAATGAAAGTGTCAGGGAACGTTGGAGCAATTAGTTTCCACCATAGGCCTCTTAATTTGCTTGGCTTACAGGGCAGATAAGATTTCCGGTTCATTTCGATCCTTTCATACATCATTGCAGACCGATCCTTGGTGATATTTATTTTTACTCCTCGTTCTGCGGCTCTGAAGATTGCATCTCCAATGCAGTTGCCAATTTCATCTGATCGCCATACGTACATATGGATCTTGATACTTTCCTTGGCTGAATCGATTAGCTTAAGAACCGTTTCAAATGTCTTTTTTGCGCCATCCATTTCTTCCGGGCTATGTAAGAGCTTTCCTTTTAACATATCGAGGATGCTTTAATTTTTGTGTTGTTTGAGAATTTTACCTACTTCTGTGATTGTTTCATCATACTTATGTAGGTCATGCCATGCTCGCACTTTCAGTTCGGATATGGCGTTCTTAAGATGAGCGCTCTGATAGCTTACAACAAGATCAGTCGTTTCGGTTAGAGGTTTTTTACTTTTGAACTTACCAATCCCAATGATGCTGTGGAAAGGAACTCTTGTTGAGATTGGTTCTGATTGCATTGAGCGGATAAGATAAGAATTAGGATTAACGTTATCTATACTTTTGAGTTTCATTAATGCGGTTGCCTCTTCGAACGGGATGTCAGGATTGAGACGCAACCCGCTGAGTAACGAATTTTGTATTTCGATGGGGATTCGAATAATCGAATTAATCATTCTTGAAATTTTCAAAGAAGCGATTTTGGTTCCTCGGTGAGGGGTCGCAATGAATATGACTCTTCCAATGTATTCCTGAGGCTGAAAGATAAACATATCAGTGGCTAGATCCTTTTGCTTGTACGGTAATTCTGGATTATAAATTGGCTTAGGCATCCAAGGCGGTAACCCTTTATTGTTTTTTGAGACCATAAGTCGGGAAAGGATTCCTCCCATGCTGTGGCCGACCAAGACTATTTTCTGTAGATTGGGATTTTTACCATTAGGGTCATATTTTTTTTGCATTGCCTGCAATTCTTTGCGCAACCGCATTGCCGAATAGTGCAAAGGAATTCCTGTAGGATATGAAAAGGTCCAGAACTGATAGTAGTTTCTGATTTCAGGATCTGCCTGTAGTTTATTAATTAGATTTACCCAGGCTCGAGGATTTGCTTTAAAGCCATGTATGAGGATTACCGGTATTTTATTAGGGTCATAGGGAGTCATCCTATGGAGTCCTATCCTGTTCATGTATCGGTTAGCATTGATAATTGCCAGGACCTTTGGAATGAGTTTTGTTCGCCTAGTGAGGTAATTGATGGGCGCAGTGTAGTCTCGGGCAATTTTAGGAACTTTAGTCTGATCATTTTTGGGATCTAGTAGGTCATAAAGTAAGATCTTGGGATTTTTTTTTGTGGATTTTACTACTGCGGTTACAGGTAAAGTTTCACCGATTTCGTTAATGAATCGGTTGTCCTTGGTTTTCTTCAATAATATCAGAGGCGTTCCTGATCCTTCTGATTGGTACCATTTCTGTGACCAGTTAGTGCGGATGACGGCATTAGAGCGCACAACATGGTCAAAACTCATTGGGTCGATTTCCTTCCTGCCTATCCATTGAAGATGCGTTTCAGAAATTGCCGGATACTTTGATTCGATCAGAGTGGCTAATGAACTTGAGATTTTTTTTTGCGAGGTGATTTTTTTTGTTTGAGGTGCGAGTGAATCAATTAATGCTGCTTCTAACTCTTGTTTTGAATTGAAAGCCTTGGCATGTCTTGACGGAAGAGAGCAGGACGGGGTTATCGTTGTGATAAGGACAAAGATAAGAACTTTAAATGTTAGGGCGGTTTTGATCTTTCTAATCATTTAAAAAGCCAATGTAGGTTTTTAATCATAAGTTTACTGTTTATTTCCTCTAATGTCTGCTCATATTGCGATGAAAATAATTAGGATATGATAAAATCTTCTTTGGTAATTGTATATATTTTGATTCATTCCCTGTTTGCTCAGGCTCAGAAAAAAGATTCCAAATATCTTCCTGGGCAATATAAGAAATACCATCGTCCAATTATGGCAAAGTTAGGAATGGGGGAATTTCAATCTGCTATATCAGAGCTCAAGGCATATCTAAAGAAAGCGCCTCATGATGAGGAGACTCTATTTTGCTTGGCTTTAGCCTATAGTGGATCTGGTGATGGAGCTGAGGCATTGAATTATGCAAAGAAAGCCATGTCCGAGGGCTTGCCTATAGAACGTTTCATTGCGGGCCCGAGGAGTTTGAATAGGGAGCTACTTGGTACTGATGAGTTCCTTAAAATCATGCAGTCCTCATCTCCGAGATTGGTGCATGGCCCAATGATAGGTGACCTGACCTCTGATTCGGTTAAGATCTGGGTCCGGGCCCCTGAGGAGTCGGAGATCAAAGTTGTGATCGAAGGGGTCACTGCTGAGCGGGCCAAGGCTTCAGCAAAAAATGATTACACTGTTACTATAGAGATTAAAGGGCTCGATCCAGATACGTTTTATCATTATCAAATATTTCAGGATGAACATGCAATTGACCTTGGGATTGAGCCGGGTTTCAGGACCCAGAAGCGGGGAGGAGGGGAAACAATAAAAATTATTTTTGGTGGAGGTTCCGGATTTACCCCGAAATACGAGCGTGTTTGGGAGACGATCAAGAGTCATAAGCCTGATGCGCTTCTTCTCTTGGGTGATAATGTTTATATTGACCGTCCGGAGATACGTGAAGTTGGTCAGTATTGTTACTTCAGGCGACAGTCTCGTCCGGAGTGGCGTGGATTAATTGCGCATGTTCCAGTCTATGCCATCTGGGACGATCATGATTTCGGAACCAATGACTGTCATGGCGGTGCGGCTGTTAATGAGCCGAAATGGAAGTCCCGGGTATGGTCCGATTTTAAATTGCAGTGGCCTAATCCGGAGTATGGGGGTGAGGGGAATCATCCTGGATGTTACTTCACTCATAAATTTGGACAGAGAGTTGAATTTATTTTTTTGGATACTCGTTATTATAGAGAGCCTTCGGAGGGTCAGATGCTTGGGCCGGTGCAGCTTGCATGGCTCAAAAGAAAACTCAAAGGCTCTGAGGCGCAATTTAAAGTAATTTGTTCATCAGTTCCAATGACTCCTGGAGTCAAGCCGGGCAGTAAAGATACCTGGGACGGTTATTCGGAGGAGAGGAAGGAGATTTTTTCTTTTATCGAGAATAATAAAATCAGTGGAATATTTGTTTTGGCGGCGGATCGGCACCGGTCAGACGCTTGGAAGAACAATGATTTTGGTTCCAGTTATCCGATTTATGAATTTATGAGTTCGAAGCTCACAAACATTCATACTCACAAAATTATTAAAGGGTGCATTTTTGGATATAATAAAAAGCCAAGTTTCGGTGAAGTGATCTTTGATTTCACTAAAGAGAACCCAACAGCAACTTACACCGCCTATTCAATTGACAATGAGGATGTGGGTTCTGTCCAGATAGGTCTTAAGGAATTACAATACAAATAATAGGCACTTTCTGTACGGATAAGATTTGTAATGGCAATTTATTAACTTGTTTTTTTTTGGCTTTGGTAGTCTTCTATAATTATGAATTTTCCTCGTTCTTTTATTATCTTCATAAGTTATTCGGTTTCATTGGTCAGTTCACTTTCCGCAGGAGAGATATCATTCAGTGAGGCACTCAGTGATGATGCGAGTACCGGTATCAATACTTCAATTACATATACGCATGCAGTCAGTGGCGGCGCTGCGACGACAGTGAATGGAGTTGAGTTCGAATTATTAGACGGCAACACAAATCCCACTGATTTTGAGTGGGAAGTATCTTCAATTAAGAATCAATTGCAGAATAACAATGGTGGTTGGGATCCTTTTGCGGCTGGAGTAACGGAGCAGGGGCTACAGTCTCTGTTGGGATCTTTTACTTTTAACAATGACGGAAATCCAGGTTCGAACCAAACCTTCATACTGAGCGGGTTAGCTCCAGGCCAAGAATATGAGGCACGTTTGTATTGCAGGAAATGGTCTGACGGCACAGAGAGGACCCAAGAGGTGACTTTTACGGCAGGGGCGCAGGAAGGAGTCACAGAAATGTTTGCGGAAGATCGTCCGGAAAATGACCCGATAGGGGCCCTGGACCGTGAGAGTGCCTATTATATTGCATATACGTATACAGCAGATGCCGAAGGGACACTATCTATTAGGTTCGATGTGACCGGAGCCGCCGGGACCGGGAGCTTTCATATGTATGGTTTGACGAACCAAGTAATTGGAGATCCGGTATTTGTTGTTTCTGCACAGACGCGGGAATTTTCTTATTCAGTGGAAAATGATGGTGTAATTTCAGAGCTCACTGGCAGTTTTGAAGGGGAGGCCGAACCCACAGAATTTACTTTGGTCGAAGGTGAAGGCGATGATGATAATGATCTGTTTAGGATTGTCGGAGATGAGTTGCGGGCAGGAAGGTTCGATTTCAGTTCAGACGATGATGGCACGCAATATTATGTTCGTGTCCGGGGCAGGGGCACAGAGAGTGGTGAGTCCGGTGAATCAATGCTGGTCTTTACGCTGGTCGGGGAAAAGGAGCCGAGCCCATTTACTTTTGTTGGGCCTTTAACTGATGATGCCAGTTCTGGCATTGATCCTGAAAATGAATACTCGCATGCTATCAGTGGTGGTGGAGCGGAGACTGTCAATGGTGTTGATTTTGAATTGTTGAATAGTAATACGACGCCAGATAATGTTTTTTGGGAGGTATCATCAATCAAGAATCAACTCGATAATAATAACGGTGGATGGGACGTTGGTTCTAGTGGTGTCACGGGCCCTGGACTCCTTGATCTGCTCGGTTCATTTACTTTTAACAATGATGGTGGAGTAGGTTCAAATCAGACCTTCACTTTGAGTGGCCTCGATCCTGGAGGAACTTATGAGGCCAGACTTTACATGAGGAAGTGGGACAATCCGACTCAACGCCAGCAGCTCGTTGAGTTCACCTCTGACGACAAGACTGACTCAATAACATTCAGTGAAGATCATCCAGAAATTGAACCTATTGAGATGCAGTTTCGGGATCAGGCATGGTACATGAGTTATACTTATACTGCCGGGGCAGATGGTGAATTACTCATTAAATTCACCGTCACTGATGATAATACTCAGGGAGCGCCCGGCAGTTTCCACATGTATGGACTGACCAATCATATTGTACAGAGCTCCGAGGATGATGATAATGATGGTTTGCCTGATGCGTGGGAAGAAAAGTACGGAGTTGATGACCCTGAGGCTGACGAGGATAATGACGGGCTCAGTAATGCTGATGAGTTTGAGTCTAGAACTCATCCCAAGAAAGCGGACACTGATGAGGATGGTCTCAACGATGGTACTGAAATCACTGAAACGGAGACGAATCCTTTAAAGGCTGATTCGGATAATGATGGCCTCATTGATGGCATTGAAACAAACACTGGTACTTATGTAAGTGACAGTGATACAGGGACAGATCCAAACAATCGAGACACGGACGGGGATAATTTCTCTGATGGTTTTGAGATTGAAGCCGGTAGTAATCCAAATGATGTGGAGGACTTACCTCAGTTGCCGGGTGATTTTTCTATGGCTCTTTTGACTGATGATGAGAGCAGTGGCATTGATCTTGAAAATGAATATACGCATGCAATCAGTGGCGGTGGAGCTGAAAATGTTAATGGTGTCGAATTCGAGCTATTGAACAGTGGTACAACGCCTGATAATTTTGATTGGGAGGTATCCTCGATTAAAAATCAGATCGATAATAATAATGGTGCCTGGAATGTTGGAGCGAGCGGGGTGACCGGTGAGGGCCTCCAGGCCCTATTAGGATCTTTCACTTTTAATAATGATGGGGGTCCGGGATCGAATCAGACTTTCACGTTAAGTGGGCTGACACCGGGCCAGACATATGAGACTCGGCTCTATATGCGCAAGTGGGCCGATAATACAGCACGGACACAGGAACTTACCTTCACGGCCGGTGATCAGGATTCAAATTCAATTATTTTCAGTGAGGATCATCCTGAGCTTCCTCCATTCAGTTTAGATAATCGTGAAGTCGGATGGTACCTCGGACACACTTACACTGCGGACGGAACTGGATCACTCAGCATTCGATGCGATGTGCTTGCTACTCCGGAAGGAGTTCAAGGGGCTCCCGGAAGCTACCACATGTATGGCCTAACCAATCAGGTCAGCTCAGCGCCAGTTTCGCTTCAGATAACAGAAATTATTTATGACTCTCAAGCGCCACAAGTGGCCATTACCTTTAATTCACGTCCTGGTGCAACTTATGCGGTTGATTTTTCAACAAATCTTCAAAGCGGTGAAGATGATGGAGGCTGGGCTGAACTTGATGATGGTGTCATGTCTGAAGGTAAGCAAACCACCTATGTGGATGATTTCTTTGTGGGAGATGAGAAAAGAATCTTCTACAGAGTCAGGCAGATCGAGTGATTCATTCGACATGAGGTTTTCTGTTCTGATAGGAATCTAATCTGGCTTTCAGTTGATTTATGAGCGCTGGGAATTGCCCGGGTTTGATCAGGATCATTGCTTTATTAACTGTTTTAATAGCTGATTCAAAGTCTCCAGAGGCGGCTTGTGCTGCTGCCAGTGTGTCGAGCGCATCTGGATTTTGCTCTTTCGTTGCTGTGACAATTTTCTGAGCCATTAGAAGTGCTTCTTTTGGTTTTCGTGCTTTCGCATCTTGGCTAGTGGCAAGGAGCCAAGCCAGATTGTTGGCGGCTTTTAGGTTGTCAGGTTGAGCCTTTAGGCCTTGGCGGTACCGGAGCAGAGCATCGGAAACATTTCCCGATCTGACATTAATGGCGGCAATTTCAAATATAGCCGGTGCAAATTGAGGATTTATTTTTATTGCGGTTTCAAGACTCTTGAGAGCCTCACTATTCTTGCCAATTTGTTGATATGTTTTTGCAAGGATGAAGTGGTCTTCAGGCTTTCCTTGATCATGTTGTAAGCCTCTCCTGATTCGATTAGCCGCACTTTCCCATTCCCTTTTATTTAAATATAATTTTCCGAGAGATATTTGTGCAGCCGAGTAATTTGGAACAAGTTCAGTGGCCCATAGATAATGATTTTCGGCAGCACTAATGTTTCCTTTCTTCTCCTCACTATTGGCGCGTCTGAATTGTAATGACGCTGCATGCAAATCTCCTGTCGCAATAGAAACTGGATGATTGAGTGTTCTTCCTTTGACCGCTGCTGATCGGGTCGATCGTTCGGCCCTTGTCAGTTTGGCATGGTTTAAATCTGACAGTATCGTGTCTAATTTTTGTTTCCCTTTGTATATTACAGAGACTCTGCCTTTTTGATCTAGGAGAAAAGCCGAAGGTATAGGGAGAGGACGACTTAGTCCTATGTGGACATCATGCATTTCCTGAAGTGATTGAAGGACTTCAGCATTAGCAACGGCGCTGGCAAAGGGAAATTTCATGTTTTTAAGGATCTCTTTTTCTACGCTTTTTTTCACTTTATCGTCCCCAAGAGCGTCTACATTGAGTGCTATAATTTGAAGTCCCTCTTTACGGATTTCTTTTTCCCTATTGGTTAATTCCTGAAGTTTTTCCCGGCATGAGGGGCACCAACTAGCCCAGATTAGAATTAAGGAAGGATTTCCTGTCCCCGTTGAAATTGTTTTATTATTTGGGCTTTTAATTTTTAGTTCAGTGCCGCTCAATAATGGAATTATAGGTGACCTGGCTGTGCGTTCTGTAGGAGCTATACTGGGATTAGTTGGGTCGAACTTTTTTATTGCGGGTCGGATTTCGATTTCAGCGCTTAATCCTGCTCCTTGTTGTAAGAGATATCGGCGTCCTGGGTTTATGCCCGTGAAATTTTCTGATGAATTGTTACTATCAGGCCAATTTACGATTACATCGAATGGCCCTTTATTATTACCTGTTCCGAAGTGAAGATATTGAGTGGACTGAGAAAGGAAGCCTTCACCGGCTCTGAGAGTTTGAACTAAAGTTTTCCCATTGATTTTAATTTGTACTCTTGCTCCGATTGCGTCTTTATTTGAACTGGTTCCGTTTCCTGAAAGCTTCAACTGTATTGAACTATTGTGATTGTTGGATTCGTTTCTGAAAAAACGAATTCTTGGCGCGTTCCTGTTTGATATGAACATATCCATGTCACCATCATGGTCCCAGTCAATGGGAATTACGGACCGGCCGTCATCTTCATAATCCAGTCCACTGGCAAAAGAAATGTCAGCAAATTTCCCATCTGATTTGATAGAATTCCCTGTATTTATAAACACACAATTACGCTCGTTTCCGCTAAATGAGCGTCCAGCCTCAATCATCTTTGAGAGTTGAGTATGAGGGGTATTGTTCGCTTCTCTGGGATCATTTACATCGTTAAATGTCTGAGGCACGACCTGCCTCCAAAAGAAACTTCACAAGTCACCCGTTCCATTGTCAGCCGCACTTAAGTATCCGTTCGCAACGACTAAGTCCTGCCACCCATCATTGTTAAGGTCCACAAACCGTGAACCCCATGCCCACCTTCCCATAGTGACGCCAGCACTTTCGCTAGTATCGATGAAACCTTCAGGAGTGTTTCGAAATAATGTGTTTCCTCTGGTGAATCTGCGGAACCGTTTGCGAGTTCCAAGGTTCGCATCGGGTTTGAATTCTTTTTGTGTAGTGATTCTGCTTCCTGCAGCTGAAAACATGTTTGACACATAAAGATCTTGTCGTCCGTCGAGGTCATAATCGGCCCAAGTGACCGACATGCCAGATGCGCTATCCTCGACTCCCATCTGAGCGGCAACGTCTTTAAAAGTTCCTTCATCGTTACGATAAAGATTATTACGGCCATAATCATTTGCCACGTAAAGATCAGGGTCACCATCAATATCAAAATCTTCCCAACTCGCAGCAAATGACCACCTTTGATTGTTGGAGTTTAGACCAGTTTCTTTGGTCACATCCCTAAAAGATATTGCTGCAGCTGAATCGGTTTCATTCTTCAGTAGAAAATTTTCAGGGCCATTGTTATCATCATGGTAGACAAAGCGCCGAGCATTTGCTCCAATGGTTTGCATAGCTGTAGCATCAGAAGATTTATTAGGAGCATAGCAACAAACATAGATGTCTAATTTTCCATCTAGGTCGTAATCTGCGGCAGATAATGAGGAGGTGGATTCGCTCGTAGGTATGACGTCAACTACTTCAAATCCTTTTTTGCTCCCTTCGTTTGCCGCGATAACAATATTTCCGTACATCGCTACTACAAGGTCTGGATCACCATCATTGTCCAAATCTACCAACAAAGCGCTACGCGAATCCTCTATCCAGTCGACTTTCCATTCTTTTGAAATGTCTTTCAATGTGCCGTTTTTATTTTGCAGGAAAAGTTTATTTGGAATACCAGGTTCTTGACACAAGTATAAATCCTCTAAGCCATCCCCATTAATGTCACCGATTGCCATTCCAGGAGTTCCGAACCTATTTAGCATAGCGTATGCAGGTAGTTGCTCCAGCCATTCATTGACCCCTTTAGTTAGCTGCTCTTTGTAGGAAGAATTTCCGGAGAATATCGATTCAGTGCAGTCTGAAAATAATTTTTCAGACGATTTGCGAATTGTTTTTTCGTAATCTCTGACAGTTAGGGAAGAGATTTTAAGTTCTTTTTTTTGATTTTCTTCCCAAGTAATATCCCAAACAGATCTTTCGTCAGTGATTAATTCTTTGGTGCGAAATGAGAGTGAAAAAAGTTGGGTTGTTTTGAATGCGTTTTCATTCAGTTTGATATCGGTAATCTTAAACTTTACCTGAATCTCTTCAGATGCTGAAATTTTTGAATTCCTGAGATTCTTTAAAAAGAGTTCCTTGCCTGTATTTATTGTTAATGGTTCTGCGTTTTGACGATGCACTTCAAATGTTTTATCCGAATAGACCAGATCTAAGGAATCTGGACGGATTGTTGTAAATGACACTTTGTCAGTAGAGGGTTCAATGCTCTTAGTGGGATCGCTGTCTTTGATTATCTTGGAAATAACTGACAATTGATCCTGAGCTTTATTGGCAAAATATTCAGAATTCCAACCATCCTTTGATGGGTTGTCAAAAGATGACCATGCAAGGTCCTTATTGTATGCTAATTCTGAGAATCCTTCTTGCGTCAAATTATGTTTTGATTCGCTCTTAATATTTAGGATGGATTCTTTTTTGTGAGTGCTCTCACTATTATCAGAGCAGCTCACTAATAGAGTGAGTAAGCTGAGAGCAAGATAATATAGCTTGTGTGAACTCACAATTAATTGGGATCGATGTAATCTGTTACGATCCTGAAAAAATGTTGTGATTGTGTTTTTTCTTTCGAAGAATTAGAAATCGTTATTTCAGTAAAAGTTTTATCTTTTTGCAGGTTAATTATTGATGGGGATGATTCCCCTTCACTAGTTGACCAGACCGTGCTCCATTTTTCCAGGTCCTGACTGACTTGCACTGAATAGTTTAAGTCAGAAACAAATCTGCGATGAAATAATTTGATCCCTATTTCTTTTTCTTCACTTGAATCCAGAAATATAATTTCAGGCAAACGCTCTCTATCATCATTGGCATCTAGTGCCTTCCCTCCAAAGGCGTAAGACTGTAAATTATTTAGTATTCCTTTTGTGGGCCTGTCATTCATTTCATTAGAATCTGGCCCCAACCCTTCAGATATTGCCCATGCTTCATAATTGTTTTCAACTGATATGTTAATTGAGGAATTTATCTTGTTTCCATCGATGTCTGTCCCGGACAGATCGAGTTGGGTGCTGCCAATCGTTAACGGTTTAAGAGTGAGTCTTTGAGATGAATTATTTGCTTCTATTGTTGTTTGGACAATTTCTGGATTGGTATTTGAGATGATCTCATATGAGATACTTGGGACGCGAACTATACTTTTCACTATTATTACGTTTTCAGGTACGCTAAATGAAGGCGTTCTTCCGTCTGTAGTTGGGAAATCTGATAATGTATAAGGTGTGTTGTTGAGTACTACTTCGTGAGACCCTGTTGGAAAGGACGCTATTTGATCGATGATATTTAATGAATTATTAATTGTCCGGCCAAAGACAGTATAACTGTTGCCGACATCTAATCCGGGATTGTCTTGTGTGTTAATATACCAACCGCTAGTTGCGCTGTTCGGGTCAGATGTTCGGGCAAAGGCTAAGGTCCCTCTGTCATTTGCAATGCCGGGCTCGTTTAATATTGGAGGATCAGTGGGTAAGCTGATGAATTTATTGCCTTTAAGGGAGTAGCTTCCGGATTGAATAATATTTAGTCCCTGTGAATTCACGGATCGATGAAAAATTGTATTACTGTAATTTCCTCGATCAACATACTTTAAAAAATTGGATACAGGATCAGGTAACGTTTTGTCAAAGAGTGAAAAAACCATATTACCATGATTAGTGTTGATCTTAATAGCAAGCCGAGTGTCTTTATCTTCAAAGTAGGAATTCAAATTAATAATTACAGGACTTTCCGACACAATCATTTTTATATCAGGAATAGTCTCCTTTAACTGAGGTGCTGAGAGTGCTGGGGCAATTCTCAAGGCCAGTCTAGCGAGAGAAGCGGTTGCTTCTGGGGAATTATACTCTGCTCTTAATATCACATTGAAGTATCCGTCCTCAAATGCTGTTCCGCTGATGATCCCTGTTCTTGAATCAATTGATAAACCGTCAGGAAGAGGAGAAGCTTTATAAGTGATTGATTGTGAGTTGGATTGATTGTTCGCAATTAATTGCAATGAGAAAATCTTTCCCTGACTTATATTTGCGAAAGGATTATTTAAAAACTTATCAGGCATTGTGATGCTTGCTGCTTGCGAGGCAGATTGTCCTGATTCATTAACAGAGAGGATTCGAAATTCATAGTTGGTAACTGGGGATCCTCCAGTGAGCGTCACATCCTTTGACTCTGAATTAAATGACCCCAGAGATGACCAGTCGGCTTGAGGTGAGGTTCTGACTTGAAGTATATAAGAATCTTCATCATCAGAATCATCTAACCATTCTATTGTAATTTCACCAAATATGGGTGCCTCTGCCGTTAGCGTATGAGGTGGGTCTGGATCAGCTACTGCTGTGCTAATAATTAGTGGCCAAATTAATAATGTAATGAAGGTGATCCTTCGTGATATTTGGCCTGCGGACATTTACCTCATGCCCTTGAAACGTTCCTCTATCAATTTACGTGCATCAGCATTATTTGATTTTTCACGGCTAGTTTTGATCAGGTTATCTTCGAGAGCATTTTTCGAAGGGCGTTCTTTTTGATAAAACACACCGAATTTTCCTGGATATTGAATATCAGCCAATGCGAATGCAGCCGTTTCACTGGCAACATCATGCCTTTCGTTATCCTCAGGTGTACCGTCGTCTACCTTTTCGTCTATAATTTCAAATTCGCCTCCCTTTCTTGGGTTGCCATCATCAAAGGCGCCCTTATAAAACACAGGACATTCTGACAGTACTTCGATGACAGAGAAGCCAGGATGTTGGATCGCACGTCTGAACATTTCGGTCATATGTTTTACTTGCGTGGAATGTGTGCGAGCAATAAAACTGGCGCCACTCGCTACTAATTTTTTCATCGGGTTGACAGGCATATCCATAGCACCGCTAGGGTCAGTCTTTGACTGGAATCCTATTGGGGAAGTTGGGGACGTTTGTTTCTTTGTCAGTCCATAGACAAAGTTGTCCATAATGACATAAGTTAGGTTTGGATTTTTTCTAGCGCAGTGCTCCAAATGATTGCCTCCAATGGAGAAACCATCGCCGTCACCTCCGAAAGCAAAAACATGAAGATCTGGTCTAGATAAACTTACTCCAGTTGCTAAAGGAAGGGCTCTTCCGTGAATAAAATGGAGTCCATGTGAATTGACGAAATAAGGGAATCTAGAAGAGCACCCGATACCAGCAATGGTGCATATATTTTCATGAGGAAATTGCAGCTCTTCTAAAATTTTGAAGAAGCAAGCCAGTACAGTAAAGTCTCCACACCCTGGACACCATGTGGGATGATCTGCTTTTAATTGTTTTTTTGTCAGTTTTTCGGGATCAGCTGGAGCTACAGAAGACATGGTAAATTTATTGTTAGTATGAACTACTGACCAGTAATGTTTTCAATTCCTGCGATGATCTCTCTAATTTTATAGCCGAGACCATCTGTTTTAGTAATGCTGTGTATGTTTGGGTTTGCATAGCGAGCACGTAGGAGTGTGGCAAATTGTCCGTATCCGTATAATCCTTCGTCATTCATTTCGACAACGATTGATTTATTGAATTTTGCAATTATCTCATCGATGCCTTCAGGCATCGGGTGAATGTGGCGCAGATGAATCGCAGATAATTGTTGTCCGTTCTTTAAAGCTGTATCTACGGCCTCACGGATAGGTCCCCAAGTTGATCCCCAACCAATTAACAGCACATCTCCTTCTTCTGGCCCGTAAACTTCAGGCGCAGATAATGTTGAGGCCAATCTTTTTAACTTGTTCCTTCTGCGGTTCGTCATTTTTTGATGCAGCTCAGGATTTGAGCTTGGGTGTCCCCATTCATCGTGTTCGAGTCCAGTGACGACCGGGTACTTTCCGTTCAGCATTTTAGTGCCTGGGGGAGCATGTTTTGTTTCAGATTCGAGGGGATAGGGTAAGAACTCTTCACCTCGAGGTTCAAGATCCAAGTCGGGTTCCCCGATGTCGGATAGATCTGGTTCTGGGAATGCCTCGATTCGAGTCGCGAGTGACTGGTCCGTTAAAATTATGACTGGCGTGCTGAATTCCTTAGCGATGCGGCATGCTTCGATGGCGGTGTGATAACAATCTTCAACATCCTTTGGTGCAATGACAACACGTGGCGTATCTCCATGGCTCCCATAAATGGCTTGCATCAAGTCGCTCTGTTCTACACTAGTTGGAAGTCCTGTCGAGGGGCCTCCGCGTTGAACGTTAATGACGACGAGAGGCAGTTCAGCCATTGATGCATATCCAAGAGCCTCCATTTTCAATGATAGGCCAGGCCCCGAACTTCCAGTCACCGCGACATGGCCAGCATAGGCAAATCCGACAGTGGAGGCAATGGCTGCTAGCTCATCTTCTGATTGTATAAAGATGCCTCCATATTTTGGAAGTTCAGTGCGTAAAATTTCCATGATCGAGGACCATGGAGTTATAGGGTAACCTGCTCCATATCTTACTCCGGCTGCGATAAGGCCATAGGTGAGTGCTGTGTTTCCATCAGTAGTTATACGGTCTCCTTTTTCAGCTTCTCCTGGCTCAAACGCATAATTGTGATTATGGATTTGGCCGATTTCATATGCGTATCCTGAATCGAAGGCCAGCATTGCATTGCGCAATACGCTTTCATGTTTTCTTTTGAATTGTGCTTCAATGATGGTGACGAGTTTCTCCCTATTTAATCCAAAGAGATTGGTTAATAACCCTAGAACAAAAATATTTTTCCCTCTGTCTCGCGCTGATCCTCCGATAGCCTCAACCGTCGTTGATGTCATAGGTATACCAACATAGGCGACTCTTTTGTCATCAGTATCAGGTTCTACATGATCACTGTCATATAAGCAGACACCTCCATCGCGGAGGGAACTTAAATGGTTCTCATAACTGTCCTGATAAAAAGCGACCAGAAAATCAGCTTCATCACCAGGAGAAAGAACTTCACCAGAACCGATTCGGACCTGAAAGATGGATGCGCCTCCACTAATTGTTGAAGGGATGGTCATGTAAGTCATGACTTCCTGTGCACTTCTTCCAGCTAGGCGTGCAAGAAATCCTCCGATAGTTTGTATGCCGTCCTGAGAATTACCGGCGAGGCGAATGACCGCATCATTGATGTCGTTCGTTTCGCCTTCCTTTGAAGACTTTTCTGCTACTAGGCTCATTAAGCATTTGAACGTTACTTAATTTCAATTCCTTGGCAAGATTATCAGCAACTAAATTGATATTTAATTACCTAGTTTTCAGGCCTTTCGGAGTGTAATCGAACTTAATTTCACTTCTCGTTCGTGGATAATCAAAGCAAAGGATCATTCATCAGCATATTTCAACCATGCCGATTCGATCATTTTTTTATCCATTTTCGAGTCAGATATAATAATTTTATACCTGAATTCATTCAATTTATTAGGAATTAACTTCCAAGAATTCTCCTGTGCCGGCACATAATTAAAGAAAATTGCGCCATTATGGCTCGATGCGGGCCATATACGCATTCTTTGTGGAGCATCATGATTTGCTGGGTGGCAGAGAATGGCAACAAGGGCATTGCCTTTATCAGTTGGTCCTGAAAAAGCACACCATTTTCCACGTGTGGCGTGCCCGTTAGTTCGATTTTTATTTTCTGAAGTAAGGACCTGACTATTTGCATTAGTCCAGTCCCTTGGCCCTCTATATGCGATTGGCCCTCCATAGCGGTAAGCTGGAAATTTCAAATCAAGAGAAGATACATTTTTTTGTTCACTAATATAATCAATGAAGTATGCATTTTTTTCTTTTACTACTCCGATAGAGAAGGACTCTTCAATAATGGTAATGGGTTCTTGTCCTTCTTTTATTGCGATGTGTTCTTGTAAAACTGTAAACCCTTTCTTATCTGATCCTTTATTTAGAGAGATTGTCTTTTTATAACGGACAGTCCCTTCTTTTTTTTTGAGATTCCAGAAATCAATTTTCCGAGTTCCGTGAGAAGTGTTCACCCAGGCATGCCAAAGTCCAACATGATGGAGGTGATCGTCTGGATGTATTGATGTGACTATCGATCCTTTTGGAGTTTTTAATGGATGAATGAACGCGCTTCTTTTATAAGACGGGTCACTCCCTTTTGGTGGGAGTACTTCTGATTTGTGATAAACGAGAAGTTCATTCGTTCCGTCCAGAATCTTAATGTTATTATCGTCTTCACTTACTTCGAGGGCTTGCAAGTTAATTGTTAGCGCGCCAAGTAGAAGGAGTGTAATCCATTGATAAGCCTTCATGCTGGTCAATTTATTACTTCTTTTTCCTGAAAACCTTTGGAGTCAGGGAACGCAGGCCTGAACGAAATTTATCGACTATAGGAAATTTCCTTTTTGTCTGAATGTAAGAGTCGACTTTTTTAGGAGTCGCATCTTTTTTGGAGAACCTCTTATGGGGAGTCTCATTTGTGCTTATGAGCTCTTTGGATGGCAATGCGCTTTCAGTGACCTGATCGTCTGCGGGTACAGTGAAAACCTTTTCAAGGGATGTGCCCAATGCCTTTTCCAATTGAAGTAATGCCTTGTTGTATGTTCTTTCTGCGGCAAGACGTTGTTGTGTCGTTTTCGCTGTGTTTTGTGCAATTTCAAAACGGATTTTTTCTAGCTTGTGTCGTCCTGTATTGTTTATCCGCTCAATGAATTCGGTGTTATATTTTTTTTGGGCTATGGCATACTTCTGAGCTCGGTCCCTGTATTTCTTTGCGCGTTTAAGGTTTTCATATGAGGCGACAACTTCTGCTGTGATAATTGTTTGAGTGGCTCCTTTTTGCGAATAATAGGATGCGACAGCAGCTTCACGCACCTTACTTTCATGGCCTAGCCAGCTAAATAAAGGAACAGACATAGCCAGCTGTATTCCCCAGCTTTCCCCAGTTCTTTGATTGCCTTCCTCTTCCCTTCCTATGCCGGCTTGCACATAATCAAACCAAGGTATTTTCTTCGCTCTTGATTCATTTAATGAGGACTGTGCAATTTTTTCCTTTGCTCTTATGGTTG
>JASLJT010000330.1:0-10260 GCA_030747955.1 Verrucomicrobiales bacterium | reverse complement strand
AAGGCTATGGAAGGGATCATCACCCTCATGGTTTCAGTATGTGGATGGCGGGTGGGGGAATTAGGCCCGGCCATGTCCATGGTGCCACTGATGAGTTCGGATATTTTGCCGCAGAGGACAGGGTCCACGTGCATGACCTCAATGCTACTATTCTTCATTGCCTTGGCATTGACCATGAATCTTTAACTTTCAAACATCAGGGAAGAAATTTCAGACTCACTGATGAATTTGGAAAAGTTGTGGATAACATACTTTCTTAAAGTAATTTCATTTTTAGGCTATGAGTGATGAGGAAACGGTCGGGAAAAAAGCAAAACACCTAGATTCTATCTCTTATTGTAAAATATTTGGAATTTTTTTTGGGTTCCCTTGTCTAGGGAAGTCCTTGCGCGTCTTGATCTTCCTGATTGGGGTAGGGACTGGCTGGGCCCAAGTTCAACCGGCCATACGCATCGTAGAGATCGAACATACTGGCTCCCAACTCATGGTCACCGTGGAGAGCCTTGCAGGGAAAACTCTGTCCTACACTTTGCAACGGTCACCGAACCTGTCGATTGGGTCCTGGATCGACCAAGATAATGCCATCCTGTCTGTTCTGAGTCCCTCCAGGGCCATTCTAACTTTGCCTCTCGATGACGAGAATGCCGGTTATATCCGCGTAGTGGCCAGTTATACCTTATCGCCTGTGGAGGTGGTGATCAATGAGGTCATGAGTAACAACGAAACGACCGTGGTAGACGGTGATGGAGATTTTCCAGATTGGATTGAACTTTACAATGCAAGCGACACCACTGCCGAATTAACCGGGTATTATCTCAGCGACGACGACGCTAACTTGAGTAAGTGGGAGTTTCCTGATGGAATAACTCTCGATCCAGGGAAGTATCTGGTGGTCTTCGCATCGGGAAAGGAAGGGGATGAAATCCCCGAAGGAGAAACGCATGCTAACTTCAAATTGAGCAACGGAAATGAACCCGTGATCTTCAGCGATCCTCTCTTGAATGTCGTGGATCGTCTCGATCCCGGTCCTCTCGTTTCCGACCACTCAGTGGGACATGCTCTCGATGACTTGGAGACTTACTACGTCTTTGATTCCGGTGAACCTTCTCCCGGAGCTCCGAATCACGATTTCATCGCCGACCCTCCCGAACCATTCGTTCAAGCCCCGATTTTCAGTGTCAGCGGCGGGATGTTCGACGAATCGGTCACTTTGGAATTGATCCCGCCTCGTGAAGAAGATTTGATCCGCTACACCATCGACGGATCAGAACCGTTCAGAGAATCGACCCCATATAGCGGACCCATCGAACTCACGGAGACCACTGTCATTAGAGCAGTGGTATTGGGATCCCCCAATAGTCACTCTGTCACTAATACCTACATCATTGGTGCTAATCATAGCTTGCCGGTGATGGCATTAGCGGCCGATCCCGAGCACTTCGAGTTCACCGATGGCTACCTGTATGGCTTTGGTGACCACATGTTCACTTCCCGAGGCAACATCATTGGCAGTTTCCCCTACAGCAAATCCAATGCCTGGAAACGTGATCGGGAGATCGAGGCCAGTTTCGAATTCCATGAGCCTAATGAGAGTGGAACTTCACGAATGAACGTCGGAGTCAAAGTCTTTGGAGGATGGGGATCTCGGGGCTATCCACAAAAGTCGATGGCGTTGTTCGCCCGCCGTGAATATGGCTATGGAAAGATCCGTCACCGTTTCTTTCCGGACCGGAAGGTGGATTCCTTTGAGTCGATCGTGTTGCGCAATTCGGGAAATGACAACCAGAGTACTTGGTTGACGTATCCGCGCCCGCCTATTCATGAATTCAGCGCTACAGTGGGTCATGGCAGTTACTTTGTGAATGGCAATTTTACCATGTTTCGGGATGCGATGATGCAGAGCTTAGTGGCGGAGACTGGTCTTGACACCCAAGGCTACCGGCCGGCCGTGCTCTACTTGAATGGCGACTATTGGGGCATCTACAATATCCGTGAAAAATTCACCGAGCACTACGTCGAATCAACTCACAACGTGTCCATAAATGAGATCGATCTCATTGAGGGATATGGCAAGGCCAATACGGGTTCTGCGGCTACTTACAGCCAGATGCGTAGCTTTATTGGAGGAAACTCGATGGCAAATCCGAGCAACTACCAGGTCGTCCAGAATCGCTACCTGAATATTGAGAACTTCATCGACTACCATCTCGCGGTCATTTACGGGCAAAACTTCGACATTGGAAATATCAAATGCTGGCGTCAGCGATCCAACAGAGAAGGCCAATTCCGCTGGATGCTCTACGATCAGGACTATAGCTTTAATCTGTGGAAACCCGACGTCTACCTGCCCGCTATGAGGCGTGACTACTCAGATTACGACAACATGTTTGACTTCTACACTAACTCCAGAGGCAGTGGGACCGGCTGGCCCAACAGTGGAGGCCGCACCCTGCTCTTTCGCAAAATGCTGGAGAACGATCAGTTCAAGGAAAGCCTGATTCAGCGTTGCGCCGATTTGTTGAACACCTTGTTTGCAAGTGATCGTGTGGTGGCCCGCATCGACCTTATGGCAGACGCGATTCGTTCCGAAATGGAGCGGCACCTGACCCGGTGGAGCTGGGTCGACATTCGTGCACGCGGCTTTGGCATTCCCCACAAGAAGGAAGATGAGCCTCTTACCGTCGCTCATTGGGAGCGAAATGTTGAATCTATGCGCGAATTTGCTAGAAACCGACCTGGCAAATTGCGAAGTGATCTAATTGACCATTTTGAGCTTCCCGGGGGAACCTCCACCGTCACTATAAACACCAGCGATTCCAGCAAAGGTACGGTTCAAATCAATACCATCGAGGTGACCGAGACTCCCTGGAGGGGCCAGTACTTTCAGGACTTTCCACCGACTCTCACTGCCATCCCGAGGGCAGGGGCCATTTTTGTAGGTTGGTCCGGAGCGAGTACCAGTACTGAGGCCACTATCCAACTGCCCATCTCGGCCCGGACAGTCTCAGTAACCGCAATCTTCGAATGAAGTGACTCTTTACTTGTATTGCTTAGGAATTGAATGCTTAGGAATTGCGTCTCTTGGAGCTTTGTGTCCCCAAATCTTCGAAGAATTTCAGGCACGCATTTCCAATTCTGACGAAGAATTTCCTCTGGATGGTTTTATGAAATTTTTCATTGTACTCATTTTTATAGGTATGATTTTATTGCGGCTTAATTACTTTGGCACAAATAAGAAATTTTGATTCGATATGAATTACCAATTGATAAAAATGAAAATGTTTAAATTTAATCTTCTGATAGGGATCATTGCTTTTTTAAATATTAGTGCGGACTCTTCTGAGCGGCCGAACATCATGATTATCCTGACAGATGATATGGGTTTTTCTGACCTCGGTTGTTTTGGTGGTGAGATTGATACACCTAACCTTGACTCGCTTGCTTCTACTGGATTGAGATTCACTGAGTTTTATAATACTGCCCGGTGCTGGCCCACTAGGGCAACTATGTTGAGTGGGAGATACAGTGACAGGTTGACTTCTTCACAGATTATCATTCCTCAGATCCTCAAGGGATCAGGTTACCAGACCGGCATGGTGGGCAAGTGGCACCTTGGAATGAATCCCAAGAAGGACGGGCCAATTCAGAGAGGATTTGATGATTTCTATGGAACCATGACCGGGGCAGGATCTTTCTGGGACCCTTACACATTGACTCGAAACACTGAACCGACGGAGCCTGATGGTAAGGACTATTACTACACTGATAAAATTGGGACTGAGGCGGTCCGACAAATTGAGGATTTTGCTAAATCAGAAAAACCTTTTTTTCAGTATGTGGCCTTCACTGCAGCTCATTGGCCCATGCATGCTCCTGAGAAATCAATTCAGAAATACTTAAAGATGTATGAGGGTGGCTGGGAAAAATTACGTAATGAGCGGTATCAGAGAATGCTGAAAATGGGTATTATTAATAAGGAAAAATGGCCCTTACCTGAGAGAGAAAGTGTGGTCAAGGACTGGGAAACTATTGATCATAAGCCTTGGAGAATTCGCAATCAGGCCATCTATGCCGCCATGGTTGATCATATGGATCAGGCCGTTGGCAATATTGTCGATGCGCTCAAAAGAACCGATCAGTTTAAAAATACATTAATTATTTATTTTCATGACAATGGAGCATGTCCTGAGCACTTAGGTGGCAACGGTTGGAACACTGCTAATAATATTCTTGCGAAGGCGAAAAGAGAAGGCAAGGAAGTTGCAGTAGGGGACAAGTTCGATGTGATGATGGGAGGGCCGCTCACTTATGGAAGCGTCGGACATAACTGGGCCAGTGCGCAGAACACTCCAATGCGTCGCTATAAAATGAATGTGCACAATGGAGGTGCTTGTACTCCAGCGATTATGCATTGGCCGGATGGTCTCAAGACGAAACCAGGTTCAATTACTGAACAGAGGGGGCACGTGATAGATATGCTGGCCACTTGCATGGAACTTGCAGAGGCCAAATATCCTGGAGAATTTTCAGGAAAAAAAATTAATGCTCACGAAAGTAAGTCTCTAGTTCCTGTCATTAAAGGAAAATCGGTTAGCCGGGATCATCCTTACATATTCAATCATGCTGGCACCCATGCAGTAGTGAAAGGTGACTTTAAAATTGTCAGGGAGGGGAAGCGGCCTTGGGCTCTCTATGATCTGTCCAAGAATCGGACAGAGACAATTAATCTTGCGTCTAAGAACCCAGAAGTTGTTAGTAACTTGGAAAAGATCTGGGACGGAAGATGGGGAAAGAAGAAATAAAGATAAGGGGTTCTTCTATTACTTAGGACTTGGCTCTTAGAACTTCATCTAAGAACTTAAGGACCCGTTGTCTGTTCTCGCCCTTATAAAACACATTACCTCCATGCTTTTTACCGGTAAGAACATTCATTTGAACTGAGAGTCCCTTGCTTTTGTACACCTCAGTTATTGCTTTAGACTGATCAATGAGAACAGTATTGTCCTTGTCACCATGAAATATTAATAGGGGGGGATCATCTTTTGTTACGTGGTGCGCTGCTGATGCAAGCTTGGCAAGTTCTACTTTTTTATCAGCTCCTCCACCAAGAAGATTATAGACTACGGACCCGACTTCATTTGCTCTTGATGGTTGAGTTTTACTCCTCAGAATAAAATCAGTTGGTCCGTAATAATCAATGATGGCGGACACGGAGGACCGTTGGTTAAGGTTGCCACCAACGTCCCCTTCGAGCCGATCATTGCCAGAGGTCGTTCCTATCAGAGCAGCCAGGTGTCCACCTGCGCTGGCCCCGGCGACGACAATATGATTGGTCTTATAACCGTACTTACTGGAATTGGCACGTAACCAGCGGATAGCACCCTTACAGTCATGCAATTGTGCTGGAAATTTAGCGACTTGGCTAAGCCGATAGGAAATGCTCGCTACACTATAGCCGTGTTCAGTTAACCATTTAATCTTACAGTCATTTTTTGAGCCTTTCTGCCACCCGCCCCCGTGTATCCACACGACAAGCGTTGATCTTTCATCTTTTGCTGGAAGGTGCAGATCCAATTTGAGGCTATGACCTTTGATTTTTGCAAACTCAACATCTTTGATATGTTTTGCCGTTTCTGCCGAGCACGGATTAAACAGATAAAAATTAATGATTGTGATAACTGTAATGAGATAGGGATTCATTTTAGGTGTTATTAATCGGTTAATATCATTGAATTGATATTCTCTCCAATCTAGAAAATTTGTGAGCCAGATCTGATCTAGAGCAGTGGCAATGGTTCTCCATCACAGATATTAAAGGGCCTGCCCTGTTTGTCGTGAAGTACGGCCTTATGATCGATGCCGAGAGCAGCATATACAGTAGCATGGAAGTCAGCAGGTGAGCAGGCATCCGAGTCCGGTTCAGCGCCTCTGGAATCACTGGCTCCGTAAATTTGTCCTCCACGGATTCCACCTCCTGCAAGTGCAACTGAGTAGACTCCGGGATGATGGTCTCGACCACCGTTACCATTAATCTTTGGGGTGCGGCCAAAATCAGTAAGGAAAACTACCAGTGTTTCATCTAACATTCCTCTTTGTTCGAGATCAGTTAAAAGGGCAGAAACTGACCGATCAAAGACCGGCAATAAGCGGTCCTTCATCTTTGGAAAATGGTTCCTGTGAGTGTCCCAATTATCTCCTCCACCACCAGCGAGGTCTCCTGCGGAACATAGGGCCTGAACTACTGGAACGCCGGCCTCAACTAAGCGCCTTGATAGAAGAAGCGTTTGGCCGCAAATGTGATCCCCGTACATGTCTCTTACTCTCTGGTCCTCTTTCTCTAAATCATAGGCATCATGGACTGGAGATCCGAGGAGAAGGTCAGCAGCCATTTGCTGGTAACGATCGAGTTGATCGTACTCTGTTCCGGTGCCTTTCTTGCTCCCGAGTTGATTGTCTAGGTCATTTAGTAATGAGCTTCGTTCTTTAATTCTGTTTTTCTTGACGTTGAGTTTAAGATTCAGTGCCTTGTCAGTGTAACGGGTCACACCTTGGAAAGGTTCTCCGGCAGGAGTCTTCATAATGACAGGATCATAAGCTGAGCCTAGCCAACCGCCATAATCGCCGGCCATCAACGTTCCATTATCATACATCGAATATGGAAGTTTGATAGCTTTTGGGGTCCCGGCCAACGGCTCATTGAACCTAGAAATCATTGACGTTAAGGATGGCCAGTTATTGCGCTTCTTGGCTTTTAGTCCTCCCTCTGGATCGTGGCCAGTCAGAGAGACATACATTCCTTGTTGATGACCGCCGTGCCGATGATGAATGGACCGGACAATGGCCATTTTTTCTGAATGTTTTGCTAGGAGAGGAAGATGTTCACAGAACTGAATGCCCGGAGTCGCTGTTGGTATCGGTTTAAATTCACCTCTGATATCAGAAGGGGCATTTGGTTTGGGGTCAAAGGACTCATAATGACTCATCCCTCCCCACGTATATAGAACAATGCAAGATTTGGCCTTTGGTGCCTGTGACCTTGCCTTAGAGACTAAAGAAAATAAGCTCGGAACAGAGAGTCCGGCCAGTCCAATACTCGATCCAAGAAAGTTCCTTCGAGTGTGTTGGAGGCTAATCATTAATAGAATAAATCTAACAATAACTTATTACTACTTTTGCGTAATCTCAAGTCCGCAAAATTAATTTAGCCTTAGCATTAGGCTGCTGTTTTAGCTGATTTAAAATATTGAGCTTTATTACAAAGGTCAGAATTATTCCGTGTCTGTTCGGAAAGGTCCGGCAGGTAAGCCCTCTTTGTTGTACAAATTGGCCTTGGCGGGATTCATCGTAAAACCGTAACGGACAGCCACAGGTTCAGACACTTCCTTGGACTCGACAACGACAGTCTGTCCGTCAATTTTAGCATCTGCCCAGACCCATTTATTATCCTTTCCGGATATAGAAAAATGTTCCAGTTTTCCATCTTTTACTTCGGCAGTAGGTTCTAGCCCGGTTTTCTTGCCAACGATGAGTCCTGATCCTACATGATCGAATGATAGGCGTATTTTATTTCCTTCTACTTTATGACTCTTGTAAAGGGGGCCTGATGGTACCAAATCCTTTTGTCCATAAGTCTGGTGAAGTGCCCACTGAGCGAGGCGCCAGCCGACATCCTGTTTGTTCCTTGGGTGAATATCATTGGCAGCACCGATATCAGTAATGACTGCCATTCCTGTTCCTGGTATGTCCAGTGCCTGAGTCTGGGCTTCGCGAAGTTTAGCCCATCCGTCACCTCCTTCGGGCTTGTCACTTTCTTTCTGAAAGTTGGCTAATTGAACCCAATAGAATGCCAGATCTTTATTTTGGAAAGCTTTTCTCCATCCATTCACAAGAGCGTGTTTCTTTTGATAGTAGGTAATTCCTTCGTTCCCGTTTGATTCGCCCTGATACCAGATTCCTCCACGCATTGCGAAAGGAGTGAGAGGATGTACCATTGAATTGTAAATCGCAGAAGGTTGTCCTCCTCCTACACGAGTGTCTTGCTTGTAATTTTTAACCTGATCGGCAATTTTAGATAACTCGGGGACTGACTCAAAGCCTGCAAGAGTAGTCCAAGGTTCAATTCTCGTGCCACCCCAGTTAGAGCCAATGAGTCCGACAGGTACCTTCAGATCTTTATGCAAACGGCGTCCGAAGAAATAACCAACTGCACTGAAATTATTGACTGAATTTGGATCACATACTTGCCACTGTCCGGCACCTTCATCCTTTGGTAATGGGCTGACTGTATGCCCAGGTACGTTGAATAGTCTGATCGAAGGCTTATTTGCGGCTGCCGCTTCTTCTTTAGGGTTCATGGATTGCCTGATTGACCATTCCATATTTGATTGTCCAGAGCATATCCAGACCTCACCGACTAAGACATTATCAAGGTTAATTTTGTTTTTTCCGGATACTGTTAGCGTTGCTCCATTCGCATTGGCTTTGAGTGAATCAAGTTTAACCATCCATTTTCCATCATCACTTGCTTTTGCTTTTTTAGTTTGTCCCGCGAATGAAACGGTAACCTCTTCGCCTGCCTCGGCCCAACCCCAAACTGGAACTGCCATGTCACGTTGTAGGACCATTCCGCTACCGATTACAGGGGGTAATTTTACGTCTGCTAGGCCAAGCTGACTAAGACAAAATGTCAATACAGTTAAGAGAGAAGCGAAAGACAGTTTTTTCATTTTAGTTATTATTAGAGTTTTATGAATTGATTATATTTAGATGAATGAAAACAGGATACTAGTCCAGTTCATATTTTAGGAATTAACGCTTTGCCCACTTTTATGGATGTTCTGAAGTAACCGAGATAGGTATCTTCCATGTCAGTGACAAGCCAGCTAGCTGTTGAATAGGTGTTTTGTTCTCTGGTTCCTCCCGGGGCTATTTCTCCATAAAGTTTAAGTCTGCCATTATATTCTACCCAATAGATCTTCACTTTTTGCTTCATTTGGTTGTGAAATATGATGGTTGTATTATCACCTGATATAGATCTTGGAGGTATTTCTCCAGTTGATGGGATCCATTTCAGATCTTCAGTGGGTCTGGGTGGTGGTTTTTTTACGGCAACTATTTTGTCCAAATCAACACCCCCTATGATTTTTAATTTTGGTAATTGGTTTTCTAGTTTCTGAACACCAGCGTTAGTGACTCCGGTTTGCCAGACGAATAACTGTTTGAGATTCTTAAGATCCTTAAGTTTTGCTAGGCCCTTATCAGTTATCTTTGTTGAGTAAAGGTTCAGGTATTCGAGTTCTTGAAGGCCTGATAGGTAATCGATGCATGCGTCATCGACTTGGGTCCTTTCCAGATGCAACCGTCTTAAGTTTTTCATTCCTTCGATGTGCTTAATTCCGGAACTTGTTATTTTTGTATCCCGCAAATTCAATAGTCTGACATCTTTTAAGTCTTGAACTGGTTCGAGTCCTTCGTCCTGCAGATCTCTTCCCTTCAGATGAAACTCAACTCTCCAGCCGCCATTATCTGCAGAGGAAATGATCCCACCACTTTCCTTAAGTTTATTGATTGCGGTAGATTCCTTGCCCTGAGTCCAAATAATGGATGAAAAAAGAAATAAAAAAAGCACTCCAAATGGATTCATATTTGGATAGCTGGATAATTTATTCATTTCATTGATGCTGTTGCATTCTAATCACGGATCTCATTAGGGTATCCAGATTGCATTCCATGCATTGATGGATCGTTTTAGGTTTTCCCTCGAATCACCTTTGATAGCATAGCATTGTAGGCCTACCGGACCATTAAATCCGACACCCTTCAAAATGTTCATTAGCTTAGACTGATCAAAATTACCTCGGTCAAGAGTCTGTATTAGTTTCTGCCATGAACGGCTACCCTCTTCAGCGCCACTGATGCTTACTTGCCATAAAAATGGCGCAGCATTCTCAATGGCTTCTTTCATGTTACTCTTTGGTTCGACTTGCAGGAAATGACAAAGATTGAACATGACGCCGACATTTTTCTGGTTTGCCTTTTTAGCAATCCTGACGGCATCGCCGATCCGGTCTATGTAGAAACCGGCATGAGGGTAAAGTACTACATTAAGACCAGATTCCTTTGCTTGACCTGCAATTTCTCTAACAAAATTTACAGCCTCTTCGTCGGTGTTGTTGTTTTTATCTCCTTGAACATACAGCTCAATGACTGTGCCGGTTCCCTTCAATTCTCGTATCAGTTCTGAGATTGCTGGATCATAAT
>JASLJT010000329.1:0-8119 GCA_030747955.1 Verrucomicrobiales bacterium | reverse complement strand
TGTCGTTTGTGAGCATCTGGATTCTAAGGACCTTTTTGAGATTATGAAATCATCAGAGGGTAGTCTTCTTCGGCAATATGAACAGGAATTTGCGGCTTACGGTATTCAAGCCAAGTTTGAGAAAGGGGCCATGGAAATTATTGCTGAGAGAGCTGCGCTAGAAAAGACCGGGGCCAGAGGGCTTCTGACTGTTTGTGAGCGGATCCTTAGAGATTTTAAATTTGAGCTTCCGGGAACTTCTGTCAGTGAACTTAAGATTAATGCTGAATTAGTGAATAATAATTCGAAGGTCCTTGAGGAATATAAGAAGAAGGGCCGAAAAGTTAGTGTTGGCAGGGTTGGTCAGGAACTGGAACTTTTTTCATCAGAATTTCTGAAGAATCATGGGGTCCGAATTGGATTTAGCGAGGATGCTGTGGAGGCAATTGGTGAACGAGCAGTCAAAGAAGGGACCCGTCCTTTGCAATTATGTGAGTTTTTATTCAAGGATTATCAGTTCGGTCTCAAACTGATCCAGAAGAACACTGGAAAAGATGAATTTACTGTTGATTCAAAAGCGGTAAAGGATCCGGATTCATATCTGAGTTCCATGGTAGTGAGTTCATACCGTGATGCGGAAACAAAATGAATGATTGCCTTTTTGTAACTACTATAGAAGGGGAAATTACGTGATATTTTTTCTGTATCATTGTAAATAATACGAATATGGCTCGTTTGGATTTTCCGGAAGAGATTAAAAATCTCATAGACACATTGAAAAAACTTCCAGGGATCGGACCCAAGGGAGCTGAGAGAGTTGCGGTTTGGTTAATTAATCAGGATAGAGAATTTGCATCTCTTCTATCGGAGGTGGTTGAGGATTCAGTTCAGTTAATAGGAGCATGTGAAATTTGTGGTTTTTTTAAGAGTCATGAAAAGGGTTGTTTTTTGTGTAATGATTCTGGACGAGATGGTTCAGTCATTTGTGTCGTTGAACAACCCACTGATGTCATTGCTCTTGAAAAGACCGGTGTCTTTAAAGGGACGTATCATTGCCTGGGAGGAAAAATTGCACCGCTCGATAATATAGGTCCAGAAGATCTGAGGATTGGCTCTTTGATTTCGAGAATCGAAGGTTCTGGTTTTAGTGAAGTCATTTTGGGAGTGGGTTCAGACGTTGAGGGTGAGGCGACGGCAAATTATCTTGCTGATTTAATTGTCGGAAAGGGCTTAAAGTTAGATATAACTAGATTGGCTCAGGGCCTCCCTGCTGGTGGAGGGCTTGAGAATGCTGATGAATTGACCTTGTACAGGGCACTGGATGGGCGAAGAAAAGTTTAAAAACAGTAGTTTGCCAAAGTTCATCAATCCTATAGGGTTGAATTAACAAATGTCTTGTAAGATCAATCCAACATTGCATAGGGAAAATAAACCCGAATGGATAAAGGTGCGATTACCGAGTGATCCGGTTTTCTGGTCCACAAAGGGACTCATTGATGATTTGCGTCTGACTACGGTTTGTGAGGAGGCGCAGTGCCCTAACCGTTGGGAATGCTGGAGCGGGGGAACTGCAACATTCATGATTGCCGGGGACCGTTGCACTAGGGCCTGTGGGTTCTGTGCCATCAAGACAGCTAAGCCTTTTGCACTCGAATCTGATGAACCGGTCCGGGTAGCACAAGCAACGAAGCGGTTAGGATTGAATCATGTTGTGATTACCGCGGTGGCACGTGATGATTTGGCTGATGGCGGGGCTGAGCATTTTTCTAGAACGGTAACTTCGACTAAGGAATCCAATCCGGGGGTAGTTATTGAGATTTTGGTTCCAGATTTTAATGGCAAAAATGATGCGTTGAGAGTTTGTATGAAATCGGAGCCTCATATTTTTAATCACAATCTAGAAACTGTGGAGCGGCTCACGAAATTGGTCAGGTCCAGGGCCCAGTACAGGAGGTCACTCGAAGTGCTTAAAAAGGCTAAGGAATTTGCTGATGAGTTAGGCTATAATGTGGCTACGAAGAGTGGCATCATGCTTGGCCTTGGCGAAACTGAGAATGAGGTCATGGAGTCAATGGATCATTTGCTGGAAAATAATGTCACAGTTCTCACGCTCGGTCAGTACTTAAGGCCTTCGGAAAAGCACCTTCCTGTCGTTGAGTATATTCACCCGGATCAATTTCATCGACTTAAGGAGGTAGCTGAGGAAAAAGGTTTTAGACATGTTGCGTCTGGACCCTTAGTTCGCAGTTCCTACCATGCGGCTGATTTTAAGCCTGAATTGGATCTTTGAGAGGGCTCAAAGTTAATATTGGAATCCGTTCCTTCTGATTCTCACCATAGGCGATCTGTCCGGATCATTAAGGATTCCATCCATAACTTCCGCTGCATAAATAGTGTGATCCCCAGATTCGATCTTGCCGGTTACTTTGCAGGCAAGAAATGCTAACGCCTCGGTGAGTTGGGGGATGTTATACTCATTATCTTCTAACTCGAGTGAATCAAAGGGGGACCTATTTTCATGCTGATTGAAGGGTTTCATTAAGCGGCCATCCTCTTCGCCAAGTACATTAATTCCAATGAGGCCCGATTCTTGGATAGCTTCGTTCAGGCGACGGCCTACACTAATGGCCGCAGTAATTATTGGTGGATCAAATCCTGCTTGCTCTACAAAACTTGCCAGCATCCCGACCTCTTCCCCGTCGAGTATGCTAGTAGCAATATAAACTCCACTGGGAAGCTTTCCAAGGGCAGGTCCGATTCTCTCTTCGTTCATGTTAATTACACTTTTAGTTATATTTGATCCGATTTCAATAAACTAGGTGTTGGGCTGCGACATGTCGATTTCCTTTCTCCATGCATCAATGCCTCCAGATACATTGATTGCATTAAGTAAACCTTCAGAATGAAGTATAGATACGGCTTTGGAACTTCTTATTCCTGACTTGCATATTACATACAGAGGATCGGATGATGGGATTTCAGATATCCTTGCATCAAGTTCGTCAAGAGGGATCCACTTTGAAGGGTTGATCCTATATTCATTGATTTCATCTTGTGTTCTGACATCGAGAAGGCAATAAGGTTTTGATTCGTTAATTATTTTTTCTAATTCCTTTATTTGAATCTGGGGTAACGAGTTTTCATTGTCACAATAATTCTTAATTTCTACCGGTTCATTGATAGTGGGATTTTCTCCGCATAGAAGGCAATCGGGATCTTGCCTAATGTTGAAGGATTTGAATCGTGATGATAATGCATCGTAATGCAATAATTTGCCGATCATGGGTTCACCGACTCCGGTCAGAAGCTTAATTGCCTCGGTCGCTTGAAAAGTTCCTATTATACCGGGAAGCACGCCCAGAACACCTCCTTCAATTCAGTCAGGGACAGCGCCCGGCGCTGGAGGATCGGGGAATAGGCAACGGTAACATGGGCCGCCAAGGTGCGGAGCGAAAACGGAGACTTGTCCTTCAAAGCGGAAAACGGATCCGTAAACGTTAGGAATTTCTAGAATTTTGGCGACATCATTGACTAGATAACGGGCAGGGAAATTATCAGTTCCATCAATGATGAGGTCATAATTATTTGCAATTTTTATTGAGTTTTCAGGTCTGAACGCCTCACCAAATGTGTCAATCTGAACGTTTGGATTGATGTTGTGAATCGTATCTTTTGCTGACTCTATTTTTTTTCTGCCAATATCATCTGTCCCGTGCAGTAACTGTCTTTGTATATTTGATGCGTCGACTTCATCCATGTCCATTAGCCCTATGCGGCCGACCCCGGCCGCGGCAAGATACATGGTTGCTGGAGAGCCTAAGCCTCCGGCACCAATGCAGAGGACGCTGGACTCCTTTAGGCATATTTGCCCTTCCATACCAAATGAAGGTAAAGAAATATGTCGGGCATAACGGTGAATCTCCTCTTCGGTTAAATTGGTTTGATCAGACATGGGCTAGGGATAAAAAATTACAGCTGAAATTTTCAATGCAGTATTTTTACATGGTTCCCATGTAAAAATTAAACAAAAATGAATTATTCTGTCGTTATTTGTATGAATGCATTGAAAGAAGTCTTTGGTTGAATCCGTATTATTTCTCCTTGGAGCATTAAAATAAGTATCGGGGGAAAGTCCGATGGAAAGTAAAAATAGAAAAAATTCTCATAAAACGAAACTTCTGAACGATTTCTTTCGGAATGCGCTGGCGATTGCCATTCTTAAGCAGTCATTGATTTCCGGTGTTTCTACGCTCAAATCAGGCGATTCTGGAACAAAAGATTCAGTACCAACGTATTTGCGAGGCTAATAAAGACTCGTTTGACCGTCGTGTGAGTGATGGTAAAATTATTTTTTACCTTAGATATGGATAGTTATGCTATTTCGCGGATCGATTTGCCAGTGATGCGGAGTCATGGATGGCAGGTCAGACTGAGACGGCAAGGTAGACAGTTTTCGAAGTTTTTTTCTGATGGTAAATATGGTGGAACTGACAGTGCACTGAGGATTGCAAGAGCGTACAGAGATGAATTGCTTGCCAAATTGCCTGAACCGGAACGCGCCGGGGCCGAAGGTAAGTTGACTCGGCGTAACGTTTCGGGGGTAGTTGGAGTGTCTCGAATAATTATAAAGTCAGGGACTAGCCGTTATGAGTTTTGGCAGGCGACATGGTCTTCTGGCCCGGGTGTTCGGAGGCGTATGAAATTTTCTGTTAGACGATATGGTGAGGAGCGTGCCTTTGAGCTTGCTTGCGTTGCCCGTAAGAGAGGTGAAAGGAAGTGATCCATTGAAAAATAAAGGGAGCACAGGAGCCGATTCAGTTCGAGTCGATAGATGGTTGTGGAGTGTGAGGGTATTTAAGACTCGTGGTCTGGCGGCGAAAGCTTGTCGTGAGAGCCGGGTCCGGATGGGAGGGATCGCAGTAAAGGCATCCAAACTCTTGCGTGTGAGCGACCAGTTAGAGGTGAAGAAAGGGAAGGCGCTTATTAGGGTGACAGTGTCCGCTTTGCTCGAAAAGCGAATTGGTCCTAAAGAAGCCAGTAAATTCAAAGAAGAATATATTCTGGAATCGGAACCTGCTCTGCGAACTGCGGTTATAAAGTCATCTGGTCAAGGGCGCCCGACAAAGAAGCAACGAAGAGTCATGGAATCTTTTCTTAATGAGGTGGACCGGAATGCTCAATTGTAAGGAGAAATGATCGAGGAATCCGGAGATTAATTGTCCTCTATTTTTAGTCGTTTCTTATTATTGTCTCGAGCCATGTTCCTTAACTCGTAAATTGCTTGTCGGTGTGCATTTTTACTATCATTTCCTTCTGCATCAAATGGGGCTTCTGGCCAGTCCCAGTCATCGGTCCTGAATGATGGTATAGGAATTGTGCGTTCATGATGAGCTGAATTAACGGCGTTTCCTATAGGGTTTCTGGCCCAGGCATATCTGACTGCGACTGGATCAGCAACTAGAGGGCTCCAAACCTTTAGCCTTTTTTCATCATGGATAGGTCTCTTGTTTTTGTCTTTTCCCGTGATAACAAATTCGGCTTTGCTTGGTACAAAATGTTTATCTTTCCCGGCTAATGAAAAACCAGAAAAGGGCCTTCCATCATGGACCCTAACGGGTCGATTAAAGATAAGTTCGAAATGGTCTCCTTGTTTCTTTGCTTCGATAATTTCTACAGGTTTCCATCCAATGTTATTGTGGCCTAGGCAAGTGTTTAGGGCCCACCTTGCGGCACGTTCTCCGAGTTCGAATTTTTTATGTGGATGATACCAGGGCACCTGCTGATCATAAGCGGGAAGGAAAGCTGCTCCCTTCAGAGACTTCACCGCAGCGTGTTGGGCCTCCCGAATGAAGGGTCCAGCATCAATCATGCGCAGTTCAAAATTTTCGAGAGTCTGAGGCTCACCACCCGGAGTGAGGCCAATGACACAGAAAGGCATGGATTCGTTCCTGAAAGCTGCGCGCCACCCCTCTATCATAGCCTTGAAAGTTTTCTGATAAAGCTTAGGTCGTGCATTCCCAAGTGCGTTATTATATCCTTGGTTGAAGACGGCCCCACTAACATTGAGACCGCTAATTGGGGCTATCATTGCGTTAAAAGAAGCCCCTGGGTTGTTTCTGTCATTGGCAGGATCCTGATCAGGTTTTGTCGGTTTTGGATTCGGTTTTTCGCCACGTTTTTTCCGGTTTTCAGTGTCTTTCTCCCACCTCTGAATTCTAGCAGCAAGGCTGGCCTTAGCATCATACTGATCAATTTTTAAATCCCATTCTTCTATGAGAGGCTTGGCATTATTAATTGAGTTAAGATCTTTACGGGAAGTCCATGCTTCTGCTGTTGTGCCGCCAACGGAGGCATCGATTAATCCAACGGGAATGCCTGACACCATGTGCAAGCGCCTTCCAAAAATATATCCTATGGCTGAGAATCTGGCGACTGACTTTGGAGTGCAAACTTGCCACTGCCCTTTCATTTCATAACGATTTTCCCATGCGTTAAATTCATTGATTCGTTCAATGTCATTTTGAGGTTCGTTAGTCGCTTTCTGAGGGATTGTCATTAGCCGTATCGTTGGAAAATTGGCGGAAAGCACTTCAGTGTCACCGTGATAAATGCTTTCGAGAACGTCTTCCATATTGCTTTGTCCTCCAAGTACCCACACATCACCAATTAGTATATTATCATATTCAATGGTTTCATTTTCTGATCTTACGGTTAGTGACTTTGCCTGCACTGATCCTTGCAACGGTTCAAGCTCAAGTGACCATTTTCCTTCCTTGTTTGCTTTTGTGGTGAGGTCACGCTTGCCTAGAATTACTCTCACGTTTTTTTCGGGTGCAGCACTTCCCCATACATGAATTGGTTTGTCCCTTTGAATTACCATGTTATCTCCAAAGATCTTGGGTAAATCTAATTTGGCCGAGGCCATGGATGGAATGCAAATTGCAAGTAAGAGAAATCTCATTGTCATTAGTTTTGTGTATAACAAACCCATGCCCATGTAGCGGGGGAGGCTATTTATTTTGGTTGATGAGATGGAATGTAGGGTTGCCCTTAGTCTTCCGAATTTTCAGCGAACTGCGCATCAAAGACAATGTCGCTCGGTGGAAAATCGATATTCTTGACATATTGGCAGCTTTCAGTTGCTCCGAATTCTCGGTCCATTGCACCGTCTTCCCACTCAACGCTGAGGGGCCCCATGTACTTAATATCATTCAAAGCTCTGATAATTTTTTCGAAGTCAATGTTGCCTCGACCGACAGACTTGAAGTCCCAGAACCTAGAAGGATTGTGGAAGTCCACGTGCCCGCCGAAAACTCCGGCATCTTTTGGAGTGCTGGACCAACTAACGTCTTTCATGTGAACGTGATTGATGCGGTCAGCAAATCGGTATATGAATTCAACATAATCGACTCCTTGATATCCAAAGTGTGAAGGATCGTAGTTGAATCCAAATGCGGGGTGCCCGTCCAGCGCATCAATTGCGCGTTGCGCTGAAGCTATATCAAAAGCGATCTCAGTAGGATGAACTTCTAGTCCGAACTTAACATCGCATTTAACAAACTCATCTAATATCGGCTTCCACCTCTTAGCGAAATCTTCATATCCGGCATCGATTTGTCCCGGCAGTACAGGAGGGAATGAATATACTAAGTGCCATATTGAAGAGCCGGTGAATCCGTTGATAACTTTTACTCCAAACTCCTTAGCAGCGTGAGCTGTTTTAATCAGTTCTTCAGCAGCGCGTTGACGTACTCCTTCCGGCTCGCCGTCACCATAAATATAGTCTGGTAAAATTTGCTGGTGCCGTTCGTCAATGTTGTCACATACGGCTTGTCCAACGAGGTGAGTTGAAATTGAATAGCATTCTAATCCGTGACTGGCTAGAGTTTCACGCTTGGCCTTGCAGTAGTCTGCGTCTGCCTTATCGACTTCAAAGTGATCTCCCCAGCAGCCGAGTTCGACTCCGTCATAACCGAATGACTTGGCCTTGCTGCAGATTGTATCGGTGTCTAGGTCGGCCCACTGGCCGGTGAATAGTGTGACTGGACGTGCCATTTTTTTATATTGGTGTGAAGAATTATTGTTTATATATTTGGGGAAGCTAGGTTGCTGGAAAGGAGCCAACCTTTCAAGGTTTTTT
>JASLJT010000328.1:0-6689 GCA_030747955.1 Verrucomicrobiales bacterium | reverse complement strand
CGGAGACGGGATCGATGATATCTATGTCTGTGAACCGGGGAGTTTACCTAATCGGTTATTTATTAGCAAATCTGATGGGCAGCTCATTGATGCGTCTTCCCTTTCCGGAACCAACTTCAGGTTGCAGACACAATCAGCACTGTTCCTTGACATGGACAATGACGGAGACCAGGACCTTGTCATCGCCACTACGCTCGGCATAATATTTATGGCCAATGACGGTAGAGCAAACTTCACAGTAAAAACCACCAAATTGATTCCGGAATCTGCCCCAATGTGCATCAGTGCCGCTGATTTTGACCTGGACGGAGATCTTGACCTTCATGTTGGTTGCTATTCCTTACGACGCTCTTCGGTTCACGGGAACGGAAACCAGATGCTTGCTCGCCCAATCCCTTACCATGACGCCAATAACGGTGGCCGTAACGCCCTATTAAGAAATGACCTTAATTGGCAATTCAAAAACGTCACTGTGAGCATTGGAATGGACAGTAATAATCGACGATTCACTCTCGCCTCTTCGTGGGAAGACTATGACCAGGACGGGGACCCTGACCTTTATGTCGCCAACGATTATGGACGCAATAATCTCTACAGGAATGACAGGGACAGCTCAGGCAGGACAAAGTTCGTTGATGTCGCCGCAGAGGCTGGAGTCGAGGACATGTCAGCAGGCATGTCTGTTTCTTGGTCAGACGCTGACGGTGACGGTGATCAGGACTTGTACGTGAGTAACATGTGGTCCTCAGCTGGAAACCGCATCGCTTACCAACGTCAGTTTCAGAGAGAAGCTGATCAGGAATCTATTTCAGGTTTCCGGCGGCACGCACGCGGGAATTCTCTTTTCTTAAACTCCGGAAACGGCAAATTTAAAGATGTGAGTCTCGAGGCCGGAGTGACCATGGGGAGATGGGCGTGGGGATCAAGGTTCGCGGACATAAATAATGATGGAATGCAGGACATTATAGTGGGGAATGGCTTCATCACACAATCCGGTGACACTGGTGACTTGTGAAGCTTTTACTGGCGTCAGGTCGTGGCTCAATCACCTCTCAAAAAAATTCCAAATTCAGAAATAGGAAGTTATCTTCAGAACTGGGACGCTCTCGGTTCCATGATAACTCGGGGCCGTTCTTTCAGTGGATACGAAAAGAACTGCTGTTTTCTAAATCTCGGCTCAGAGACAATAGGATCCGATCTTAAATTCGCAGACATTTCAGCCGCGAGTGGTCTAAATTTAATCGATGACACTAGGGCAATTATCGCAACTGACTGGGACCATGACGGAGACCTTGATCTCTGGTCAACGAACAGAGAAGGGCCAAGGATCCGTTTCCTAAGAAATAATCTAAAAAAAGAACAAAGGTCAGGCTCAGTGAGTTTTTATCTAGAAGGAACAACATGTAACTTTGACGCGATCGGCGCAAAGCTGACTCTCGTCATGGGATCAAGAAAAATGACACGTGTCCTGAGAGCCGGAGGAGGTTTCCTCAGTCAAGCCAGCAAGAGGATCCTATTCGGTATGAAAAATAGTGATTCCGAGGAAGGAACTCTCGAGGTTTCATGGCCAGGAGGAACAAAAGAAAAATTTGAGGGAATTGTTCCAGGAACGGAGTACCGCATCGTGCAGGGGTCAGGGCAAGCCCTAAAAAAAACAATAAAAGAACGCAAAATTAATCTTCCAGAATCAAGACCTGAACCGCAAACCCAAACAGAACAGGCCAGAATTATCCTAACCCAAAGAGTCAAGGCTCCAGTCATCGAATATGTTAATTTTAATGGAGAATTGAAACGATACGAACCAGAAAAGAATGGGAAATCACCTACTCTAATTAATCTCTGGGCGAGCTGGTGCGGACCATGCGTTGCAGAATTATCTGACTTCAAAAAACATTATAGCCAAATCCAATCCAGGGGCTTGCAAATCATCGCACTAACGACAGAATTCATCACCGAAGACGGCTCAGAACCGGACCTAACAAAAGCCAAAGAACTGATAAGGAAAAATAACTATCCGTTCAATGTCGGCGTCACCGACGCGAAGAGCCTGAGGCTCCTTACCGTATTACATAATCAATTATTTTCCCGGGAACGTCCATTGCCACTGCCTTCGAGTTTCCTTTTTGATAAGCATGGCCAACTCGCAATCATCTATAGAGGCCCTATCAGCACCGATCAATTAATAAAGGATATAAATTTATTAAGCGCGTCACCGAGGGCAGTCTCTGAATCGTCCTTTCCATTCAAAAGCAACGACGGGGCCGAACTCTTCAAGATTGGACCTCTCGACTTTGCTAAGGCCTACCAGGAAGGTGATTATTTTCAAGAGGCCCGGCTCGAAGCTCAAAAATTAACTAATAAAGCAATAGAAGGAAAAGGTAATTCAAGCACAATCAACAAAGCCAAGGCTTGGATCTTCATTGCCGCTCTGGAACAGAGCCAAAGGAACTGGGAAGCATCATCCGAAGCGTATCAGAAAGCTATCGATCTACTACCAAACCAACCATTACTAAAAATTCAATCGGGTGTTGTTCTATGGATGACAGGGAACCATGACGCTGCAAATTCGGCGTTTCAAGAAGTAGCAAAATCTGGATCCAATAACCCTTTAATATTGGATACTCTTGGTAAGGCTCACCAACAGATTGACAGAGAAAACGAAGCCATTGATTTCTTCAATGCCGCGATCGGCCTCAAACCCGAACATACTCCGTACCAGATCAATCTCGCCATTGCTCATCAAAGAAATAAGGATCCCTCAGAAGCAGTCGAAATTTATCGCAAGATCATTGCTAAAAACGACCTTGCCCTTAATGCCAAAAATAATCTTGCCTGGATACTGGCAACGGATCCTGATGATAAGATAAGGGATGCAAAGGACGCCCTAAAATTATCCGAGGAAGTGAATCAGAAAACAGATCATAAGAACTTTGCGACTCTGGACACACTAGCTGCTGCACAGGCAGAAAACGGTCAATTTGTTGAAGCCGTTATAACAATTAATAAAGCGATCAAAAGTGCAAAGGCTGCGGGAAAACTCCAAATTGTTGATAAACTCCAGCAAAAAGCGGAAATTTATCGCTCAAAGAATCCCTACAGAAGCGACAGGAAGTAAGGGTTTTTTACTTTACCGGAAGCCAATTGGTCTGGCTTAATAGGTACCAACCTTAACCTTCACAATAATGAAAACACTTCATCTGCTTTTGATTCTATTGATGACCTTAACCGGCAATCATATTTGTAACGCCTTCGAAATCATCGAAGGAGAGATAAAAGAAATTACCGGACCAGACGATCTTGATCTGGATCCTTCAAATGCCATCATCGCGGTGGACGTTTACGGAAACGCTGATTCCATCATTAATGGTGTCGAATTTTATACGGACCGGGACGGGCTAGGGGCCCAAACGGTCGGAGAAGGAATGGTCGAAAAGGACGGAGTCAGCGTAACTTCCACTTCCACTCATTTCATTGATAACTGGTCAAATGGTGGAGGAGGGCCATCATTCACCGGAGATGATGCGGATTCAGTCTCCAATCTTAGTGAAGTTATGCGTGACATTCGCTGGTCAGCCGCGCCTAGTCCCCTGACCGTTGACATTACCGGACTCAATGCCGGCAGCATCTATAATGTGCAGTTACTTTTCAATGAAGGAGCAGACCGGAACCGAGGATGGGACATTGCGGTGAACGATGAGCTAGTCGTTGATAATATTACGTCTGAAGGAGGTGACAGCTTTTGGTCACCTGAAAATTCCTTTGTGTATTCTGGTGATTTCAGCGCCAATGATGACGGGACCATTGCAATTACAATGCAACAAAACATTGGAGGAGACCCTCCTGTGAATGCTGACAATAATCCCATACTTCAAGGAATCGTCGTCAACTCAACGACTCCCGCTAGTATCATTTCTTTCGTTGGCCCTCTCACCGATGATGAGAGTACCGGCATCAGTACTGACAACACCTATACACACGCAATAAGTGGTGGTGGCGCCGAAACCGTTAATGGCGTGGAATTTGAATTACTCAACAATAGCACAACGCCGGAAGACTTTTGGTGGGACGTATCTTCAATTAAAAATCAACTCGATGACAATAATGGCGGCTGGAGTCCAGGAGCTGGCGGAGTCACAGGACCGGGTCTTCAGGCACTCTTAGGGTCATTCACTTTCAATAATGACGGTGCCGTAGGTTCTAATCAGACATTCACTCTGAGCGGGCTAACAGAAGGTCAATACTATGAGTTACGCTTATATTCCCGCAAATGGGATAACACCACTCAACGTCAGCAGACCGTTGAATTCATTTCAGGAGAAACTATAGATACCGTCACATTCAGTGAGGACCACCCCGAAACCGAGCCCATTAACATGGAAACTCGAGACCAGGCCTATTATATCAGTTACAGATACACTGCAGGTGATGATGAGGAACTTCTAGTCAAGTTCACTGTGGCTGATGATGAAGTTCAGGGAGCCCCAGGAAGCTTTCATATGTATGGACTCACTAATCAAATTGCAGCTCCACCAAGTGACTTGGATCAGGACGGACTACCTGACTCATGGGAAGAACGGATCGCGGATAATCTTGAAGACTTGAACGGTAATGCTGCTGGTCCAGGCCCGGGCTCAGGTACCGGAGACTTTGATGGTGACGGGTTAACGGACCTCGATGAGTACGAGGAGACCAAGACGAACCCAATCGTAGCAGACACGGATGAGGACGGACTCCTCGATGGTGTCGAGACGAATACCGGAACTTATGTGAGCGCTACTAATACTGGAACCGATCCTAAGAATGCAGACACGGACGGTGATGGACTCTTGGATGGAGTCGAAACCAATTCGGGAACCTTAGTTGATAATGACGACACCGGAACTGATCCTCATGATGCCGACACGGACGGTGACGGGTACGGAGACGGTGGTGAGATTGTCGGAGGAACTGACCCCCATGATCCCAACAGTAAGGGAGCGATACCTCCTCCATACCTTTTCGTAGACTTTGAAGACGAGGCTGTGGACCTCAGTGCTAACGGCAATGACGGTGAAATTGACGGGGCCGTTAGCTTTGATGTGGATGGAGCAGATGGAGGGTCAACACCAAGGACCGGAGCCAGTTTTACGGGCGGTCATCTCGACTTTTTTGGTATCGACATGGGTTCTGATATTAACACCTTTGAGGATGGCAGTTATACCTTCGCGTGCTGGATCAAGCCGATCGGTTCTGCCGGTGGTCAGGGCTTCATCTGGGGCCAGACCAATCAGGGCATCCATAACGGAATCCGTAATGGTGGTGTCCTCCACAGTGCGCACTGGGGAGCGGACTGGAACGCGAGTACTCCGCTCGAAGCTGAAGAATGGATTCATGCGGTATGGACTTATGACGGAGCCGCTGACACGGCCGCCATTTACCTGAACGGTCAGCTTGACGGAGGCCCACAGGCTCAGCGAGCCCCTAACGGTAGCGGCACCTTCGTTTTGGGTGCACGTAATAACGGCAGCGAACAGTTTGATGGGCACCTTGATGACGTGGCCATCTGGAGGGAAGTTCTTCCAGAAGGAACGATTCAGGCCCTAGCGGACGGGGCCAGCCCGATCGGAGCCGGTGGAGCAGGAGCCACGTATTCACAAAACTTTGATGAATTTGATGATGGAACTACGGACTTGGAAGACGGTTCAGTCATCTTCGGCCAAGCCGCATCAGTGCAGGACGGACGCCTTCAATTGACTATTGATCAGCAGGGGCTCGGTTTTTCAAGTTTCTCGGTCCCGGCACTGCCGGGCTCTTCTCAGGGATTCACAGTGAGCTTTGATTACGAATTGTATGACTCACCAGGCGCAAATGATCCTGCTGACGGATTCTCCTTCAACTACGGCGATGCCCCACTGGGTGACCAGGGACAAGCTGAAGAAGGAATGGCCGGACGCCCGGGCGTGACTGAGAACATCTCTTGGGAAGTTGACACCTGGCGTAACGGTGACGCTGAGCAAGGCGTTAACATCTCTGGTCTTGCCGGAGGAGCGGACGTTGGTCAGCTAGACTTCACTAACGGTGTCATTCTTGAGGATGACTCCAGAAAGACTGGAACCGTGGAAATTAGCTGGAACCCAGCCTCCGGAGCTTCCTTCACGACGACCGGACTGACCACTAACGCTGACTTCAGCAACGTGGACACTGGAGACTTTATTGCCAATGACGAACATAACTTTATTATCTCGGCCCGTGTAGGCGGTGCCAACGAGGACCTATTCATCGACAATCTGGTGATCGCGGTCGCCGGCTCCGATGACGCGGACGGTGACGGGTTACCGGATTACTGGGAAGAGAAATACGGAGTCGATGATCCTGAAGGGGACGATGATGAGGATGGGTTAACGAACATTGAAGAATATGAGTTAAGGACCAAGCCTGACATGGCAGACTCTGATGAGGACGGTCTCAGTGACAAAGATGAAATCGAAGTGCATGAGACCAATCCATTGAAACCTGACGCGGACGGGGACGGTCTTCTCGATGGGGCAGAGATTGCAGCAGGAACGGATCCTGATAATAGGGACACGGACGGGGACGGAATCAGCGACTTCAATGAGATTCAGGACGGAACTGATCCGTTAGTCGTCACTGCCATTGCCTTTGAAACGAACCTAGTGTCCTACTGGCCACTGGACTCAGACTTTGATGAC
>JASLJT010000327.1:0-10486 GCA_030747955.1 Verrucomicrobiales bacterium | reverse complement strand
ATGGTCGGTGTTCGTATGGCGTTTTAGAAACGTAGGACGTGTCAATTCGGAGCAAACTTTAAGCAAGCCGACGATAGCGAATAAGTCCTTATTCCGCCATAGATACATAAAATTTAAGAATAATGAATCTTAATACATCAGATCTTCGTCTCAAGAAACAGACCGTAACAGTTAACACGGTGATGTTAAAAAAATTACAACAATCAATAAACAAAAAAATGAAAACATTACGTTCGCAGGGGAAACTAACCAAAGCCTCATTTTCGATTCTTTGCCTAGTATCGTTTGGACTATCTGAGGCTAAGGCAATTACAACATTCACTGAAGGATTTGATAACAATAATGCGAATTGGGGTAATGCAGCATCTGAACCAATTGGATGGCAACCCAGTGGAGGCGCTGATGGTGGAGGTTACATCACCACGAACGCCTCATTTTCTGATCCGGGTCAAGGTGTTCTCTTTAGGGCACAAGACGAATTTTTCCTTCCTGATAAGACTGGTTCTAGCAATGGGGCTTTTGAAGGGAATTGGATAGCAGGAAATGTGGCAATGTTTTCAGTTTCTGTGCGTCATAACGCACCTGTGCCATTGACTTTCTTTTCAAGATTTGCATCATCTGTTAATTTTCCCGGAGGAACAGCCGTTTCATTTGCGCCTGTCTTTGCTGATACATGGACAGAGCTTCAAATTCCGATCGATCCTAACAATCCTTCATTCGTTACGTATGAGGGAAGCACTTTTGAAGGAGTGTTTTCTAATATAGGGCATGTCCAGATTGGAGCCAGTGGCCCTGACGGATTTGAGAACAATCCTGCAGTATTCACTTTTGATTTGGATTCAGCTGGTATCTCTGTGATACCAGAGCCATCCGGGTCTGTCCTGATCATTGCTGGTTCTGCTTTATTTTTACTTAGGCGTCGTCGGAAATAATTGCTAAGAGGCTTGCCTTGATCTGGAAGCGACGTGAAGCGCATTCAAAGCATTGTTTCAATTTGTTTTATTTTTTCCACCCAATTGATTTCAATTGGCGAGGTCGTAGAAATTACTGAACCCTATCTCGATCGCTGGACTTATCCAAATAATGCTACCCCAGGGAGCAGAGGGATGGCATCGGTTTTTGCTAATTCCGAAAACTGGGACCGTATGGGACAGTTTGTATTGGGATTTAGTACTACTGATTTTATACCAACTGATATTGGTGTAGATAATTATCAAATTGATTCAATCGTTATTACTTTAATAACACCAGGTGAACCTTCTTTTCAATATGACTCGACATATGATTTGTTTAGTTCTTATCTGACTGAGGATTTAGATCCTGGACGGCCTATAGAACTTCATGGTGCAGGCTTTCGAGAAGATTATACGGGAGAGGATTTTTTAAGTAGGGACACTCCTGCATTTAGTGGAGGTCTCCGTACAGTGTTTCCGTTCAGTTGGGATGATGATGGAAATGAAATTGATGTAAGCGGAAATGTTGGATTGGAAGTTGAGTCAAAGCCATGGTCAATTGGGCGCATCAGCGGTCCTGATGAAGGTGACTATGTGAATGAAGAGGTTGAAGTTGTTTTTGATTTAGATCTAAGCAATAACAAAATAAATAGGCACCTTCGTGAAGGTTTGGATGCGGGTTCCCTGCACTTCGTTTTGAGTTCTCTACACACTGCGAATCATCAAGGCGGATTTGTTAATTTCTTTACGAAAGATAGTCCCGAGGAGGAATTCTTTGGTGGGTACGCGCCAAGATTGAAGATTGAATACAGTGCCAATGAGAACCCTTCTCGGAAGGATGATTCTTTTGCGATCAGCTCAATGCAGATTAAAGGTGACGATATAATTCTTAGCTGGGATCAGGTAATTGGCATGGAATATGTGGTCCAGTCGAGTGGGAATGGGATCGATTGGATTGACGTTCGTTCCGAAAAGGCAAGTAATGATAAGATTGGTGCTTTTTCGTTCCAAACCGATCAGAAGCGAAAGTTTTTTAGAGTTCAGCAGAAGGCCGAATAAAACTGATGTAAATTCAATGACTTTCTCCAGAAATCTAAACATAAAAAGAGAAGGGTTCACTATACTGGAGCTATTGTTGTCAGTAACTATCATTTCTGTGCTTGCTGCTGTTTCAATTAGTTCATTTAACTTATTGAAAAGGCGAGCAATGATGGCCAAGGAGCTTACAGCGGCAAGGAACATAATGATCGCCTTTAACCTTTACTCTGTGAATAATGATGGTCAGATCCTACCTGGATACAAGACAGATCCAAATATAACCAATCAGGATGGAGAACCGCTTTTTGCACCTATTAATTCTAGGTATCCTTGGAGATTATATCCATACATTGAGGACGTAGAGGGCTCTTTACTGTACAATGGCAATGAATCTGTGATGGAGGACAAAAACAGTGACTACCTAGTTAGTGTTTTTCCTAACATGGGGATGAACACTACTTTTATTGGAGGCCATTTTGGAAGTGGAAGCCTTTTGCGGCCAAGTGCTAGAATAGAACAGAAGATTGGCCAATTTTGCATTAGGCATACTTCGCATATTGATAATGCTAGCGACCTAATTGTTTTTCTCTCAGCCCGTTCTCATCCTGAGGATTCTTGGGATGGAAGAGGGTACTTCGAAGTTCAGCCGCCTATGGTATTAAGGACAAACTGGAAGTCGAAGCCATGGACCCAGGAATCAAATCCTGATGATCATGGCTTTGTCGATTTACGTTGGAACGGTAAAGCCGTGGCCGCAATGCTTGATGGGTCAGGGCGTTTACTAAATGAAGATGAGCTTCGTGACATGCGTCATTGGTCACCGTTAGCGGCTGAGGCAGACTTGCCGGACCGGGCATTTCCGATAAGAATAGAAAATAAATAATATCAAAAAAGATGAACCAAAAAATCAGAATAGCTTCCTTATTTACATTCTCATTCTTTTTTCTTTCTTCGATCCAAGGGGCTCCTAATGAGCTTAAGGATGAAGTTGAAAAAGATAGAGAAGCCATACTGGCAATGGCAGGGGAGTATGAAGTCTCTTTTAAGTTCATGGAAACTATTGCTATCAGCAAAGATTATGAGCTGAAGAAGCCTTACCTCGCCGAAGCAACTGAAGTAGTTTTTGTCGTCAAAGATTCGCCAAAGAATATAATTCTCCAACATGTGTTATGGCTTGAAGATCTCGAAAGAGTTGTAAAGCATTGGAAGCAGGAGTGGAAATTTGAGGATCCGGTACTTTACGAGTTTTCTGGAAACAATATCTGGACCCGTCGCGAATTGAGTGATGAGGAAGTTAGCGGGACATGGACTCAAAAAGTTTATCAGGTCGATGACAGTCCACGATATGAAAGCTATGGGAAGTGGAGTCATAAAGGCGGGATGTCTTCGTGGCAGGGGAGTAAGACTCGGAGACCACTTCCACGTCGTGAATATACTAAACGAACTGACTATGAAATAATGATGGCCGTTAATAGACACACCATTACTCCATCCGGTTGGGTGCATGAACAGGATAACTTTAAGCAAGTGTCCGCAACTGGTGAAATTCTATGTAGAGAAGTCGGACTTAATGATTATGAGAGAACTGACCTTGTTGATTTTACAAAAGCTAAAGATTATTGGAGAGAAAATTCGAGTTACTGGGGATTTGTAAGTTCCATCTTGGACAAGCAAATGGAAAACTCAGGAACAACATTCTCTCTACATAAGGAAGTGGATGGATCACCGCTGTACCGAGCTTTATTCAGTCTAATTAAAGACACTCCTGACGAAGGCCTTAGGAAAGAGAAGGCAAAATCTATTATACTTTCATTTTTGAAGTGAGCTAATTGATCAAAATATGCTCAAATTACTATAATAAAGCTGATTTATATTTTTGTTGTGGTTTAAGTTTATTTGAGCAATTATAACTGATAATGATTCTCATTACCAGTTATCTTTATTAGAGTAGTCGTCCTAATTATCAACAGAAGAGGGTTGGGCAATGAGTATCATTTCAAAGCGAATTGTTAAAAAATGATTTATCCAAAAGAAGAACTAAAGGACTCAATTAAATTGGAAGATTCCAGTCCATGGATGAGCGCCAAGAAAGGATGGCGTGTAGAAGTTGTTAATGAAGATTCAGGGTGTGATGAATTTATTTTTTCTGCCATTGAGGCTGATATCAATAAGGACATTGAGTATGCGTGTCATTCCGATGATGCGGGACTCTTACTTCGAGTGTGTCTTGAGGGATCGGGAACCATCGGAACTGCTGGTGTCACTGAGGAGTACTTTCCGAACATGATAATTGCGATGCAAGTTGCTCCGTATGGTAAAATTGATTGCTTCCACAAGAAGGGGCGTCAACGCTTTGTTAATCTTAGATTTACAGCTTCTTTTCTTAGGTCAATTCTTGGAAATGATAAAGAACATATTAGGGCAGGTTTATCATCAATGATTTTTGAGAATGATCCCGTAGAAGGGGAAACTCCATTTATTTTGAGAGAATTTCTTCGTCCGGAGGAACGTGTTATTGCGGAGTCGGTAGCGAATCCGTCCATTAGTGGAACGGCTTCAAGCTTATGGTTCAAATCGAAGGCATTAGAAATGTTGGCTGAATGGAGCTACGCAGATAGTCGTGATGGTAAGGAGTTTTTCTGTTCTCGACAGAAGAGAGCTGTTCTAGAGAGGGTGGAAAAAGCCAAAGAGTATCTTAGTGATAATCTCCAGAGTCCACTGGATCTGAATTCCGTTGCAAAATCATGTGCTTGCAGCCCGCATTATCTTTCACGTTTATTTGCTGCAGAGACAGGAATGACACTCAGTATATATTTAAGGAAACTAAGAATCAATAAAGCTTGCGGATTGCTTTCATCAGGAAGGCTAAATGTGAGTGAAGCTTCTCTCGAAGTGGGTTACCAAAGTCTGAGTCATTTCGCAAGGGCGTTTAGGGGAGTGATTGGTGTGAGTCCGAGCAAATACGCTAGGAGTTTATAAGAACCGTATATCTAATTACACCCTGATAGGGTTCCTTCTCTATTAGTTAAGAGAGCACAAATAAATAACATTTCGTCATTAGTCCTCATTTAAACAAAACTGTAAATTTTTTTTAAATTAAATACAAAAAATCTCATGAAAACATTATTAATTGCTTCTTTTTCTTTCATTTTCATCAATGCCTTGCAGGCAGATAATAAGGTCTGTCCCATCATGGTCGGTGATGAAATTGATCAAGAAGAGGTTGTTGAATTTGAGGGTAAAAAAGTATTCTTCTGTTGCGCGACTTGCGTCAAGATATGGAATAAGAATCCTAAGTATATCATAAAAGCTATGCCAAAGCTCCTTCCTCAATTTGCTGGGATGGATGAAAAGCTTGGCCTTGATAAAGTTGAACTACTTGAACAGAGGATGTGCCCGATATACAACGAGCGTGTAGTGACTCCTGATTCGCCAACTGTTAAGATTGATGGTAAGACAGTTTATCTGTACAATAAGTCGGCATTGCGTAAGTGGAATAAGTCGCCAGAAAAGTATCTATCTAAAGCTCTTGAAGAAGGATTACTTCCTCAGTTGCCAGGCAATAAAGCAAAGAAGAGTTAAGGGGCTAAAATTTACCGGTATTCCTGCTTTTAAATTCATTAAGGGTTTGTCCTACTTGCCAATGGTTAATGTCTTCGGTTTAGCGGAGATTGCCAGCTTGGGAATGGTAATTAATCCCCATGGACCAGCTTTCACTTTGCCTTTTGATTCACCATAATGCCAATTAAGTGTATCTTCTGGTGCTACTTTCATCTTTTGAATTCTCCTTATGGAGATATCAGTGGTCGCTTCTTCAGGGATAGAAAATTCCGTTTTCAAATTCGTGGGGCTTGTGAGGTGAAGTGATAATGTAATCTTATTTGCTTCATCGCTTATAATTTTCCATCTAAAGAATGCATTGACTTGACCTGAGCTTTTATCGGACCTGTTATCTGGCCACGGTAATTTGTCATTGCAGGAAGCATTGGAGAAGGCCACGTAGGCTTCATTTTTCCTGATGCTTAACCAATCAAAGGAATTAATTAAATCATTTACCTTAATGATGCGCGCGTGATTGTTGGCATGGCCGAAAGGGCCCCAGTAAAAATATAGTGGATACCTCCTATCATTCATGGCCTTCACGAACCGGTCATGACCAGATGACCAGCCATCATTTTGTGCAGAGTAATTAATTGTTATCGGAGGATCAGCATAATTGATCAAAGATTTATGAGTGAAGCCCATTCTTTCGGAAGCATGTTCAATGCCGGCCGGAACATTGGCTTTGATGGCAGCGAAGATATCTCCATTGCGCAGGCCAATTCCCAAAGTTCCACTCCCTCCCATCGAGTTCCCGGACAAGTAGACTCTTTCAGGATCAATTTTATATTTATCTATGACCCATTTCACGGTGTCCATGACGCGATGCTCGGCCGGCATTGGATTCAATCCTGAATTCTTCTTGGTAAGCTTAGCATCTCTGGCATGCATTCCTCCCCACCACCAATCTCCTCTATTTGCCCTGCAATCGACATAGAGGGCATAGAAATTATCAGGTGAATGATAGATGTCATGATTGCCAACTTGCTTTGTGCATTTCACGCAGGAGAAAACGTCGTGTCCTGCAGAATGCAAGACAACGTATAAGGGAGCATTTTCACGTTTTGTTTTTGGATGAATGACAATGAAGGTGTCTTCTTGAGGAGCTTTGTATCCCCATTCTTTTTTTATGCCGTGCCGGTACACTTCGAGATTCCTTCCACTGTCAATTAGACCCTCGGCTTTTGTTGGATCCAGTGCTGGTGTCCAGTCGTTTGCTTTGGCAATGAATGGAGCAGTAGTCAGTGCAACTATTAAGAGGATAAGGTTTTTCATCAGGTGTTCTTATTGTATTAAATTTAACCTCTACTTAAAGCTAATTAAAGATCCATGAACATTAAATCATGACTAAAAAATAACTGGGCTTGTATTGTTCATTAATTAGGAGCAATATTAGGTTTAGATGCTTCCAATACCGCAAGGTTAAATTCGGATTCAAATCATATGAAGCCGCTTCCAATAATAGTTGTCTTTTTTAAAGTTCTCTCAGTGATCTTTCTTTCATGTTCATCCTTGGAAGGGGCTCTTCATATCACTGAATTTATGGCTAACAATAATGAGTCCATTGAGGATGAGGATGGTGATGCATCTGACTGGATTGAAATATTCAATTCCGGGTCCGAGCCTGTGAGTCTTGACGGATATTTTCTAACTGATGATTCTGGTGCATTAACGAAGTGGAAATTTCCATCTATTGAAATATCTAATAGTGGGTTTCTCTTGATATTTGCTTCGGAGAAGGATCGTCGGGACCCAAGGACTGAATTGCATACCAATTTTAAACTTTCGGGTAAAGGTGAGTACCTTGCGCTAGTTGAATCTGATGGTAATACAATAGTAGCTGAGTTTGGATCCGGTGATGCTCCGCTTCCGGTTCAGTATGAAGATATTTCTTATGGCCTCATGCAGGGCGGGGGTTTGGTCCCCACGGTCCTCATCGGGTCTCAGCAAGAAGTTAAAGTGCTAGTCCCTTCAAATGATTCGCTTGGGAATGACTGGACTGGGATTGAATTTTCCGATGCGGATTGGGATTCAGCTCGGATGGGAATTGGCTATGACGAGAACTCCACATATTCCAATCAATTTGGTAATGATGGTAATCTTGGGAATGCTCTTAATGGAGTTAATAACTCGGTGTATATCCGTGCGACTTTTGAAGTCAATGACCCTGCTTCCGTTACTGAATTGATTCTTAAGATGAAGTATGATGATGGATTTGTTGCTTACTTAAATGATACTTTAATTGCTGACGCTAATGCGCCTGGAGGGTTGACTTGGGATTCGGAGGCCACGTCAGATCACTCAGACAATGAAGCGGTAGAGTTTCAGGATTTTAATGTTACTTCTTTTGCTTATCTTTTAAATGAAGGTAAAAACGTCTTAGCTATTCACGGGCTCAATGGCGGTATCACAAGCTCAGATATGCTTATCGCTGCGGAGTTCCGCGGTAAAAAGATTACAGATCCCTCTCTCGGGGGTCCCGGTTATTTGGCAGTGCCATCACCTAGGGGATACAATGGTGATACTTTTGAAGGTTTTGTTGGAGATACTCAATTTAGTGTTGATCGCGGTTTTTTTGAGGAATCTTTTGATCTTGAGATAACGAGTTCAACCGAAGGTGCGAAAATTAGGTATACTCTTGATGGTACCGATCCTTCTCCGAATCGAGGGAGTCTATATGCAGGACCAATTAGAGTGACTAGAACTACTGTCGTGCGAGCCATTGCGTATTTGCCCGGATCTCGCCCGACTAACATTGATACGCAGACTTATCTTTTTCCCGAGGACGTAGTGGATCAGTCGCGCATGCGTACATCGGTAACGCAGTCACAAACGTTTGGCCCGCAGATGATTAATTCTCTTAAGTCGGTACCTACAGTCTCTATAGTTACTGATGACCCGAGCCCCTTCATGAACGAAAGTTCTGGCAACATTCGTAGTGAGTCACCGGCTTCTGTTGAGATGATTTTCCCCGACGGAACACCTGGCTTTCAGGAAGATGGGGGATTGAAGCATTTTGGAGGTTATTATACGAACTTTCGTAAGAAGAGCTTTCGGATTGGTTTTCGCTCTCAGTATGGTGCTACTAAATTGAACTATCCGATGTTTGATGGTTTTAACTACAAGCACTATCCGCCAACAGACCGATTCGATGTCATGGATTTACGAAGCGGTTCTCACGACATGCAGTCACGCGGTGCTTATATGTCAAACCGATTCACTGATGATTCAATGCTTGAAATGGGTAACCTCGCTCCGCATGGCAGATTCGTTCATGTTTATCTGAATGGGGATTACTGGGGTCAGTATCATTTGCGTGAACGATGGAATGCGGACATGGCCTCGAGTTACTTTGGAGGTCCCAAGTCAGATTATGATGCGGTTAATCTTAATGACGGGTTTCGCAATGATGAAAAAGTTTACGACGGTAATGGAGTGCTTTGGAATGAGGCTAAGCAACTGGCTTCTGGTTCCAATGCATGGGCATTTAACGAAAATCATATCGATTATGCAAATCTGATCGATTTTATGTTGCTATGGGTCAGTGGTAATTCGGAAAGTGAAGTCAGATTATTAGGATCTAAAGCTCAGGGTCAGCCTTTCCGTTTTCAAATGAAAGACGCGGACGGGTTTCTCAGGAGCCCAGGACATTCAGTGAGTACATCAGGCCCGCTAAACTTGATGAGTTCGAGCCTAATAAATCGAAATCCGGACTATGCGATGCTTCTTGCTGATAGGATTCACATGCACTTTTTCAATGATGGAGTACTGACGCCAGCTCGCAACATTGCCCGATTGCAAAAGAGGGTCGATGAGGCTCGTCTTGGATTCATTGCTGAGTCTGCTCGTTGGGGGAACCGGTTCCGTGAATATCAGAGCTGGCTAGATTATCAACAGAATCTGATTAATAGCCACTTCCCTAATCTCACTAATACAATGATTGGTAGGTTCCGATCAGCGGGCATGTATCCTGAGATTATTGCGCCAGTATTTAGTCAACACGGAGGATCAGTGTCATCTGACACTGCGTTGACTATGGCAACTGACTCGGACACCATCTATTATACAACGGATGGAACAGATCCGAGGTTGTCAGGAGGTGCAGTGAATCCTGATGCGCAAATTGCAAGTTTTGGAGGAGGAGGTCCTGCTCCTGTCACGTACATTTCCAGTGGCTACCGTTGGCGGTATCTAGATAATGGTACTAATCAGGGAAGTGCATGGAGGGCTGAGAACTTCGATGATTCAGCATGGCCCAGTGGCCCTTCGGAACTTGGTTACGGGAGTGATGGTGAAGGGGCTGGAACAACATTAAGTTTTGGGGGGAACTCTTCTTCGAAGTATCCGACTACTTATTTTAGGACTACTGTTGAAGTGGCTGATCCGTCAGTGTTTTTTAATTTCCTTCTTAGGGTCAAATATGATGATGGGATCGCTGTGTACATCAATGGTAGGGAAGTGATCCGGCAGAACCTTGCTTCCGGTGCTTCGTTTTCGACTTTTGCCAGCAGTACAGTCAGCGATGAGTCCGGATGGAAGGAGTTTACGGTGCCGACGCAATCGCTTTCTGCAGGAACTAACGTGATTGCAGCTGAGATACATCAAGGGAGCGGCTCAAGTTCGGACATTCGCTTTGATATGTTTTTGCGTGGTGAAACGACTCAGGGCGGGGGAGATAATGTTTCTGATCCGCTCTTTCTAACATCTCCTGCAATGCTTCGCGCGAGGTCCTATGATAGTGGAAGTAAGGAATGGAGCGCATTAAATGAGGCATTCTTTTCTATTGATAGTGAGCCGGCAGGGTCCGGGAACTTGACCATTTCAGAGATGAATTATCATCCCTATGATCCGATAAGAATAGAAGAGATCGGGGTGAGTTCTGACCGTGATGATTA
>JASLJT010000326.1:0-5970 GCA_030747955.1 Verrucomicrobiales bacterium | reverse complement strand
TATAAAAAGGCTTTAGAATGACTCGATGAGGAGGAGATTCCTCTGCCCCGCTCCTGACCGGTTGTTCCTTGGGCTCGAGACTTGTTCCCATAATGAATGACCCACCCGGTATGAAAACCATTCCTTCTGGGGGGAGTGTCTTTACTTCTTTCGATCTTTCCTGTTTTTCGCAACCTAAAATGCTAAAAAAACAGATTAATATTAAGAGTGGGTTCCTGATCATGTGCCATTAAAGATGCTGGAATTTAATGAGTTTGTCCACTTCATTGATATTCGTTTGACAGCGAGGCTTCTACATCGCTTGATACAGTTAGATGACTAAGTTCCGCCCATGCATTGATCTTCATGATGGACTTGTTAAGCAGGTCATTGGAGGAACCTTTGCCGAGGATAGAGACAAAGCACCAATAGAAAATTTTGTCAGTGAACGAAAATCAAGACACTTTGCCGAAATGTATCGCAATGATAACCTTGTTGGAGGTCATGTTATTATGCTTGGATCTGGCAATGAAGAATCAGCGAGTGATGCTATAAAAGAATATCCACAAGGTCTTCAATTAGGAGGAGGTATTACTCCAAAGAATGCCGCGGGGTGGCTTGATCGCGGTGCCACGCATGTGATTGTAACGTCATACATTTTTGAGGGGAGTTTTTTTTCGGATGAAAGATTATCAAAAATGGTTAAATCAGTAGGAAAGGACCGGTTGGTAATTGATCTTAGTTGCCGAGTTTGCTCTGAAGGAGGCTGGAAAGTTGCAAAAGATCGTTGGCAAACAATTACTAACCTTTCGATTAATCATGAGACACTTGATAAGTTGTCTGATAGTTGTTCGGAATTTCTTATTCATGCTGCTGATGTTGAAGGAAAGTGTGAAGGGATAGATGTCGAACTGGTTAAATTGCTTGGGAGTTGGGGTAAGATTCCTTTGACTTATGCCGGTGGGGTTAGATCCATTGAGGACTTACACAAGATAGATGAGCTGAGTTCAGGTTGCTTAGATGTTACTGTCGGTTCTGCTCTGGATATTTTTGGGGGAACTGGAATCAGTTATTCTGAGTGTGTGGAATGGAATGACCGCTGAATGAGAAATTTCATTGCCATGTTTTGGCATCCTGAACGACGTCCTTGTAGATTGATTGCAGTTTTTGTGCCATCACATTTAATTCTTTAGGATGCTTTTCAGCAAGGTTATTCATTTCACTGATATCTTTAGATATTTTATAGAGCTCGAAATCCCCTAACTTTGCTGCCTGTAGCAGGGAGCGGTTTGCTTCTGTTATAGATCTTGCCTTGATATTTTTCCCGTCAGCAGATTTCAAACTGGCTAGCAATTTCCATTCGCCGTCCCTGATAGCAATTTTGGCTTTGTTTAAAGACGAATAGTAACACCAGAAAAGAGGTTTTTTTCGCTGCACTGAGGACCCTCCAAATGCATTGAGGATATCAGCACCGTCTAGCTTGAGGTTAATTGGGATTTCACCTGCTGCCAGGCTTGCAAATGTAGGTAAGAGGTCCAATGCGCTAACAGGTGAATCACTGATTTGTTTATCTTTTATTTGAATTGGCCAGCGCATTATTCCGGCAACTCGTATTCCAGCTTCGTGAGTGTGAAGTTTCATTCCCCGTAGAGGGCCGGGGCTTCCGTGAGAGCGCCACGCGCTACGGTACCTATTCAGAGTTTCGGGGCCATTGTCCGAAGAAAATATTACTAGTGTGTTTTTTGTGAGATTTAGGCGATCCAGACAGAGTGTTATTTGGCCGACTGCAGAATCCATGTTTTCTACATTTGCATAATAGAGAGCCTCTCCCTTTTTCTTTGCTTTGGGATAGTTTTCAATGAGGTGCTTGGGAGAGTCTATTGGTTCATGAGGTTCATGGAATGCTACGTAAGAGAAGAAAGGTTGGTCTGGGCTATTTTTCACATGCTTGGTTATCCAGTCCACAGCTTCTTGGGCAACGATTTGGCAGCTAAAGCCTTTGCTTAGACCTACATTTTTTCCGTTACGGACAAAGTTTTTCGGATCCTTATGGCTCGGAGCGGCATTATTTTGGGTGGCGAACCAATGATCAAATCCAAAGTCACCGGGCTGCGGTTGATTTTTTCGATTAAAGATTCCATTGCAGTGCCACTTTCCTGACATGCATGTTGCATATCCAGTTTTTTTCAGCATGGCCGGAATAGTGAATTCTTTTTTGCTCATATGCATTCGATTGCCTCCAGGTATCCAATCATAGACTCCTGCCCGGTTAGGTGTTCTGCCAGTCATGAGCCCAACGCGTGACGGTGAACATACCGGAGAAGATGAATAGAAACTGGTGAAACGGATTCCTTCAGAGGCTAACTTATCGATGTTTGGAGTTCTGATAACTTTATTTCCGTAACAGGCAAGATCTCCATAGCCGAGATCATCACATAGGATGATTATGATATTGGGCCGTTCATCGGCCATGGCCCAGGAAAAGGACGATAATAATGTGAGGCCTATAAGTAGAGCCTTGGTGAATCGAGAAAGCATAACGATGTTGTTTATATTGATCGACAGTTATTATCTGCTGAATCTACAGAATAATGCACAATTTATTAGCAAAATTAATTTCAGGCGAAGGAATAAGGATAAATAGAACGGTTTACAATCATTTAGCCCTTATCTGATTTGGGGTAATAATCGGTAATTTTACTGGAAAAGTGATAATAAGAGAGAGAATTACATTTTTTTGATTTTTATTCTAAGACTCTTGTCTCTTCAATCGTTGTTTATGATGTAACAAATTAATGTTAGAAAATAATACAGCCGACGAGCGAGAAGAACTTGTTCATAGAGCCCTCATTGAGTTTGAGTCAGCCTTGATTGGTTATGCGGCTAGTATCGTTAAGGATGAGGATCGCGCTAAGGATGTCGTTCAAGACACATTCATAAAGCTTTATGAACAAGATCCTGAAAAGGTGAGAAAATCCCTCAAGGCATGGCTTTTTACGGTCTGCCGGAACCGTTGTTTTGACGTTATAAGAAAGGAAAAACGTATGATTAATGTAGAAGATGATCAATTGACAGTCATTCGAGATGTGGCGGATGACCCATCACAATCCGCAGAACGAGCGGATGAACATAGTAATGTTATTAAGTTTTTGGACCGGTTGCCGCAAAATCAGCGTGAAGTGATACGCCTGAAATTCGAAGGAGATATGAGTTATAAGGAGATAAGCCAGATCACTCAATTAAGTGTGAGTAATGTCGGTTTTCTTATTCATGCGGGGATTAAGCGATTGAGGGGTCTTTTATCTGATCAGGTCGCTTAGAAGGAATGACAAAGTTTAATAAATGATTTTATAGAAAGGAAATAATAGAAATGAAAATTAATTCAGAAGATCCTAGACTTACCGCTTATGCACTTGGTGAACTTGACCCGAGTGAAGTTGATGATTTCGAGAAGATTCTTGAAGAGTGTCCTGAAGCAAAGTCGGAAGTGGATGCGATTAGAGGCGCGATAAAAACTATCAAGGAAGAATTTGCAGAGGCTCCTAAAAAGAAGCTTTCCAAAGAGCAAAAACAAATACTTTTTAGTAATGAAGAGGATGTTATTTTGGATCCAGGTCCTGGCACTTTCAGTAAGGTTAACAGGTGGTTAGGTGTTACTGCAGCTGCGGCTTGCTTTGTAGGAATGGGGATAGTTGGCCTGAGATCAGTAAAACAAGAGCTTCAAGAAAATTCAGATGGGGAGAGTCAACGAGTTCATACCAGAGCTGTGGATCCTACTGGACCAGTTCCACTAGATTCAAAAGAAGACTCAAAGAAGGGTTCTATTAAAGAGTCAGATTTGGATTTTGCAGAGGTAAATGAAAAGGCAAAAGTAAAAGAAGAATCCAAATTTGAACAAATAAAACAACTAGAGAAGGCAAGTGTACCGTCTTCGAAGATTGCGGAATCTCAAAGCGCAGATCAAAATGGACCTATCCCAAAAAGATTCGGCTTAAGTACTCGAAATGCTGCTCCCTTTGCTTCAAATGAAGGTGATGAATTAGCCAATGTCGCGGGTATAAGACGGAAGCAGAGCAGTAAGTCTAAGCCGAGAATTAGGACGATCGAGTCTAGTGCAAAATCGCCACTGGATCTGAATTTGGGTCGGGAATTGCAGGATGGTTCCGACAAGAGATTTTTCAATAAGATTAAAGAAAAAGATGGTTGGGATGACGCTCAGCTCAGAGATAAAGAATTGGAGGAAATTAATAGTGAGCAGTACCAAGTTTATCATGACACTCCTTTCTTTCCAACTATTGAACGGCCCTTATCTACTTTTGCGATTGATGTTGATACGGCCAGTTATTCGAATGTCCGTCGTTATATCGGACGCCGTGGGCAGCTTCCTCCGGCTGATGCTGTTCGTGTTGAGGAATTGATAAATTACTTTGATTATGATTATCCTTATTCAGGTGATAAGCATCCTTTTTCGGTGCATCTTGAAACTTCCTCAGTTCCCTGGAAAGCTGGTCATCGGCTCGTGAGGATAGGATTGAAGGCTAAGGACATACAATTGGACAAAAGGCCGGCATCCAATCTCGTATTTCTAATAGACTGCTCCGGATCCATGGGCAATAAGGAAAAATTACCACTCTTGAAAAAGTCCCTCGTATTATTAGTTGAGAATTTGACTGAGGATGACCGTATAGGGATTGTTACTTATGCTGGTGGAGCAGGAGTGGAGCTGGATCCGCTGCACGGTGATCAGAAAGATAAGATCATTGAGGTCATTAACGGACTCAGGAGTGGCGGTTCAACGAATGGTGAAGGAGGAATTCGTGTTGCATATGATCTTGCTTCGAAGAATTACATCGAGGGCGGAACGAACCGTGTAATCATAGCCACTGACGGCGACTTCAATGTTGGAATTTCGAATAGTAATAAATTAATTGAATTGGTTAAAGGTCGTGCGGATAAGGAGAAGATTTTCCTTACCGCACTTGGTTTTGGCGAAGGCAATATCAAGGATGCTCGGCTCGAGCAGATTGCCAATAATGGTAACGGGGAATATTACTATATTGACTCCATTAAGGAGGGAAGGAGAGTCCTTGTAGATAAGATGAGTTCGACTCTAGTCACTGTTGCCAAGGATGTTAAGATTCAGGTCGATTTTAATCCCAGGAAGGTCAAAAGCTATAGGCTCATTGGTTATGCTAACCGCAGAATGAAAGCTGAAGAATTTCGTGATGATGCAAAAGATGCAGGGGAAATCGGGGCCGGTCATGCAGTGACTGCCCTTTATGAGATTGTTCCGGCAGGGTCTACTAGTGACGAGGGAGACGTGGCAGTGAAGTCAAAGTACAGGAAACCAGCCAAGAAAGCTGAGCGGTCGGACATTGTCGAAAGTGAAGAATTACTTACTGTGTTTTTGCGGTACAAAGATCCTGAAGCTGATATCAAAGATGAAGCGGAAGAGTTTTCTGTGCCGCTCACCGATTCAGGCAAAGGATGGGAGAATTCCAGTAAGGACTTTCGGTTCGCTTCATCAGTTGCAGGGTTTGGAATGCTTTTGAGAAATTCCAAGTTCGGTGGTCAGGTCAATTATGATTTACTGCTGGAAATAGCATCTGAAGGGATAGGAAAAGATAAGAATGGTCTTCGTAAAGAATTCGTTGAGCTAGTCAAAAAGGCAAAGTCCATTGCCCAAGCGAAGAGTACTTCTGAATAGTTCCGGTTAAAGACAAATTAACGTTGGCGAGTTCGGCGACTGCGAAAATCACCAGTTGGCCGGCCCCTGCTAGGCGTTTCAAGAATCGCCGTTTGAGTTTCTTTTGGTAATCCGCTGGTAGGCAGCCATGCTTTGGCTGCATCGGGGTCCGTTCGAATCCAGGACTGAGCGACTTGCTTGAGCGTACTTGCTCTTGTCTCTTCATTGTCAATTGTTGCGGCCCAGGTAGCTGCGCTTTTTGGATCCTCACGGTCAAGTGAAGTTGCGAATGAGCTTATAGCTGA
>JASLJT010000325.1:0-5096 GCA_030747955.1 Verrucomicrobiales bacterium | reverse complement strand
GAAGACTTTTCCTCAGCAACTCCTTGGCAAACAATATTAACCAGAACTAGACAAACTACTAAAGCCCCCTTCATATCAACATATCGTATCTATCTAAAACAATTAACGGCCTACAATTCTAATCAGTTCTGATTCGATTGCTTTGGCCCAAACCTCATGACCTTTCTCACTAGGGTGAGTTGTGTCCGGCATCATTTCCTTCGATAAGTGTCCTTTATCGTCTAAAAAATGCGGACCAATCTCGAGAAATTTAACCTTTGGTATATCCTTCAATAACTCAGGAAGATAAGAATTTAACTCAATTATTTGTTTGCGATGAGGATGTGTTAATTCACGCCTCCGAGGTAGTAGCCCGAGGACAAGGACCTCTGTTTCTGGATAAATTGAATGTAACTTCTTAGCAATTACTTTGACCCCCTCGGCCGCTTGTCTGGGCTTATCACTACCCCAGCATATGTTATTGGTTCCGATAAGAACAACAGCTCCCTTTGGAGCTTTTTTAAGAACTGGTAAATGTTGAATCCTCCAAAGAAGATGATTTGTCCTATCTCCACCAAAGCCAAGATTAATTGCTTTTCTTGGCTCAAAGTATTTTTTCCATACCTCCAAACCAACACTCTCAAAATTATGAGTAATTGAATCCCCCAGCATCAGTAAATCAAATTCCCCCTTACTCATCTTGCCAATATTCTCTGCATGTCTAGCAAACCACCACTCTTCTAATCTGGGCTGAGGGGTAACTGATGGGCCAGATACTTCATTGGATTTTTTACTATCATCTTCGACCTCATTAGCAAATAGACTGGGAATGGAAATTAGTGAACAGGAAAGAAAAATATAACTTATGTAAGCCTTCATTATCTGAATATTTATAGATGTATTACCTGCTAACAAAACAGTCTAAAATGGAAAAAATCAGATTCCTTAAATTCTTAGTCAGGTAGAGTAAGATCAAAAACTCTGTTTTTTCAGGTTAGAAAGGGGGAGAAGAAAGATAACCTCATAAAAAAAGTGCTTTGGGCTAGTTTATTCTATTAGCGCTTCTTTGCACCCCTCTTTATACGTTCAGACTTACTCAGTTCTTTCCAGCCTCGCAATTTGGCCCATTTCTTCCAAGCCCTATACTTAGATTCAGCCCATAAGAAGATCCCACCATACACGGCGATAAAGAAGACTGAAATAAATATCAAAACTCCATACAGTTGTCCTTGTTGGCCCTTATCATCATCCGTTAATAAGATAAAAATAATGGGACAAATGAAAAGAAGAGGAAGCAGGAGAAAACAGCCTATAGAAAAAGGGAACATCCGAGGGTGGATACCAAAGCTATAATAGTAATCAAAATGTGCGGGAATGTGCATACCTTTACTGCCACAGGTTTTACATTCTGTGTATTCTCTAGTCCTTGTTCCTGAATCCGTCTTGATTGTCCTATAACCCTTTTTATTTGGAGTATGCCTCATGCATTTCCAACAAAACGGCTTTTCCCATTTTGGCTTTCCTCCTTCAACAATGAGTGGCTTTGGCTTCATCTCCCATTGAGATTTGTCTTGTTGAGTCATGGGTTATTCTTTTAAAGATTCTTCATGACTACAACCCTAACGCTCAATTAAATTCTAACCAATCACAAAATCCACCAAGGATTATAACGGAAATAGCGAATCAGGGCCCAAGATCTATAAACTAGTGAGTTATGGTTGGGGGTACGAGATTAGGGTCTTATGTGAAGGTAACTACAGATAATTCTTGTCCTTATTTGATATTTGTTAGATAAAAAAGTATGAAAAAAATAATACTAACATTACTACCATTGATATTTATTCTTTCTTCATTGAACGCGGAAGAAGAAAAGTCTTACCTCAGAACAAAAGATGAAATTTCCACTAAAGTAAGAAAATACTATGAAGAGATGTCCAAAGAGAATATCAAATTTGCAGAAACCTTTTTCTCAGAAGACGTGGAAGTTGCTATTAATGACCTGAAAGTTAGCGGCAAAAAAAACTACATTGCCCGACTAAACACAATCCACAAAAAACTATTCAAGGATATGAAGGTTGGGGAACTACATGTTCACACAAACTATTTTTCTCCGGAAGCTCTTGCTTCGGATGGTAAAACAGCTGGTGACGTAAGTCCCGATGAAGATCTTATATGGACAAATGCATGGGGAACAATCACAGGAGTAGGTAGAGTCACCAATAAAAAGATATCTTTTAGAATGCATATGGATTTCAGAACCTCTAAAGGAAAAGTGGTGCACTTGTTGGCTTATTATGATCCGACTCAAATGAATGAAGAAATAAAAGCCCTTGAAGCATCCAAGTAATTAAATCCCAATGCCACACATACTTATACAACACGAGGTTGAGGACTTTGCCACATGGAAGGAGATATATGATTCACGTGCTGACGTCCACGACGCCGCGGGATTCAAGGAACTGCAGATTCTTCAAGGATTGGATAACCCTAATAACATAGTAATTCTTTTCTTTAATGCTAATATCGAAAGGGCTAGAGAATACTTGAATTCTGAGGATTTGAAGCTAGCCATGCAAGGCGCTGGCGTTATTGGAGCACCTCAGATTATTGAGCTTCAATAGATCAACTCCCGAACAACTGACCATGGGTCATGGGTTATTCTTTTTTCTTAATCCGTGCACCACAACCTGCTTCCTGTGCTGTGATGGGGTGAGTGTCCAAAGACAAATTCAGATCATTCACGGTAAAGCCGAAAGTCCACATACTTAGAAATGTCCTGCCCAGAATACTCGTACCTCCAACCACCCACAGTTTTCGATCCGGTCATTTCCTTTCCTGAAATCTGAACCCCCAGCCACCTTTCTTTTTCGTCTCGATCGTGATAATGAAATTCAATCGAGGCAGTCCGGTTGTAGCCGAAAACATTGTTAGAAACCTCCCAGAAATCCTCCTTACCAGGGGACCGGGTTCCTATCTCTGACCCGCGCGACACGGTCCCACTAGGATTCCCAACGCCATGAGAGGGGAGAACCATTCCCCTAGTGCCATGAAACTCAATATAAGGCTTATTGGGAATATCTTCCCGAGACTGATACCACCTGCCACGAACGCTCGATTTGCGCAGCCGTTTGTCCCCTTCTATAGGGACAGAGTAATGAATAGCGGCAATTGGAAGGATGACTGGCGCCAGCAAGGCCATATTAACCACCTCTCCAACCGTAGTTGGCCCACCGCTTTTAGTTGAACAGGAAGACATGCACAGCAAGGGTAAAAGCATCAGAATTCTCATCCCAAAATACTAACATCTCACTAAACTCTAACCAATTACTAAATCATTGATAATTTTTGTGTGGGCATTGATTTAATCGATCCATGGATCCCCGAACAACTGACCTTGAATCAGGGGTCGGGGTTGGGCTAGCTAAATGGTTTCTTGTTTTGTTTGTTGGATTAGTCATTATTTTGAAATGGAAGAGAGAGTTAAAAAGAAACGTCTTATCGATTACACCTTCGAAAGACATTGGGTATTATCCGAGGAAAATCAGGACCGTTTAGAGAACGAGTGGACCGCTAGCCTAGAAGGACAATGAAATTTGGAATCTTCGTGGGCTTGGCAGCATTCTCTCTCGGAATAGGGCACTCGGGGGGAGAGGAAAAACAATGGTTTGTGGATCGGAATCTGGTCTATGAACGAGGGAGTGCCTTGAGTGAGGAATATTTGGGAAAGCATGCGCCGGAGTTTTCCAAGAGGCTTGAATCTGTCATTCCCTGGATTGTGCGGATCGAAGTAAGACACTCGTATGTGAAGAACAGCTACAGCTCGAATCACGGTACGGGAATCATTTTGAAAGGCGGGCGGGTCCTCACGGCAAAACACGTTCTGAATGAGAACGTCAAGGAGGGGAAAAAGCAGATTCTCCTCACCACGACGGGCGGACGAGATTTCCCTGCAGAGGTCATCAAGGAGGGGGAGAAAGATTGGACCATGCTGCAGATCACCGGAAAAGAGAGTCAGAAGATGACAATGAAATCACCCGTGGTGATGGGGAAGGCGACGTCAAAGCAGACCGCGGCCTTCTTCGGCTATCCCGCACGATTGGGTCTCGACGAAAAAGGAAGAGTGAAGTCGTTTCATCAGGGCAACGAGACGAAGGGAGTTCCGGCAAGTAAACTCTCGCCTCTCTTGGTGGTGGTCACCGTTTCCGATCCGAAGGCGATGAAGCTCAAGCCGCTGGCGGGTTTCCCTCCAGTCGGTGGGATGAGTGGCGGGCCGGTTTTAAATGTCGAAGGGAAAGTGATCGGAGTACAAAATTCCGTTTCCAAGACGACCGAGGACGCCACCGGGAAGGTCCTCTACTACACGATTAATGCCACGCCCACCAGTTATGTGACGGAAGATCGATAGAGCATTACAGAGATTGAGGGTTGCTGGACAAGATCACTTGAAGAGATTGATTATCATACCTGCATAGGAATACACCAAGAGAGAGATGAGGGCGATTAGGATTAAAAGAAGACCAAATCCGATGACTTGACCAGAACGACCCATTTCTCCACTAAGTGATCTCTTCAAAACTTTATAAGTACGCTTTATTGAAGCCGGTCTAACCATACTTAAAACAATGACCAAACAAACAAACTACAGCAATAAGAAACAGCTATAGGGATCTTAGAGCTCACAATCCCCGAACAACTGAACATGAATCAGGGGTTAGGGGTTCATGCCCCTTTGTCGATCGTCTTTAAATACTCATCCTCGTCCTCATAGATCTCGTTGCTGCCGCAGGAGTGGCACCTTTGCTCAGATTGCTCTTTCCGGCCGTCCACGACAAAGATCACCTTGCAGGTAGGGCAGTAACGGACGAGCCGGTGTTTCCATGGAACATTTCTTAATCGCTTCTTAACCTCTTCTGGGTTTTTTCCCTTGTTGTTATCCTTAAGGATTTGAATCCGTGCCTTTTCGGAACCTGCATCGCGCAGCTTTTCAATTAACTCAACGGCACGCTCCGCAGTGAAGGTCGCGGTGGAATTGAGCACCTGCCTGCCAAATCCTGAACAATACTCAATTCGATGGAGCTTATCTACTTCGTCAGAACCTTTTTCCTTTAAATGTAATT
>JASLJT010000324.1:0-11977 GCA_030747955.1 Verrucomicrobiales bacterium | reverse complement strand
GCGCTCCTTATTATTGGTCTGATCTTTGAAAGGAGACTGACTAAACCACTGTCGCATTTCACGAAGGATCTGAATCCGATGCACCGGGGTAAGGCCAAGGCGCTCCGCACAATCCAGTTCGCTGAGCCAAGGGTTCTTTGACTCACCAAGGCCCAGACTAGCGACGGCCTCATCCGCAAACAAACGAGCCAGCCAATAACTTCCTTTAAAGGTAAAATGAACATGATCTACAAACAGTTCATCACCAGGAACTCCATCTGCCGAAAGACCCTTCTCCGCATCAACGAAACGAGCCTTTTGATTGCCCGCAACTTCACGGGCCAGAGCATTGATTCTGGAATCTGCACGAAAACGCAGAGCATCCTCATCGCGAGCCTCTATAAATTTCTTCTCCCCGAAGAGCCGCTTTGCCGTATCATCATTCGATCGGAAAGGTGGACAATCCTTTAGATTAACAGCTACCGAACTGACCAGAACATCCGCGTTCGCCTCACGAGCAGAAGAAATAATATCACTCAAATTGTAAGCATAATTGCGGTAGACCCGCTCCAAAACCGGATCATCTCGGGAAATCAGTTTATCGAGAAACATCTCTAAGCCTCCCCAAGCTTTCCGGTCCTTACCCTTCCCCGAAAAGATACTCTCGGCTAACTGTCCAATCTTAGTTTTTTTGAAAAAGAGACCGGTCCGGTTAATCCAAAGAGGAGGAGCAACTGAGCCAAATACAGTGCCCGCACCGAATGGCCCGTACACCTCATTGTTTCCCATATAAACAATCCAAAGATCGGATTCAAATTTCTCAAGGTCAGCAGCAATCTCACGCACGACATGGGAATTAATGGCAGTCACTGCCGTATTAACGACCTCAAAATTGGTCTCAGGATACCGCGATTCCAACATCACCTCCAATATTCGAAGAGGCCCAAAAGCCGGGTCCGGATCACCCATTGCTGCTGATCCTCCAAAAATAACGATCCGGTGAGTGTTCTTGGGTTTGTCCTTTGAGATGAGAATCGGTTGAGAATTTCTAGTCATTTCAGGCGGAAAGAATCGCCGCGAAAAGTTCTTATTGTCTTGCCACTTTGTCTTATCATTAGGATCGGAGATTAGGAAGTCAGTCGAATATCCAGTACCAGCAATGCTCAGAATCAGCTCAATTATTCCCAAGAAAAGAAGCGGCCCAAGTAAAATCGAGAGCAAACGGAAAGTCCACTTGCGGGCAGGGCTAATTGGCTTCGTTGTCATACTATAAAAATTGTTTTGAGATTTAAATCTTAGAACTGGCGCAATGATCTCCTGAGGTCCTTATCCGATGAATCGCGTTCAATCCAGTAACTTTCCCCCTCAGGATCAAGGGACCTCGTGAGTGGGTCATGGCCAGTAGCACGCATAAGAAATCCGACCGACGTAAAGACCAGAAAATAAAGTACCGTCATAAAAAAATGTGATACGAGCCAACCGATCGGATAAACCACTGCCATCCATGCTCTGTATATGAGCGGACGAGATCGAGTAATGAGTGCGTACAGAAACACAATAAATCCACCCCCGCCAAGGATCGAGTATCCTGTGACCGGCGAATCCCATTTAAATAAAGCCAATGCGGCCAGGATCATTATGAATGGGACAAGAAGGATACCGAACCACTTTAACTCGGCCGAGGATGGCGGGTCTTTCTTGGTCACAAGACTCATGGAAGGACAGTCACCAGTCTGATCCTCCTTTTTAAGAACAAATTCCCCGACCACAAGGGTATCAATGTCTGTAGCCATAAAACAACGCCAAGCATCTGCAGGAGAACAAACGACCGGCTCTCCACGAACATTAAAACTCGTATTAATGAGAACCGGACAACCTGTTTCATTTTCAAATGCCTTCAGGATACGGTAATAGAATCCGTTCCTGTCAGAATCAACTGTTTGGACCCGGGCCGAACCATCGACATGAGTGACTGCAGGAAGGTCCTCATTGATGGCCTTAGTCACTATCAGCATGTAAGGGCTTTCCTGCCCCTCCTCTAATTCAAAGAATTCACTGACGCGTTCCTTCAGTATAGATGGGGCGAATGGTCTGAAAGATTCCCTAAACTTTACTTTCTGATTGATCAGGCTCTGCATCCCCGGGAGACGAGGGTCCCCCAGGATACTGCGAGAACCCAGAGCACGAGGCCCGAACTCCATCGATCCTTGAGAAAGACCAACAACTCTGCCCTGAGCGAGTTCTTGAGCGATCCAACGGGACCGCTCATCTTCGTTTTCGATTTTTTGATATTGCGCTCCGGCTTCGTCTAATGATTCCTTGCACTGAGAAGGCGAGTAACTTGGGCCCAGGAGAGACCCTCTCTGACTATCGTTAGGATTGACGCGACGCTCTTTTCCAAGAAGTTGATGCCATATATAGTATGCCACACCGATCGCTCCGCCCGAATCATTGGAAGCGGGCTGGACCCAAACATTTTCAAAGTCAGATTCACGGAGGATCCTTCCGTTACCAACACAATTAAGAGCAACTCCTCCAGCCAAACAGAGATTTTTCTGACCCGTCAAACGATGAACCTCTCGTGCGCACCGAAGCATGATTTCCTCAGCCACACGCTGAATCGATGCAGCAATGTCCTTATAAAATTGCGTCAACTCTGACTCAGGCACACGCGGAGGCTGACCGAACAACTTATGAAATCTTGATGATGTCATGGTAAATCCCTGACAATAACTGAAGTAGCTCATGTCCATGCGGAACGATCCGTCCTCTTTAAGATCGAGGAGCTTATCAAAAATGAGTTCAGTGAAACGAGGTTCTCCGTAAGGAGCCAGTCCCATGACCTTGTATTCACCTGAATTTACACGGAACCCACAATAGGCCGTGAAGGCCGCGTAAAGTAAGCCAAGAGAATGGGGGAAATTGAGCTGATGAGAAAGTTCGATCCGGTTCCCTTTACCAGTCCCGATGCTTGAAGTTGCCCATTCCCCTACACCGTCAATCGTGAGAGTGGCCGCTTCCTCGAAGGGCGAAGGAAAGAAAGCACTCGCGGCGTGAGATTCATGATGTTCTGTAAAAACGAAACGGCGATCGTATCCGCCACTAAGTGCCTTCTTCATCTGTACAGGCACATGAAGTTTCTTACCTAGCCAGAGAGGAATCGAAGTATAAAACTGCCTCAACCCACGAGGAGCAACAGCCAAATAGGTCTCAAGGAGACGCTCAAACTTCAGAAACGGTTTATCATAAAATCCAACATGGTCCAAATCCTCTGGCCGAATCCCGGCCTTAGCCAAACAGTAATCAACTGCATGATGAGGGAACCGGTCGTCATGCTTGCGACGAGTGAACCGTTCTTCCTGAGCAGCGGCAACGAGTTCGCCGTCAATTAGCAAAGCAGCTGCCGAATCATGATAGAAAGCGGATATACCGAGAATTACAGACAAGTCTTTGGGGGCTTAGTTACTTGAGGGAAAGTTATAAAAATGGATAGAAAAACGGAGCCAGCGGTGAATTACCGATCAGCACCAGAACAAGGATAAGAAGGAGGCTAATTAATATGGGCCAGAGCCACCATTTTTTGTTATTGCGAAAGAAGTTCCAGAACTCCCTCAAGAATCCCGGTTGAGCTTCAGTTGATAACTCCTCGAAATCCTTTAGCCGATCTCCTTCTTGATCTTTATTTTCTAGGGTTTCAGACATTATATTAAGAAAGGATAATAGAATAGTTAGTTGATTAAAATCCTTAATCAACAAACATCATAAATGGTAAGGGTTATTTGGAACTCACAATTTGCCGCCAGGACTCTGACGGCAATCCACTCGCAACGAACCACTCCTCCGTTGCTTGCCTGTCCTGTTTATAATACTGCTTAGCTGCCCGGACCATTGCCGCTTCCCTCATCCCCGGCATATCAATCTCTGCTGCCCACGCCACGGCCGCTTCCCCATCTTGGTGAGCCAGACCGCTAATAAATCCGTTCAAAGCAAAGTCCTTGTCGGCGGACTGCGGCATTGCCTGAATTTCCTTCAATGCCTTCTCAGGACTGGTCGCTCCACGATGCCCGTAAACGGCACTCAGAGCGTCACGCTGCCCCTGACTGGGCTGCAATGACTCGACCCAGGCGGAAGCTGCTTCCTGATTTCCCCACTCACGAACAATTTCTCCAAAGAGTCTGGAATTCTGTTCAGTACCAACGAACTGTTCTGCCCACTGCGCGGCTGCCTGAGGATCATTGTTCGCGTACTCATTAGCTACACTCCTTAGGGCAGCTGCCTGCAATGCTCCTTCCTGCAAGCTCTCGGCCCACTCTATACCCCCCTCAAATCCCGCCGTCTCCATCACTTCTCTGGCCAATTTTCTCATGTATTGAGAAGCATTAGGATCTCCACTCTCTGCCATATCAAAAACGTAATCGGTCGCAAATCCCACATCATAATCAGCCAGTCCTTCGAGCAAACGGCCAGTCATTTGCTGACGCATTTCCCCTTCCATCGATTCAACGATACCAATAGCTGTCCGCGGCTCAACGCTAGCGAGTCCCGGAAGCATATTACTAGTAAACCCTCGCCGATACTGCTCTGGGATCTTGTCAATTTCCGCAACTGCTGAGGCCGGATCATTAGCACCCCAAGCATAATCAAATGTCCTCCACTGCTCACCGTCGGCACCTCCATGATGCATGGCATGACGAATCGTCATGGCCTGCTCATAAGTGAAAGTGTCAGAGCGCATCTCTTCTAGGAGCCGGTCAAATGCCTTCCTCCGCTCAATCGGATTTGTGGATTTTACGGCTAGCTGAACAAGGTCCTGAAGCTGTTTTTTATTGAGTGGCCCCTTCTGATTCATAAAATCACTCGAGTCACTACTCTTCGCTGAATTGGGATTCGATCTACTCCTTCCCGCTAAACCCCTCAGGCGAAAGTCCTCTGCACTGCCCTGAGCCAATGCGGCGCCTGAAGATTTCATTTTAGATGATCGAGGCGCATTGAGGAGTTGATAATTTTTTGCCCTCTCTGCATTAATTTCAGAGCCCTTTCCCATCAAACTCTGGTCGCTCTTCTTGGAAGAAGGTGCCAACTGCGATCCAACAAAGAAGGTGATCATCGTGATCAACATCCAAGAGGAATGAGTTAGAATTGAGTCCTTCATCTGGTTGAAAAATATCAGGTTTTTAGATCTCTCAATTTTTACGTTTACCTCTGTTCACATTTTCAATCTCAGTCTGAATCGTTGAAGGAATTCCGGGTGTACTTTGAGCCCACTCCGCCGCTGCCTGAGGATTCTTTCTGGCCCAGGACCTTCCGACCCGAGTCATGGTGTCGTTCCGCATTTCATCGGATGTTATCGAACTTGCCCAAGTCATTGCAGCTTGAGGGTTCTCCCATACTAAACGATCACTGAATCCGGAAATAGCAGCATTCCTCATTTCAGAGTCCGGCATATTTGCAAGATAATCACTCGCCGCGGTCGGGTCTTTCCCGGCCCAACCATTCAGGGCTGCCCATGTGCCTGAGTGCTGGGCCTTACCTTCAGGCAGCCCGGACACCCAATCCATTGCAGCTTCAGGATCTCTTGATGCCCAATTCCTAGTCACTGGGCCAATAATTCTCTCTGCTCCATCATTGGAACTCACCGATTCGGCCCACTCTTTAGCCGCTTCGAAATCTTTCCTGGCGAAGTGATCCGCTGTACGACTCATGGCCTGGTCCCGAACAAAGCCCTCATCGAGTTGGCTGGCCCACTGAGCCGCTTCGAGTGGGGAACTGGATCTAATCATTGCAGAGATAGGAGCATGCACCATCCCATGAGCTGCCTTATTACCTGATTCCAAGACCCCTTGAACAAATTCAATTGCAAGGTCAGGATCCGTGTCGGCAAGGCCCTGAACTAATCCCCCCATAAGGTGATTACGAAGATCATCCGCCTTCATTTTCCGGTCCTTGAGTAATGGATCAAAGCTAGAATCATTTTCCATGTCCAGTGCCTCGAACCATGCAATCGCTTTCTGAGGATCTGAGCTGGCCCAGCCCGAAAGTGCCGGGGACATGTCAGGTTCTACCGTGTCCACTCCGAACATGACCGCATCAGTTCCTCCGACCGCTCCCCACGCATAATGAAATTCCTTGAACTCCGGACTACCGGCATCAAAGTCCTTGATCTGGTCCCTGATCAGTAAGGCATTTTCCGCAGTCAGACCATCAAGTAACTGAGAGAAAGCGAGCCGCCTATCGATGGGGCTAGTCGAGTCTTTGAGCTTTTGCCCGAGCGATTCGATCTCAAGATCAGTAAGTATTTTCTTTTTTGATGAGGCATTACCACCAATCTCAAATCCGGCTCCATCCCCCTGCTGTTTCGACGCCCCATTGCCTTCACGATTGAGAAACTTCCCATCAGCTAAGAACTGGTCCCCTTGCCCCGAAACTGCAGGACCCGCCGAACGACCATCATCAGCAGGAAAGAACTTGTAACCAACAATAAATGAAATTGAAGCAACGAAGATCCAGATAATATGAGGAAATAAACTCCTATTCATCCTTTAATATAATTTCGACATCAAATATCTCCAGCCCAATATTTTGGTAAGTAACGAACCAAATATCCAATAGTTCAAGACCTGCGGAGGAACCGAGGACCCATGAATCTTTGATTTTTCCCTTCTTAACTTTCATAAATTCACTGACTGGAATCTCAATTTCGAACTGGTCATTATTTTCTTTGGAGCTCAGATCAACTTTCTCCTTAGTAATATATTTTCCTGAAAAACCACCATTCGCGTAATTCGAAGTGAACCCGACGAGGAAAGAATTAGAATTATCCACACCAAACATATTCGTATCAATTCTTCCCCGAACCTTAAACTTAGCGTCCTTATCAATGCGCACAGGTAAAGGACCAGTGGCAGAGACTCCAATATTTACTGAAAAATGAAGTTCGGGTTTCCTGCCCTTCTCAAACCACAGGCAAGGCTTAGTCCGTAACCGCTGAGGAGAAAGAATACCCTGAGTTAACTTCGGCTGATACAGATGACCTCTTCTCGCATCGCGTGGAAACTCGCTCTTCCATTCTTCAGAATAATCCTCAAGGAGAACCGATTTAAATTCATCCTTACTCTTCAGTTTAGCCACTACATAATGATTTGCGGACACTTCCTGAACGCTCCCATCATCAATCCTTTTCACGCGAACTAACCCCTCATTGACCGTGTAACGGGTCGATTCTGGACTAGCCACAACATTGAACTGGGTCCCCAAAACTTCGGCCCTGGCTCCGGGCGAAAATACCAGCATAGGCTTATTCTCAGGTTGTGGCGTTGCATTAACGGACAAGTAACCCTGGCTAAGACGAAGAACCTTGGATCCTTCGTCTTGAGAAAATTTTAATTTCGAAACACCTGAAATGACTGCCTCCGAACCATCATTTAACTCAATCTTAACCCATGAATTTGAATTTAGCCCCTCAAGGATCCCCTCATTCAAAGAATCCCCAACACTAAGATCATTAATGATTGGTCCAGCCTCCGTACTCCATTCGATCAAACCATCCATCCCTGTGATGCGGGCAAAGGCAGGAGAACTGGGCCCTGAACCCCCATTAATAGCAAAGTAGCTCAAACCAATCCATAGAAAAAACATTGCGGCAACGCCTGCTACTTTCCATTTGAATGAACCGGACCTAGTCCTGGGACCAATCTTGGAATGGGTGACCCTTTCCTGAAGTTCCATATGAAGATCAAGGTAATGGAAGTATCTGCGCTGAGCTGAAACGTCCCCATCAAGAATTTTCTCGAGCGCAGCCAACTCTTCATCCGTAATAGAATCATCCACTAGTTTGGCAAGAAGATTATCCAGATCCGTATTCTTGAAACTATGCATCGGCCATTCCTCCCCTGTTCATGTTAAGCTCAATGCAATTTAATAACTGAACGCGTATCCTTTCTAGGGCATAATAAAGTACATGCATTTTCGTTCCGGTACGCTCAGCCTCTTCCTTGATGGCCCCGTGCCGACCATAACGCAGACGAACTAATTCACGGTCCTCTTCTTTAAGCTTCTCGAGGCACTTGCCTAAAATTTTCCGTCTCATCTCCATCACCGGATCCAATTCTTCGTGAGTCGAGCTCAACTGCTGCAATAGCTCATCTGAAAAGACCAACTTCTCTCTAGCGAGACGTTGTCTCCATTTTAAAACTTCCAACCAAGCAAAGCGAATGGCCCAGGGTATGAAGGGTCTCTCGTGGTCATAATTGCCCCACTTCTCCCAGAGCTTAACTGAAACTACCTGCACGACTTCTGCCGCGTCCGCCGAGCGCGGGATCATCGAGTAAACATACCGTTCAACGTCCCTGTGGTGTTGGGTCCATAAACGTACAAATTCAGCATTTTGGTCCATATTATAAGGCCTAATATCAGTTATAAAGTATATCCTCCATTCCAAATAATATTAAGAATTTTTTTGTAAATAATCTATTTGGGCAGGCAAATGATAACCAATCAAATCTCTGCCCTCTTATTGTTGCAGAATGATTATATTTATTATTACTATGTTTCATATAGATTGATCATAACAAGTGATGGATAAAAAGAAGATTACCGAACATGCTGAAAAACTGATCAAGATCGCACAAAGAGAAGGAAAGACTGCGGCAAAAGCATCCAAACCCATCGCTAAGAAGTGGCTCGGAAAGATCAGTTCAGGTATCGTCGCTTTAGGAGAAAAAGGGCAGCAAGCCGCCTCCGAAATGAAAACCGACGAAGACAGAGAAGACCCCGAAAGTAGTTAACTACCGCAGATCAGATAATGACCAACTGATCCCTGAAAGTTCCCCTGATTTTTCTACTGGTTCTCGTTATAAGCTTTAAACCATCGGGCCGCTTCTGCCGAATCCTTTTCAACGCCATGGCCACTCTCATACATCATCCCCAAGTTGTACTGAGCGTCGGACCTTCCCTGCTCAGCGGCCTTACGATACAATACCGCGGCCTTAGGTAGATTTTTTGAAACGCCATCACGACCACTCTCATAAAGAGACGCCAGCTTAAATTGAGCGAGAGCTTCACCCTGATCCGCTCTTTCCTTCAAGCCTAGGACCGCATCGGGTAATGGTTCTTCATCCTCAACAATAGTCTCATCGGCCGGCTCTTTATCATCTTCTTCAGAAGACGTTTCCGGCTCAGCTGGCACTTCCTCCTCTGGATCATTCGCTGGCTCCTCTGAACCTTCGGTCGGAGCCTCTTCCGGCACAACGTCCTTGGAATTTTCTGAAGCTGGGGCCTGTGTCTGATTATCCTCAGCACCGCCCGAAGCCGGTCCTGACTCAACATTATTATCACCGCACCCCGAAACGAACATTATTAACAAAGCACAAGCGAATAGGTTCTTGACTATCATATCCATAGGCAAACTATCAGATAAAAATAACAGCAAAGCAAGGAAACCGTAATTTCCTAGGAAAAATCAGTCATAAACAACCATGACACCCTTCATGACTCTCCAGTGACCTGGAAAGCTACATATGAACGGATACCTTCCTGGAACTTCAGGAACATTAAATTCACCCTGAAATGTTCCTTTCCCGTTCACCAGCAGCGTGGACCAGATCACATCCTTAGAATCAGGAACGAATTGCTTTTCCAAAGCATCAGGGTCTTGAGCCATTTGGTCAGCTAACTGGCCTACACTTTCCCCAGTCCCGGGCTTAACAATGACAAGGTTATGAATCTGCAGGTCCGGATTATCAAAGGTAAGAGTAATTTTCTTTCCTGCTTTCAATCGAATCTCTGCAGGCGAAAAAGCTAACTGGTTCGGAACCGCACTGACTCGTATTGCATTATCGTCCTGCCCATTATCTTTCTGATAGGCAGTGGCCATCATTTTGACTTCTTTCTCAGTCTCGGGAACCTCCAGGTCCGTAAATTTTCTGCCTAACGGATCAAACAAATAAACAGGAGCGTGGCTCTGAGCTCCTCTGCCGCTCACGTACAGAACCTCGATCTGATTCAGGCCCTTCTTAAGATCAACCTGAACGTTCCAGTCAGAACTCCACCAGTTCGCAGAAGCAATTACAGGGACACCATTGAGAAAAACTTTAACGTAACTATGTTTGATGGATAATGTAGCACGTCTCGGACTCGGAGATTTTACAAAAGTGCGCATGGATCCACCCTTACCGACGCTCCCACCAAAAACAAAATAACGCTCCTCATTATTACCTGCACTCAAGAGCCAACTATTAATCTTACTATCCTCGGGCCTGCTCAGGACCGGAACTTCAGGTCCCTTCCCCGAGGCAGTGCCATACCCAGCATCCTCCAGCACTGTTCTCAGACCCTGGTCATCGGACACCTTGACCTGACCAAGAATCGACGCATAGCCCTGATCCTTTTTCTGAAGATAAGACACAGTATGAATGACCTCAGTCCGCACCCTCGGATGCTGATCAGAGGCCATTTTCTTTAGCAATGACATTGGATCCTTTAAATTACTCTCCTGAAAACGAATGAGTGATGTGGCTGCGGCCCTGATCCTCTGGTCAGGTGAACCGAGTAACCTCTTAAGATGATTCTCACGGACCTGCCCCTGATCATGAAGGACCCACAACCCTTCAAGAATATTTGCATCAGCCAATTGACCAGCTAACCATCGGTCCAGTTCAGGAACGATCCCGTCAATGCTTCGCAATTCTCTTCTGGCATGGTCCCGGACAAGGTTCTGAGGATGCTTAAGCAAATCAAGTAACTCCACAACGCTGGCCCCCTCAATCTTTGGCCAGTCCTTTAGCGTGGGCTTCCCCTTATGCACGATCCTCCACACGCGACCCGTGTAAGGGTCCCAACGAGGATCCCTCATCGAATTCTGCGCATGACCAATGATCCGGGTACAGAAGTCAGACACGTACATGGCTCCGTCAAAACCAAATGCGATATCGACTGGCCTGAAGATAGGATCCGGCGATGACAAAACATCCAACCTGTCACTGGCCTTATAATAAGCTCCTTCAGCAGTGTGCTTTGAGATAGAAACAAAGCACTTGCGAAGGAGGACCGCCGAAGCCATCCCTTGCTGATACTCTGCTGGAAAGTTTGGACTCGATATGACACAGGCAGCCGAACCTTTCCCATAAGCAATACTGATGGCACGCTTGAAAGGATGATAGATTCCGAAAGGGGTCCAAGGAATAGCATTAGAGTCCTGAACAAAACCGTCCCCATACATTTGAAATAGATTCCCCCAACGGTCCCAGGTGATTTTCCATGGATTAGGAGTCAGTGTCTGGTACTCACGCTCTACGGTTCCTTTCCTTAAGTCGAACCGGTACGTCGTCGCATCAACGCCACGCGTGACCCCATAAGGCGTTTCTAGCTGCGACCGGTGAAAGACTCCATCACAGAACATCACGTGCCCCAGAGGGCCCATGGCAATCATCCCACCATGATGAGCGTCCGTAACATCAATTCCCCTCAACATTTCCTTCTGATAGTCGGCCCGACCGTCCCCGTCAGAATCCCTCATAAACACTAGCCTAGGCTGATGCGAAATGATGACTCCGTCCTCATGAAAAGCCAGACCATCCGGCACTGTCAGGTGATCTGCAAAGACCGTTGATTTGTCTGCGCGCCCGTCACGGTTCGTGTCCTCAAGAATAATGATCTTGTCTTGAGGCACGTCCCCAGGAATGGTCCCCGGAAATGACGGCATCGTAACGACCCAGAGCCTTCCCTGCGAATCAAAGGCTATCTGCTCCGGATTACGAAGCTCGGGAAATTCCTTCTCAGAGGCAAAGAGGTTCACTTCGTATCCGTCAGCCACTTTAAAGGATTTCAGCATCTCTTCAGGCGAAGGTAATTTGGCCGGCTCTCTCTCAAAGAGAGGGTCAAGGGTCAGGGGCGAAGAATCAAAATTAAGCGTTTTGTCCCTGACCATGGCATGAATGCGTTCATCGGAACCCTTAATCAGTTCATGGTAACGCGGGATCTCGGTATTATACTCATTGGCCCG
>JASLJT010000323.1:0-6226 GCA_030747955.1 Verrucomicrobiales bacterium | reverse complement strand
GTAAGGAAGAGGCACCTGATCGACTCCAGGAGCGGTTTGACGAGGTCGACACGAACAGTGACGGATTCCTCGATAAGGAGGAGCAGGCTGCAATGTTTGAAGCATTCAGAAGACGTTTCCAACAGGGACAGGACAGACAACCGAACCGGTCCAATCCAAATAGACCTGATCGCCCCGATCCGAACGCTGGACAGGGACGCACTGACAGACCAAGACGTCCCCCCGTGGAAAAAGAATAAGGTAGTAAGTCTATTTTACGATAACTGGGAGAAGTCCCATGAAACGAATCATTTTAAGTTCTTTTCTTTTCATAGCTATTTGCTCTGAAAAGGGTAAATCAGAATCTGCATTGAAAGATGGAGAACTTAAATTCTTTGAATCAAAGATCAGACCAGTACTGGTCGAACAATGTTATCGCTGTCATTCGTCTGAGGAAAAGATCAGAGGTGGTCTGAGTATTGATAGCCGAGAAGGGATCCGACACGGCGGTGATTCCGGTCCCGCTATTGTTCCTGGAAATTTGAGTTCCAGTCTGTTGTGGACTGCGATCACCTGGGCCGACGAGGACTACGAAATGCCACCAAAGAAAAAATTGCCAGCAAATGTGATTGCCGATTTCAAGGAATGGATAGAAATGGGTGCTCCTGACCCACGCGTCATTGAGAGCGGAATAGTCAAAACCGAAATTAATATTGAAGAGGGTAAAAATTTCTGGTCATTCAAAAAGCCTCTCAAACAATCGCTGCCCGCAATAAAGGATAAGGAATGGCCCTTATCTAACACTGATCACTTTGTACTGGCAAAGTTAGAGTCGGAGGGAATAGAGCCGGCAATTGATGCAAAACCTGAGACCCTTTTGAGAAGAATATACTTTGATTTAATAGGCCTCCCACCCTCACCAAAAAATGTTAAAGAATATGCAACTGCATGGAAGAAGAACCCAAAGAACGCTTTTCAATTAGAAGTTGATAAACTGCTATCTAGCGAACGATTCGGAGAGCGCTGGGGAAGACACTGGCTAGACGTTGCACGTTACGCCGAATCAACTGGTAAAGACGTTAATATGAGCTTTCCACACGCTTGGCGATACCGTGACTACGTCATCGATTCATTCAACGATGACAAACCATACGACAAATTTATTACAGAACAGATAGCAGGAGATCTGTTACCTATAAAAAATGATGAGGACTGGCAGGAAAATCTTATAGCTACCGGGTTTCTGGCAATCGGCCCTAAAAATCTAAACGAACGGGATCCTCGACAATTTGCTCTGGACCTGGCCGATGAACAGATTGATACCATTACTCAATCCATTCTTGGGCTCACAGTTTCGTGTGCGCGGTGCCACGACCACAAGTCTGACCCTATTCCCACTACTGACTATTACTCCTTGGCGGGAATTTTCCTAAATACGAAAACATATTTCGGAACAGTGAACGCCGTTCAAAATCGTCGAGGAACTAATCTTCTCGAACTACCAATAGCAGATAAAGAATCAATAGATTCTTTAAGCGCTAATGAAATAGCATTTATTAAAAACCGCCTAGAAGATTCCGAGCAACGCTTTAATGACTTGAACCGACAAGCGAGGGAGGACCGGTTAGCCGGAAGATCCAGTAATGCCCAGCAACAATTAATCAGGCTCCGCACTCAAATCTCACAGATGCAGGCACGCATAAACAGTGTTAATGAAAACGGTATCTCAATTACACGGTCCATGGGCGTTCAGGACAAAGAAAATTTTGTCCAACCGGTAGTTCTGATCCGAGGTGAACTCGATAAACCTGCACAAAAAGTTGACCTAGGATTCCCAAGGGCACTCTGTGACGAGCCGGTAAAATTACCAGAAAATTCAAGTGGTCGCCTTGAATTAGCCGAATGGTTATCCTCAAAGGATAATCCACTCACTGCCCGTGTCATGGTTAACCGGGTATGGGGTCATCTCTTCGGAACCAGTATCGTAAAGTCACAAAACAATTTCGGCAACACCGGCCAAGCTCCGAGTCATCCGGAATTACTTGACCATCTAGCAGTAAAATTCATCGAAGAAAAATGGTCAGTCAAATCACTGATACGTGAACTTGTTCTTTCTCGGACTTACCAAATGAGTTCAATTTACAATCGCTCAGCATTCATTAAAGATCCAGAAAACTCACTCCAATGGCGCCACAGCCCAAAAAAAATTGATGCTGAAGCATTGCGTGACTCTATGCTTGTGGTTAGTGGAAAATTAAATATAACTCGCCCCTTCGGTTCAGAAATTGCGTGGGGAGGCGATAGCAGAGTTGGCGGTTTCCGCCCTCCAAGGAATCAATCCAACCGCGATCGCCCCATTAATTATCGTTCAGTTTATCTGCCTTCGGCTCGAGACAATTTACCTGAATCACTTGCTTTATTCGATCCTGCAAATCCAAACATCGTGACCGGAAAGCGTGAAGAAACGAACGTCCCGGATCAGGCCCTTTATCTTATGAATAACGCTTTCGTCCTAGAGCAGGCTGAAACCATGGCAATGCGGATCTACAAAGGAGCAGAAACCAACCGCGATCGCGTATCTCATGCTTTCGCCATCGCCTTTGCTCGGTCTGCGACAAATAAAGAAATTGATAATGCTCTGGCCTATGTACGCAATTTCATCATTCGAGCCGGTGCCGACAGTAAGAACCGTCAAAATATCGAAAAACTGGCCCTGATTACTTTCTGTCAATCTTTGCTCATATCCGCTGAATTCAGATATCTCAACTAAGCACTAACTAATAACTGACATGCTGACCCGCCGCGATCTTCTAAAATCCGCCTCCTCCGGTGTCGGATATCTTGCCTTTGCAGCACTAGCACACGAACAGGCACAAGCTGAGTCAAAAACTGATGGGCCGCTCTCACCAAAAAAACCGCACTTCAGTCCAAGGGCCAAAAGAGTTATTTTCCTCTCAATGCGCGGCGCACCTTCGCATGTCGATATGTTCGACTATAAGCCGCAACTCGCCAAAGATAATGGAAAGCCTGGAAAGTTCGGCCGTGGCCGCGGAGGTAAACTTTTAGGTTCACCATGGGAATTCAATCAGCATGGTAAGAGTGGTCTATGGATCTCTGAACTGACACCTGAAATCGCAAAGCACGCTGATGATCTATGCATGTTACATGGCATGCATACTGATCTGCCGAATCACCCCCAAGCACAGACCATGATGCATACAGGAAGTTCCCAGTTTGTGCGCCCATCGATCGGGGCTTGGACACTATATGGGTTAGGGACCAATAATGCAGATCTACCAGGTTTCGTAGCTCTTGGTGCACCTAATGGTAATGCTAACCATTTCGGTAGTAGCTTCTTGCCAGCAATCTATCAAGGTGCGCGTTTCGGTACTGACTCTCGAAGGCCCGGAGGCAATAACCGCTTCGCTCGCAGAGAACAAAAACCTAAAATCCCCAACATCGCGAATCCTAAACTGGATCGTGAACTTCAACGGATCCAGTTAGACTATGTACAAAGCTTAAACAAAGCCAAGCTTAGCCGCGAAAAGCATGCACCAGGTGTAGAGGGAGTCATAGAGTCTCTGGAGCTTGGCTTCCGTATGCAGGACACTTTACCCGAACTAATGGATACCACAGGCGAATCCAAAGAAACCTTAGAACTCTACGGTATAGGGTCTGGTGGCAACGATACTTTCGGAAAGCAGTGCCTACTGGCCCGTCGCTTTGCCGAGTCCGGGGTCCGTTTTGTGGAACTCAGCCATGGGAACTGGGACCATCACCGGAACCTAACAAATGATCTTTCTGCCCGCTGCAACGAAATAGATAAACCCATTGCCGGATTACTCACCGATCTCAAACGCCGTGACATGCTAAAAGAAACTTTAATTGTCTGGGCAGGCGAGTTCGGTCGCACGCCTCACGGGCAAGGTGGAGACGGGCGAGACCACAATAATAAAGGTTACACGACCTGGATGGCTGGTGGAGGAGTGAAGGGTGGGCTAAGTTATGGATCAACAGATGAATACGGATATGAAGCCGTTGACGGAAAAATGCATATCCATGATTGGCATGCCACAATTCTGCATATTTTAGGTCTTGATCACGAAAAGCTCACGTACAACCACGCGGGCCGAGATTTCAGGCTAACAGATGTTCACGGCACCGTTGCAAAAGATATTCTATCTTAATAAAAGTCTAAGATAGGTTATTCCAAACCCAATGCCTTGCGTAATATGGGAGCAAATAATTCGGCCTGACGCAGGAAACCGAGATCATTAGGGTGCGAACCATCGGTAGTACCCTCAGCATCATCACCAAGCAATTCGTCGCCGCCGAGATAGTATAGATTTTTCACTCCTGCAGTTTTTAGATCCTGGTAAGCCTTCCGTAATGCTGCATGATTATCGTCGTGGAATTTTGATTTATCCGGTACCAACCAGGAATTAGGAAAGCGCCTATCTTCCACAAGCACAATCGGGGTATCGGCCTGAGCCTCACGCAACTGTTTCACCAGAGGAACACAGCGTTTAGTCACCATCGCTCCGTTCATGTTAGGCAGACAATCAATGATGTAAGCAGCCGCATCCACTTCAATCATGAGATCTCCTACCTCCTCATGCATTTTGCCGTTGCCAGAAAATCCGATATTGATGACTGGCATATCAAGCCACCTCCCTAGAATCGCCGGATACGTCATTCCGGGCCTCGACGCGCAAGCGCCCTGAGTAATAGAGGTTCCATAAAAAATGAGTGGGCTTGCCTTGCGAGGCGCAAGTCCCTGAAAATTCGAATCTGCCGGCACACCAACAGCCAAAGACTCAGTTCCATTATAAAGCGGCAGATACAGTGCATACTCACGCAAGTCCGGTTTAATCCCCCGCAAAAGTGTGACCTGCATTTCCTGCTTAGCTGGAAGAGTAGCTGCTGCCCAGCGCCATTTTCCCTGAGCATCGCGCGCATATAAATCCAGTCCACTCACGCCACTAGGCGGCATATGAGGCATGCCCAACCTCGAAGAGGTAACCTTCCACTTAGCGTGAATGGCATTAGCATCAGTCTTAAAGCGCACCATCATACCGGCACTATGGCGACTCAAACCCCAAACCGACTTGGTCACAGTTTTCTCAGCCTTGGTCGGAAAACGGTCAAACCACTTGGACCTTTTCTGATCCTCCCACCCCCGCCCTTCTATCCCCCACTGAGTCACGTCATGCCATTTGACTTCGTCTTGAGCAAAAGCAGTAGCAGGTACCAGAAGAAATATAGCAATGAGTATCTTCATCACTTAGATAAAAATTACACTTAGCATCACTTAGCAATAGAGTCCCTAGGCCAGTATATCCTTAATCACATGTCCGTGTATATCAGTCAGTCTGAAGTCCCTTCCCTGGTACCTATAAGTAAGCTTGCGGTGGTCAATGCCTAGTAAATGCAGAATCGTAGCATTCAGGTCATGGATATGCATTGTGCCTGGAGTCCACTTCTCTTTGCTCGGTTTTGGACGCATCGGCGTTCCGTCAGGATGGGCAATGTTATATCCATAATCATCAGTTTTCCCATACGTGATTCCCGACTTAATGCCACCACCGGCCATCCAAACTGAGAAGCAACGAGGATGATGGTCTCGACCATAATTGTCCTTATTAAGTCCCCCCTGACAGTAGGCAGTTCGTCCAAATTCTCCGCCCCAGACAACTAGTGTCTCATCCAACATTCCCAAACGCTTCAAATCTTTAATTAAAGCTGCACTTCCTCTATCAATGTCCTTGCACTGAGATTCGTGTTCGCGCGGAAGGTTCCCATGAGCGTCCCATCCCCTATGGAAGATCTGTATATTTCTAACACCTCTCTGCGCCAGTCGCCTTGCATTGAGACAACAAGCAGCGAAACTACCAGGGTCACGGGCCTCTTCACCATAAAGGTCAAAGGTCTTATCATCCTCTTCGGAAAGATCCATCAATTCAGGCACTGAGGATTGCATCCGGTAGGCCATCTCATGTTGTTTTATTCGTGATAAAATCTCAGGGTCAGCGAACTTGGAATACTGTTCCTGGTTAAGAAGAGCCAGAGCATCAAGCTGAGCTCTGCGATCCTTACTACTTACCCCTTTTGGATTACTTAAGTAGAGGACAGGATCGCCCTGACTCCTCATTAAGGTCCCTTGATGCTCCGAAGACATGAAACCGCTTCCCCATAAACGACCAAAGAGACTCTGCTCGGCAAACCTAGTCTTCGCATGCATGACAAC
>JASLJT010000322.1:0-3858 GCA_030747955.1 Verrucomicrobiales bacterium | reverse complement strand
CGATTCCAAAGTTTATGTGCTTGGTTTTAGTATACAAGATTCCTTTGATGTAACTATTCTTAGGCTAGTTGTTAGCGATCCAGATCTTACCGAAACGCTCTTTATTGAAAAAGGAATTCCTTATGTTGTTAATGAGATTGTTGTTGTCCAATTGAGTGAAGGTTCGACTTCTATTGCTCCGTGCCTTGCTGCTTTGTCTGCTGCGGAGACTAACATACATACTAGCTATCCACTCAATATTAGTAATGAGGGGAGGTCCCTTGTGGCTCTGAGTGTAGAGGATGCAGATTTTGCTTCTGTTGCCTTGCAGAATGGAGGCTTTAAGCTTTTATTTCAGGGTGATTTAAGTCGCTAGTAAGATTACTTATTGAGTAGCGATTTTCGCTACTTTATGTGCCGTTTTAATCTGGCCGTTTTTCTTTGCGGATTTACGCATGGACAACCATTTCGCGCCGTTATCCTTTAGTATATTTTGGATTGTTGATCTTAAATTATTAGGGCTAATTGTAATTAATCCTGCCCCGCAATTAGCCATTAATTCTGCGTTTCCTTCTTCTTGTCCAGGGATCATAGAGTCTATAATCATCGGGCATGATGAGGCGAGCGCTTCTTGTACTGATGCTCCTCCGGCTTTGCCAATGACCAAATGATGTTTGTTTAGTAGTTCAGGCATATTGTTTGTCCATTCAATAATTTTGGTTTCATTGTCTGTCTCAGCATTGACTGTGCTTCTTAATCTTTGTGCATGTCTCCCTAGGACGATTGTTAATGAGATTCTGCAGGTTGAAGTGTTCTTTATTTTATTAAGGGCTTTGAGCGTCTCTTTGACGTGCTTTGTTTTTGCGGCTGGCGTATAAAGTATTCTGAATGGGTTTGGAGTTTTTCTTTCTATTCGATTTGTAGAGTAATTCTCAAATAATGGAGATACCGGGAAGCCAGTGATGTGAATTTTTTCTTCGGGGATTCCATTTTTTAGAAAAAAATCTGCCGACATTTGGTCCAATACTAGGAAATGTCCTGAAGTTTTATTGAGCCATGCTCTATTGATCGACTTTGAATCAGTTACCATGGTGATCAGTTTGAATGGTAGTGGTTGAGTTCCAAAGATTCTCTCTATTAGATTTCCGTATAAAGGATAAGTGCTTATGACTGCTTTGGGTTTTGTTTTTTGTAGGTAGGCGGCGGTGCCGTGGGTGACGGTGGGCATGAAGTCGAAGGACCCATCTCCAAATGAAATATTATCTGCTATCCGATATAACTGTTCCCATATGCTGGGACATCGAGTAGTAATAATCCGGTAGCCTTTCGTAAGGCTCTGCATTATTGATGGGTGAATTGTGTTGAGTAGATCTAGGGCTCCGCTATTGGGGATATTTAAATCATTTAGTGCGGTAACGATGTTTTGAGCAGCGGTATTATGACCATCACCAAAGGATGCAGTTAAGACTGATACGAAATTATCTTTTCCAGAGGCCCCCCCCTTTTTACTTTCGTTTTCCTTTAAGTTGTTCCGTCGACTATGAGGCAAGGTATCTATCTTAGTTGTTTAAGGTCAGAATTAATAGACCTAATAATTCTGGATGGATTTTTGTATAGATAGAATGCTATGATATTATCTATGAATGTCGATGGTAAAGCTTACCGAACGGTTTGGACTGATAGTGAAAGTTCCAGTTTTTCTGTGAAAATAATTGATCAGAAAAAGTTGCCATTTTTCTTTGAGGTTAAAGAGCTCTTGTCTGTCTCTGATGTAATTAGAGCAATCGCTGACATGCATGTAAGAGGAGCTGGATGCATTGGTGTCACGGCAGCTTATGGAATGTGGTTGGCGGCTAAGGAGAGTCGTGGAGATTCAATTCAATTAGAGTCTTTGGCAGATGCTTTAATGAATTCTAGGCCCACTGCAACAAATCTATCGTGGGCTGTTCAGAGGCAATTATGTGTGTTAATTAATGCCGATCCAGCAGATTGGGCTGAGATTGCCCTCAAAGAAGCTGAGTTAATTTCTGACGAAGATGCTAATTGGTGCCGCAGTATTGGGGAGAATGGAAAGGAATTGCTTTTTGATATAGCTAAAAACAAGTCTGATGATCAAACCGTTAACATACTCACACATTGCAATGCTGGTTGGCTCGCATTTTCTGATTGGGGTTCTGCTACTTCCCCCATTTATGCCGCGCATAGGGATGGTTTATCAATTCACGTTTGGGTTGATGAGACGCGTCCATTGAATCAAGGTTCGCGTCTTACTGCGTGGGAACTAGGTCAGGAAGGCGTTCCTCATACAGTGATTGCAGATAATGTGGGAGGGCATCTTATGAATATAGGAAAGGTTGATATTGTTATAACCGGCACTGATCGAACGACTCGATACGGGGATGTCGCTAACAAGATTGGTACTTATCTTAAGGCTCTTGCGGCCCATGATAATGGAATTCCTTTTTATGTGGCCTTGCCTTCTTCTACTTTTGATTGGACTGCGCCTGAAGGGGGGCTTGAAATTCCGATCGAGGAGCGTAATCCGGATGAGGTCAGAAAGATCGAAGGGCTGTCTGATGAGGGAGAATTGATAAATATCGATCTTGCGAAGCCTTGTGTTTCATATGCCAATTATGCATTTGATGTAACTCCATCTAGGCTTGTAACGGGCCTTATTACTGAACGCGGCGTGTGTGATGCTTCAGAAAAGGGGGTTATGAAACTATTTCCTGATAAAGAACAATTTTGTAGTAGTTGATTTAAATTGTTTTTATCGTGGTTCGACAAGTAGACAGCGACAAGCTATATGAATTGTAATGGCATTAGGCAGATTTATTAGTTTTGAGGGCTCTGAAGGTTGTGGTAAGTCCACGCAGATCAAGCGTCTTTGTGAACGGCTCCAAGGAACTGGGCATGAGGTCTTGCTTACGAGGGAGCCTGGGGGCACTGAGTTGGGGGAATGTATCAGAGACCTGTTGCAACATGCACCTGAAGGCGAGGATATGACTTCAGAAGCCGAGCTCCTTTTGTTTGCTGCTAGCCGTGCACAGCTGGTGAGAAGGGTCATTGAGCCAAAAATAAATTCAGGCGCCTATGTTCTGGCTGATAGATTTCATGATTCTACGACAATCTATCAAGGCATTGCGCGAGGGCTAGGAGAAGAAATTGTTTCGGTGATGAATGATTTTGCGGTTGGTCATTGCCTTCCTGACTGTACGTTTTTATTGGATATAAGTGTAGCTGAAGGTCGTGAAAGGATTCGAGCTAGGTCTGGTGGGAAAGAGGATCGAATGGAGAGAGAGCCTGATTCTTTTTTTGAGAAGGTACGTGTAGGATATCTCGAACTTGCAAATAATAATCCTGAAAGGTTTGTGCTGCTTGACGCTTCTAAATCTGCCGATGAATTGGAATTGGAAATATGGGACAACCTAAATAAAAAGTATGGCGTTGGATCTTGATAGCGCTTTTAAATATTTGAATAAATCCTTTTCTGCAAGGAGGCTTTCGCATGCTTACCTTATTACCGGACCTGCCCAGAGTGGAAAAAAAGAGTTAGCTTTGCGTTTAATTTCGTTGGTTAACAAAATTCCTCAAGAAGGATCCTTGGCTGATGTGGTATCGGAGAATGTTCGGCTAGTTCAACCAGAATCAAAGTCACGGAGAATTAAAGTTGAGCAGGTACGCGAACTCGAAGAAATGTTTCATCAGAAAGCAAATAAGGGATCATATAAGATAGGAATTATTGAAGATGCGGAGAGACTAGGAGAGCAGGCTGAGAATGCATTTTTGAAAACACTGGAAGAGCCCCCTTCGAATTGTTTAATGCTATTAATAACGGCATTTCCTGAACAATTACTTGATACTATTCTTTCTCGTTGC
>JASLJT010000321.1:0-9467 GCA_030747955.1 Verrucomicrobiales bacterium | reverse complement strand
CTCATTGAAAACGCCTGCGATTCTGCAAGCCATTTTAACGGCATCAAGGAACTTGGCGCGTTGTTCTGCGTCTCCCATAGCCGAATCTCCGACAGTACCGGGCCAAATAGGAGCCACGAGTGAGCCCACATCAAAGCCCTTACCTTGAATCAAGTCGGCGATCGCCTTGAGATCATCGTTACTGGCTTCAGGGTCCGTGTGCGGTAAGAAAAGAAAATAGTCAATGCCATCAAATTTGGTTCCATTGACTTCTGCGGCTGCTGTCAATTCAAGCATGCGCTCGAGACTAATTGGTGGTTCTTGTCCCTCATCGTCACCTTTACCGACGAGTCCGGGCCACATTGCGTTATGAAGTTTTGGGTTGCTCATAGTTTATTTAAAATTGCTTATTAACTTAGTACTTAATTTTTATGGAAATCGACGGTAAGGGCAAGCGTCTAATAAGCATGAGACAAATTTATTCTTCTTAAATGAGATAGTTAATATTAATGAAGTAATTAACTTAATCGATTAATCTCATATCTCGATTGCCTTTTCTAGGCTAGTCAGGAGCTGAGAGAGGATCTTTTCATTAGTGATTTTATTTCCTTCTGATGTGACAACATAAATAGTGTCAATCGCAGCGCCGCGAGTCGTTGTGATGCGCGCATGAGTCACTTCGAGTTCAATTTTCGCGATCGAAGAGAGTATGTTGTGAAGTAATCCGATCCGGTCCAGTGCCTGAATTTCAATGAGCGTATGATTCTCATCGGCCTGATTGTTTATGTAGACTCTTTGGGGGAACTGATTGGCAAGTTCATGCCAGTCGAGGAGATCCTTGTCGGCTTCCTTGATAAGATCATCGTAAGAGAAGTCCTTATCGTTTAGGCCGGAAATTAGAAGCTTCTCAATGTTCTTTTTCTTATTTGAGGAGGTAATTGGTTCGAACTTTGTGGAGCATACACGAAATATGTCAAACACGACGCCATCTCCTCTGGCAAAGAATTCAGCTGAAATGATGTTAACTTTTTGCGCAGCTAATGCACCCGTCAGGGAAGATGCCAGCTTGTGCTGGTCTTGCCATATGACACTGAATTCACTGCATCCTTGCTGCGCGATCTCACGCCAATGCAGTACCGGATTTGATGTGTTATTCGAACTTGCCCAGCCCTTAAAGTAGTCAACTAGAAGTTTAATGTGACGTGCGATATGGGAAGCCTCATTGCGAATGAAATACCTAGTAGGCATTTCATTGAAATGATCCATTGCCGTGCTTTCATGGCTTCTAGGCAACTGCTCAATTACTCTTTGAAGTAATTCATCTTTCGCCTCTTTGCGTTTTTTGGAAAAAGCTTTCGCATCTTCAAGGTACTCACGCGTCTCAAGATATAAAAAGCGCAGAGGAGCCTCTTTAGTGTCAGTCCATGAATTCAGATCGGTTCCCCGAGAGTCGGCATAGGTGAGTAGCATCAGATAATCGAGCCACCGCTTGGATCCAACTATCTGAGCAAATTGGATAATTGTGTTGGGGTCATCAATGTTTTTAGTGTTTGCTGTTCTCCAGAGTTCGAGGTGAGAATTTACTAGGAACAGGAGGAGTTGACGCCTCTTGGTTTTTAGGGAGAACCGACGCGCAACGTTCTGAGCAAGAGTGGCGCTCGCGTCTTCATGTTTAGATGTGTTCATTGCTCTTCCTGTGTCGTGGAGGAGGACCGCAAGATAGAGTACGAACGGATCTTCAATTTCCTGATAAATTACCTTGTAGAGACTCTTGCGCTGATCCTCACTTTCTAATATTAACTTGTCCAGTTCTTCAGTGACTCTTAGTGTATGTTCGTCAGCAGAATATCTGTGAAAGAACTCATGTTGTACTAGGTTAGTCAGGGCGCCGAATTCTGGTAAGTATCTCCCTAGAACTCCTGAACTGTGCATTTCGCGAAGGGCCCTACTCACATCACCTTTACGGGAAAGTATCGCTTCGAAAGTGTCCCTGTTAGCGTCACTGTATCTGAACGCTCTATTGATCATTTTCCAGTTACGTTTAATGAGATCAGAGAGTTCCGGAGCCAGACGTAAGTGCCGTACCTGGGCATGCTGAAAAATTCCGATTAAACGGTCCGGATCTTTTTGGAAAACTTTCTTGGATTTAGGGTATATCCGATTGTTTTTTGCGACGAACCCATCGAAGTGTTCGACTTTGAATTTTCTTCTTGCCAGGAAACCGATGATTGGTTTTTTGTTTTCTGACTCTCTTTGCTGGAGATAAAATCGGTCTCCAATTTCTTTTGCCTGTAAGAAAAGATTATTACTGTGGGTATAATAATCTCTCATGAATCCTTCGATTTTACGTAAGATTCCCCTTTGCTTATAACCTAGGTTCTTCGCTACCTCCCCCTGCAGTTGCAGAGTCAGTATGTCCGTTGATCTTTTTTGGATATAGTGCATCTCGTTACGCACTCTGAGCAGGAATTCGTACGCGTTTCGAATTTGTCTATAGGCTCGAGGAGAGAGCATTTTTCCTTCAACTAGGTCCTTGATGTTGGTGCTCTTGCGTTTCACATAATTGATCCAAATAAGATTGTGATAATCTCTCAGTCCTCCGCAACCCTCCTTGATATGAGGTTCCTGAAGGAATGGGGTCCCGCTCCACTTAATGTGCCTCAGTCTGATGTCCTCTAACCGTATTTTTAGATAATCCACACCGTGACCTTTGATGCAGTTCTTATAAAAATCATTTAGCATCGACTGGTACAGAGATTCGTCACCGAAGAGCATTCTCGATTCAATTATGGAGGACTTGGTTCGGTTATCGGAATTGGCTTCGATTATTGTTTCTTTAATGGATCGGACCGCGTGCCCGACCTTGAATCCACAGTCGTAGAGCATATAAAGGACGCTCTCTATCATTTCGGCGGCTTCTTTTGGTAAGCCCTTCGCACCTTTTGGGTGAAGGAAAAGGAGATCCACATCACTGCATGGGTTAAGCTTTCCGCGTCCGAACCCGCCGATTGCTACGAGGGTCACTTCTGGGGATTTTCCTTCAGATGAATCTGTAGCATCCATGTAAAGGTGCTTCAGAAGAATTTCAATCAGGTCAGCTCTTCTTTTGGTGACTCTTCTGCCCGAGCCTCCGCTCCGATGATATAATAAAATCCTATGTTCCTCAGTTTTAAGAAATCTTCGGTAAAGTTCGAGCTTGTCCTTACGACTAAGCTTGGCGGTTTTCTTGCGGTCTAGCCTCTGTTTGGCGTGAGCGCTGAGACTCTGGAGCTGAGCTTTGCCCATTTTATCCGGTTTCCGGTCCTTCTTTATTCATAGTGAAAAGATCATCTTTTGGATTTGAACCAATCAGAGCATTAATATTTTTGCGGTTAGCGGCCAGATGATGGAGTGCATGGAAGCAATCTTCTGGGTCCGCTCCGATTTGCTCAGAGAGTTCTTCTGAATTAATTTTTTCTTCTGAGTGATTCTCAAGATGATTTTCGATCTTTGATAAAAGTTCTAAGAACTGTGTCGCTGCTTTCTTCCCGGCTTCTACGCCTGGCTGATGGTAAGCGTTAATGTTAATGAGGGCCGCGTAATATGACACTGCTCTCTCATAAAGAGCAATAAGGCTACCTAAATGGAAGGCATCGAGAAAAGGAATTGATATTGTCATTGAGTTTCGGTCGGCCTCAAATAACGCGCTCCTAGTTCCTCTGAGAAAACCTTCAAGGTAATCTCCTGTCGTGAACCCGGGATCAACTTCGATGCTTTCTTTTGACCTTGTCTCACGGACTTCGATGAATGTTACAAAAAAATTATTTAATCCGTCACGCAATTGTTGGACGTAAGCGTGCTGGTCAGTGGAACCTTTGTTGCCATAAACGGTAAGGCCCTGATGAACGATGTTATTTTCACGGTCATGTTCTTTGCCTAGTGATTCCATGACTAACTGCTGGAGGTACTTGGAGAGTAAGCCGAGGCGGTCCTTGTAAGGTAATATGACCATTGATTTTTCGCCTCTACCGTTCCCTGTAACGTGCCATGCTAGCGCCATTAAAAGAGAAGCGTTATTGTTAATTTCTGGTGGGCGAGTCTTGGCATCAATGGATGCTGCTCCTTCCAGAAATTCATCAATATTAATTCCCATCAGGGCCATAGGCAATAATCCGACAACGCTAGTGATGGACGTGCGTCCACCGACCCAGTCCTCCATTGGAAAGACTCCAATCCATTCATTGTCCTTAGCATAATTGTCTAATTTGCTTTCTTCCCCCGTCACTGCAATTGCATGTGACCCAAAGTTAAGTCCTGCCTTTTCATATGCGGCTTGGGCTTCGAGCATGCCGTTCCTTGTCTCTTTGGTGCCCCCTGACTTTGAAATGACCAGACTTAGTGTTGAGCTGAGGTTTTCACCTAGATTATCAAGGACACGATCGATCCCGTCCGGATCCGTATTGTCAAAGAAATGGATGCTCATTGGTGAGTCGTGACCAGTAAGAGCATCAATAGCTAATTGAGGGCCTAATGCGCTTCCGCCTATTCCTATGACTAGCAGGTGGCGGAACTTATCTTTGTTCGGAGCAAGAATCTCTCCTTTATGAATTCCAGAAGAAAAAGCTTTCATCTCGGCAATTTTTCTTTTGATTGATGTGCCGAGACCCTCTGGTGCAAGGTCAGGATTTCTTAACCAGTAATGACCGACGCATCTGCCTCCCTGATCCTTATCTTCGTCAGCGTTGACTTTTTCCCCGGACTCAATATTGCTCAGCTCAAGTAGTGCGCGTTCTATCGATTCTTTTTCAGTATTTATTATTTCCTTCGGGATCCCCATCTGGCTTAGGTCAAGCCACAGATCAGGTTTAGAATAGCGGAGTAGTTGGTCCGAGAAGTCTTGCCAGTTCGTTTCTTTTGACATATTAGAGCGATTAGATAAGAGCTTTTTTGGGGTTTAGACTAAGGAAAATATTAACTATTAATAAATGTGATTAATTAAAGCATTTCATCGAGGATTTTACCATTTTTGAAGTGAGAAATATCTCCCCATGTACGAAGTCTCCAACTGTCTTCAGGGTGAAATTCAAAAACATTTACCGCGGTGTTCGGAATGCTGAAACGGCGCTTGTCTTGAAGATTGATATTTAGACAAAAACGCAGTGCCATGGATACGAATCCGCCATGAGTAACACAAAGAATTTGTTCATCGATGTGCTGCAAAGCTATTTCTTTTAAGCTACTTTCGGCCCGATTAAAAAAATCCCTCCAACTCTCTCCTCCTTCGGGCCTATAGTCAGGATCGCCCGACACGTGTTGTTTGTAATCTTTGGGCATCTGATCGGCAAGGTCTTGATAGGTTAGGCCTTCAATATGGCCTAATGACCTTTCACGTAGGGAATGCTCTTTTTGGATGATCTTTTCTTGTTCTATTGGGATACATATTTGTTCCGCTGTTTTTAGAGCTCTACCTAAGTCTGAGGAATAGATAGCATCGAAAGAAATCCCTGAATTGAGAAACCTGTTACCAAGATCCTTGGCCTGCTCTTCACCTTTTTCGGTCAGTTTGCTGTCCATATGGCCCTGGTGGATTCCTTTGAGATTCCATTCTGTCTCTCCGTGACGTATTATGTAGACTGTGGCCATTACGATAGCGATATTCGATGGTCTAGGAGTTCTGGTCAATATAAGTCCAATCTTTAATTTTTTGATGAATGAACAAGATTTAATTCCTGAGCCAGTTATATTGTCATCTTGTTTCTGCTTTTTATTTTGATTTGTAATGACTTTAGAATCGCTAGGATGGTCTGATTTTTTCACCAAGGAGCTCCAGTCATTGGAACTAGGTGATGGGATTATTCCTGCTAGGGTTTCAAGGAACAGTAAACATATTTATCATGTGATATGTGAAGAAGGGAAGTTCATTGCTCGGGTTTCAGGTGCATTTAGGCATCAAGCCAAAGAATCATCAGATTATCCTTCCGTGGGTGATTGGGTGGCGATTAAAATTGGTCCGGATGGTCTGGAGGGGGAAATTCGCGGTTTACTTCCTCGGCGGACAGTGTTTTCAAGACAAGCAGTGAGCGCCTCTGGTACAGAATCGAAGTCCTATGAACAGATTGTGGCTACTAATGTTGACGTGGCTTTTCTAGTTGCAGCTCTCGACGGTGCTCGGGGTTTTAATTTACGCCGTATCGAAAGGTACTTAACACTAACACGTAATAGTGGAGCTGACCCTGTAATTTTACTTAACAAAGCAGATCTTAGCTCTGATTTGGAGAATGATCTGGAACGGGCTGAATCCATTGCTGCTGGGGCTCCGGTCCATGCTATTTGTGCTCTAGAAGATGGAGGAATTGAGCCTCTGAAACAATATATAGGTGATGGGAAGACAGTCGTTCTGCTTGGTCCTTCAGGAATCGGAAAGTCTACTATCATTAATGGAATTGCGGGAGAGGAGATGATGAGGACTAATGAGGTGAGGAAAGGCGATTCTCGTGGGAGGCATACTACTACCTGGTCAGAACTTCTGGTCCTTAGATTTGGTGGACTTTTAATTGATACGCCCGGGTTACGTGATGTTCAGCTCTGGTCCGATGAATCTTCTATCGGAGAAACTTTCCGAGAAATAATTGAAATTGCTGAGAATTGTCGTTTTCGAGACTGTAATCATTCTACTGAGCCTGGGTGCGCTGTTATTGAAGCTTTGGGTTCGGGCCAGATATCGGAATCCCGTTTGACTAGCTACAAGAAACAGAAGAAAGAAATTATTGATTCCTCTAGGAGGCGTGAGCTGGGAGAGAAGAAAAAGCATGAGCCTCCAGTCAGGCCTAGAAGAAAGGCTCAGAGGAAAAAAAGATAATCTTTGAGCATAAAGAAAATATTAACGGGATACTGGAATTTATTAGCTGATTCTGTTAATACTAGTTCAATGAATACTGTAATTCGAAATAATTCTGGTGAGAAAATTGATTATACATTTAATGATTCCGGGAGTGAAACAGTTGTAATTATCGGGCATGGAGTGACTGGGAATAAGGACAGGCCGCTGGTAGTAGCTCTTGCCGAGGGACTTGCAGCTTCAGGTATGTCGGTTTTGCGTTTCTCCTTTTCAGGCAATGGTAATTCGGAGGGAAGGTTTGTTGATTCCACAATCACTAAGGAATTAGCTGATCTTAAAGCAGTCATTGATGCCGTAGAAGCAGAAGGTAAAAGAGTTATTTATGCGGGTCATAGTATGGGAGGAGCAGTTGGGGTCTCTGTCGCGGCAGTTGATAAGAGGATCCAAGCATTAATTTCGTTAGCTGGTATGGTAAACACTAAGAAGTTTGCAGAAACTGAGTTCGGAGAAGTGACTCCCGATGAGGGCAATATGTGGGATGATGAGGATTGCCCTCTATCTCAGATCTTTATGGATGACCTTCGGGGCATTAACACATTAATTGAAAAGGGAAGTCAGGTCAGTGTTCCTTGGCTCCTCGTTCATGGGACTGCAGATGATGTGGTCTTAATTGATGACACTCATGATATTTTCGAGAGGGCTGGCCAAGGCAAAGAGAAACTTATTATTGAAGGTTCTGATCATGTTTTTAGCGATCCGGCTCACATGAAAGTCATGGTTGATGGTGTCTTAGGTTGGATAAGAGGAATTAATATATAGGTGTTCAGTCAAAGGAACTGATCAATTGTTGGCGATCTAGGGTCAAACTACCATTTTTCCCTCCTTACGGACGATTATTCGTGACCGAAATTTCAACTTGGTTATCCTTTTGATTAAAGATAAGGGAATTCCCAATAATATCTTTTTATCGGATCGAACAAATTAATGAATAGAGTACTCAAAACATGCTTAATAGGATTAGTTTTCTATGCAGTGCTGTTATGGGCATCTGTGGGGCTATTGAAGCCTCGCATTGAGTTACAATTGAATGAAAAACTTATAAGTGAACTTGATGAGATTGGTGATATTTGTGAAGGATTTGCTTTTGAGTTGAGTGGGAGGGACTGTTCAATTACTGGGGGCGTTTATACTGACTCAGACCGTGACCGAATTATTAATTCTATAAGTTCAATTGATGGTATACGAGAAATTGATGATGGTCTTACTATTATCCCATTAAAGGATCCATCAATTAGTCTGACTAGGGTTAGTGAGAATTCATGGAAATTAGCAGGCAGGGTTCTAGTTGGAGATGCAGTTCCTCAATTAACGCAAGCTTTTGTGCGATCAGTCGGTGAGGGAGTTGACTTGCAAGCAGATCTCCAAGAAGAATCACATGTTGCTGATTTACCGCCGCTAAAAAAAATTGAGTCATTATTTGTCGAGTTCTGTAAATTCATTCCGAATGCTAGTGGATTAGGTTTATCAGAAAGTAGATTAACCTTAATTGGCAAGAGTTTTTCTGTAGCGCGTCGAGATCAGGCACTTAATTTTGCTCGTTCTCTAATTTCTGATCATGGGTACGATGTCATTGATGAGATAACCATATTGCCTCCAACGGACGATCCGAGTTTTCAAATTTCAGATTCAAGTGATGAGATTCTCGTTTCTGGTTTATTAAAAGAATCCTCCTTCAAGGATCGAGTATTTGATTTGATTCGTCAGACAAACGAACAGAAAACGATAAAAGATGAACTGCACACAGGTGATCATGTGAAGAGTGCGGAGTGGAGCTCATCACTCGTAAGGATTATTCCTGCTCTTGTTGCTGAAGTTGATAAACTTAAATTAAATCTTTCCTCAGAATCCATTATCATTTCTGGAGTCGTTGACGGTGATGAAAAGAAAAAATCATTGGAGCAATTAGCTGAGCAGTCCTTTGAAGGGAAGAAAGGCAGTTTCAAGATTGTAAATGAACTGGTTGTTTTTGTTCCTCCGGAAAAAGCGAGTCTTACCATGTCTTGGGACGAGGACGGTTCTTTTAATTTAAAAGGGCTGTTATCACAACGAGAGCTATACGAGCAGCTCTTATCAGCAACCGGGGATGAGATAAAAGATAAAAATAAGGAGCTGAGAGATACAATTGAACTCAAAGAAAATGTAGAAAAAGCGCCTTGGATTAACAGAATGACGACCCTCATTGGTCCATTCGTGGCTACGGTGCAGTGGGGAGCATTATCTGTACGAGGAGATGAGGTTGCGTTGGAAGCGGAGGTCATTGACTCTTCGTCAGGAGATGTTTTGAAGGCGATGGTAGAGAAGGCATTTCCTGTTCCTGATTATAAGAGAATCATTCAAATTAATGTTGCTGAGCCTTCGGGCCCAACTGATGAGGACATTATGACTCTTGAAAATGCCATCATGGATACTGTTATTTACTTCGATACTGAGAGTTCGAAACTAAAGGCTAGGGGGACTAAGAAAATAGAGTCTCTGGTCGAAGCTTTCCTTAAGGTTCCTGGTTCTAGCATTGCTTTACTCGGCCATGCTGATTCTTATGGAAATGCCGATTACAATCGTAAACTTGGACGCAAGCGTTGCGAGTCAGTTCGTGATGCTTTAGTCGAACTCG
>JASLJT010000320.1:0-9470 GCA_030747955.1 Verrucomicrobiales bacterium | reverse complement strand
GGCAATTCATTATTGTTATTTTAACTTCTGTGCTGGCAAGTGATAGCTAACGAAGATTATTGTGTATGTCGTACTGCTCTGAATCCACTTTAATTTCAAGAGGATGGTTAATCTAACTAATTTTTCTTAGGTTTTCCTTTTTTTATTTAATTCTTAGTATCAGGCTATACAGAACGGACGCCCTATGCAAACTCAAGACCCTTACTCTTTAGACGATTCAAAAGTACTCGATCCTCCGACTTCGCTTAAGGGGACGATTAAGCACTTAGGTCCTGGATTTATTTTGTCTGCCTCGATCGTTGGTTCTGGTGAATTGGTGGCGACTACGCAGTTAGGTGCTGGCGCTGGATTCGTTGCTATGTGGGTGATTCTTGTCAGTTGTCTTGTTAAAGTTGCTGTTCAGTTGGAGTTCGGGAAAAGGGCGATCATGACTGGGGAGACAACCTTCGCATCATTTAACACCTTGCCAGGGAAAGCGGGGAAGGCTCATTGGTCTATTTGGACTTGGCTGGCGCTAATGATGGTTAAGTTTCTTCAAGTAGGTGGCATTGTAGGGCTCGTTGCGGTGCTGCTGAATATGGCCATCCCGGGAATTCCTGTTTTATGGTGGCTGGTATTTGTCGTTATAGCCGTGGCCTCTATCGTGATATCCGGTTATTACCGGGTCCTGGAACTCATGTCAGTTACGATGATTGGAATTTTCACGATCTTTACGTTTTTTTCACTCATTGCTTTGCAGTACACGGATTCGGCCATTGCTCTTGGTGATGTTCTATCAGGGCTTCAATTTAAAATGCCGGAGGGGGATGGGATGACGTTACTTGTGATTGGAGCCTTTGGGATCACGGGAGTCGGTGGTGATGAGATAATGGCTTATAATTATTGGCTCATTGAGAAAGGGTACGCGGCTAATACAGGAAAGAATAATGGGACTGAGGACTGGAATCGAAGGGCCAAGGGTTGGATCCGAGTTATGTACATTGATGCTATTTTTGCGATGGCTGTGTATACGATTGTGACTGTGGCTTTTTTCCTTCTCGGATGTGCTTTATTGCATGGAGAAGGTGATTTTATTAGGGTAGGAGGCGCAGACTTTTTAAGAAACCTTTCAGATCTTTATACATCGACCTTAGGTTCTTGGGCTGGCCCATTTTTTTACGTTGGGGCCTTCGTGGTTCTGTTCTCTACCGCGTTCTCTGCCCTCGGAGCTTGGACCAGACAATTTACTGATGCCTTTGCCAGGATTGGACTTTTAGATTTTGATAATTACAAATCGAGGAGAAAATGCATTACGCTTTTATCGGTTGTGATCCCTGTGCTTTGGGGTTCAGTTTATGTGTTCTTTGAGAGCCCCGTTTGGATGGTATTGGTCGGCGGCTTTGTGACCTCAATCATTTTGCTTGTGGTCTTGTACGCTGCGATAATCTTTAAGAAACAAAGGGCTTCATCACCCATAAAGACTGGGATGTTCTATGAAGTGGCTTTCTGGTCCAGTTCAGCAATGATTCTCTTTGTGGGAATCTGGACAGTCTTAAGTAAGTTCCTTTAAGGAAAACTACCGCAATACTTTTCTTAAGCCAGGATCATCAACGGCCCGGTCGATTGTTTCTTGGAGTGCCTCTGATGCGACGCTAGCAAGTTCTTCCACTTTTGACCAATAGGTGACGTTAGGAGAAACCTTGGTCCTTGTTGCGTAAAAATATTGGCTAAATACTAATCTGCCGGATTTAATGTTATACACATGAACGCGGATCCTGCATTCTGCATTTTGTGTTGAGTATTGATTGCACTGAAATTCTAATATGTCTGCATTGAGAACATACTTTGCGCTGTCTTCATTTAGCAGGCCCCTGCTTTGCAGGGCATGAGCGAAGGCAGTCTTTGTGATTTCTGCGATTGGTCTTTTTGCGCTAATTGATTTGATGGCAATGCCGAACTCGTTGCGAATTTTTCCTATCTCAGCTCCTCGCAATTTACGGACATCGTTAATTGCTCCAATTTTAATGACTGGTGAGCCTTTTTGTATTCTTTGCCCAATGCTTGCAGGACTATACGTTAATGAAACGTTATAGGTCTGGCAGGACGTGAAAAGTATTGCGATGAATCCTATTATGAAAAGCCTGCTGTATGAATTCATGATGACGATTTATTAAACTAATCTTAACTAATTATCACCGGAACTTTTCGATGAATCAAATTTTTTGCTATAAAAATACCCACAATAAGTGTTTAACGCAGTATTTGCAGGATGTCTGATCCTAGGAAAGTAATGGCACATGCCCCTAACAAGGCAAAAAGAATGGAGAATAGACATAAGATTATAATTTCGGCCGAGAAGATCATACAGATAGTTCCGCGGCTGCAGCCCATTAAAAAGAGGGCCTTTGTTTCCTTCTTTCGAGTTTGTAAGGAGAGGAGGATCACTGTTGTTAAAAAAAGAACAGCAGCAAGTGCGGTTATGGCATAAGAGGAGTCGAACAGTCGTTTGAGCCGAATGACAACATCGAGCAATTCACCAATTACTGTACTTGGTTCGAGTGGTTGGATTCTCTGATGACGTAAGTACTTTGCCTTGAGGATCGTTCTGTCCTTTGTGCTTTTGGGGAATGCTATGATCGATGTGATTGGAAGGAGTGCGGGATCAGAATGAAAATGGAATTCTTTGATGTTGCCTTCATTTATTTCAATGAATTGTTCTATTGAGGCATTTGCCGTGATTTGCTTTTTGGTTTTGCTTAGTAATTTGGTATTGTCTGTCTCTTCATCGATGGGGTCGTGTCCATGACCAAGGCCGGAAATGACCCATGCCGTTCCCATTGAAGTGAAAACTGCATTATCGTCAGCGCTATGAGTCTGACTGAGGACGCCAACGACTTTTAATTTGATTGGGTAACTTGCGGAAAGGTCGTAAAGGTTAACTTGGTCAGTTAGAATGTGGTCTCCTATTTTTGCGTTTAATGATTTAGCGCATTCGTTCCCTAGGGTAGCTTCTCCTAGCATTAAAGGAATTGTCCCTAGCTTTGCAGTGATGTTGCGAGCTGCAAAATAATCGACAGAGGTTCCTACGATTGGGAAATTGCGGGCGCTGAACCCCAGGCGAACTGGCACCAGGATGCCGCGGTTCTCTTCAGATAGTAATTGGAAGTCCGCCATTGATAATTCAGAAGAAGAATGTCCCCTGAAGAAGAGCGAGTTAATCGTTAAGTCGAACCGGTCGCCCTTTGGGCCAAATAGAAGAGGAGTGCTCTTTCCTCTTTCAGTGATGCTGGTTGAAAAATTTTCAACCATGATTGCGGTAGCGAAAGGCAAAAAGAAAGTGAGTGTTAGGGCTGCTATTTGGATTGCAGACTTTGCTTTGTGGAACACAATATGTTTCCACGCGATATGGATAATATTTTTGATAGGCTACTAAAATGTTTTGGAGAAATCTCCTACGTTGATAGTGTTTTCAAAAAGATTGAGTAAGGATTCATCGTGCGTAATCATGATGAGAGTTGATCCCGTTTCTGTGGATTGTTTGATTATTTCCTGCATCACAGTTTGTGCTGTTTCGTTGTCGAGATTCCCTGTCGGTTCATCAGCGATAACTATTGAAGGGTTCGTGACGAGTGCTCTTGCGATCGCTAATCGTTGGCGCTCTCCACCTGAGAGTTGTTCTGGGTACTGATTGAGCTTATCGGAAATGCCAATTGATTTGGCAAGTGAATGGGCTTTGTCCTTACATTCATTTGTTATTGCTATCCCCCTATTAATCATGAATGGAAGAAGGAGATTGTCTTTGACTTGCAAGTAGTCCAGTAATTCAAATTCTTGAAAAATGAAACCCACGTTAGCTGCTCTATATTCTCGTCTTTCGCGTTCAGTTAAGAGGTTTAGATTTTTTCCGGAAACTATGATGTTGCCCTCAGTAGGGTTCAATATTCCGGCAATGAGGTGTGCGAGAGTGGTTTTTCCGCAACCGCTCTTTCCAATGAGGGCGACTTTGGACTCTTTGCCAATTGTTAATTCGGGGACGCTAAGAGAAAAGTTACTCTTAGGGTAACGGAAATTAAGATTTCTTATCTGAATTAAGCTTTCCTTCATTGCCTTTTTTTGATCTGACTCTTTTTTGCATGTTCACATTAGAGGATGCAATTTTCCATACTCCATTTTCAATGCCGAGCATATAATCAGCTTCATATTCGTTTGTACGAAAGTGGTTGTGCCCCCAGTGGCGAACGGTGCCATGGACTTGCCAGCTACAAGAGACTTGATGCTTCTCATTTTCAGAGCCATCTTCAGTTTTGATGTTAAGATATTCGATTCGATTGACTCGAGAAATAGCGCCTCCTTCATCTCGCATTATGAGGCTCTGATAGATGTCCTCATAGAGTGGGCCCACTAGGCTTTGAGTCACAGATTTAGCCAGGTTATTATATATAGCGTCCTCGGTCTCAGATTCGAAAGCCCTATAAATGCCTCTGTGAAGTTTTGTGAATGTGTCTTTTGCGCTTTCGGTGGTCAGTTCGGGTGCTTTGGCTTTATGGGAGAGGGCCAAAGGAGCCTTTAAATAGTCTTTGCAAATGATTGAGCAGGACAACGTGCCGATGATGATTGCAATTTTCGAGAGGGCATTTGATTGAGTCGCTTTAATGATGAATAGAATGAATCCAAAAAATAATATTAAAATTGAAGCGATGGGGACATTGACTTGGCTTTGTGTTTCTGCAGAGATAATGATTGGATTCTCTGTAAAAACTTTCGGTTCAGCATGCCAGATAAATTCCGGCTCGGCTTTTGTTATGTATAATGGCTGGGCTTCACCTTCAACAAAGATGAGCATGTCCAGTACATTGGGATTATGCGAGACAGTTTCTAGACTTTCTGGGTCTTTAACTGTGATGGGTTCGTCAGCGAACCAGAGGCCCCATCCAAATTTGATTTTTCTAACATCTTCTTTGATAGGGTAATGAAACTTTAACTTTGCCATCGTCAGATCTGTGGTTTCCCCAAGATGTGAAACTTCTTCCATCTCTTCAAATTTCAACCATTCCAGTTCAGGTAGATTTCTGATCCCATTAATTGAAATTGGGCAAGTGTCATTGAAGAATGATTCGATGTTTTTTCTATCGCTGTTTTCATTGGGGCGTTCTTTGCCGTCACCATAATTTATATGTTCGAGTGGAGGGAATAGGAATGTAGCGATCCATAATTCGATAACTAATTTATCCTCCTTCAGTTCAATGTCTGGATAGAGATTTGTTTGAAAGGTGTGAGCCTGAGACTCGGATGGGCCCAGAATGGCAAACATTAATGAGCCGGCGAGTAGCCCTTTTAAGGATCCTTTTGCAAAATTAAAAATCATTTATTTATGCAATTATGCATTTCAATGTTCTGACTGCAAGGTAGTGTGCAATATGTCTTGTTGGACAATGTATATTCGATAGTTCATATTAATGTGACTCAATGAGGCTTAATCAATTTATTGCTACATTTCCTTTCATGATAATGTTGTGTCTTTGCATGATTTGTGAGGAGTCTTTTTCTGGGGAAACTAAATATACAGAGCCTGAGGTCAAAGAGGCACGATTCGACAAGGGTACAGTGAATCTTTTGAAAGTGGACCGGGATAAGTTGGCTTCTAGTGTCGCTGCCTATGTCGTCAGTTCTACTAAGGAGAGCCCTGATGGTATTGCTTTGGACGCTGCGAGAAAGCTTCTCGGATTCGCTTTGCATTTGAGTCCACGCAATAGAGACGCTGTGATTGCTAATTTCCAATTCAAGAAGGGTCTGCCGAGAAGAAAAATACAACCAGAATATAGTCCCGTTACTTTGGCTGAAGTTTTGCAATCGAGGGCTACGTTTTTAATTAAAAATGGAGGCGACTTAAATCTGGCTCTTGCCGGTTATATGCTCTCTGTAGCTGTTCAGGTAGATTCGACTAACGAGACTGCAATTTATGAGCTGGAAATGTATAGGAAGGACATTGGGGCCATCGATTGGTCCTCCTTGGTAGGTGAGGGGCCGAAGCTCAAGGAGCTCAAATAGATTCCGCGCACTTCAAGTGTGATATAAAGTGCCTTATTGTTAAGGTTTAGCTTGATCTGAGTCTCATAAATCCTTTTTCATGTATTGATGAAGACTTTACTGGTTTCTTTTCTTTTTCTTGTACACGCGCTAAGCGCGTTGGCTAACGATTCAGAATTGTGGGTTTACTTTGGCACCTATACCCGAGAAAAAGATAGTGAAGGCATTTATGTTGCTAAGCTCAATCTCGGAACTGGCAACCTTTCAAAGCCTGTCCTTGCGGCAGAAGGTGATAACCCGTCTTTCTTAACTATTCTTCCCGATAGTCAGCGACTCGTAGCCGTTGAGGAGACAAATGACTATGAGGGTAAATCGAGTGGGTCGCTTGCTTCTTATATAATAGACCAATCCAATGGCAAATTACGACTAATTAACCGTGTTCCTACAAAGGGAGGTGCTCCTTGTCATATTTCGGCAGACCCCTCAGGAAGACATGTTTTCTTTGCTAATTATGTTGGAGGAAGTGTTGGATCCGCTTCAGTTTCAACTGATGGTGTCCTTGAGCTCTCTTCCTTTTCGCAGCACACAGGCTCAAGTGTCCTGCCGCGGCAGAAGTCTCCGCATGCCCATTCTATTGATCCTGATCCTAGTGGAAAATTCATTGTGTGTGCTGATCTTGGTTTGGATAAGCTGATGGTCTATAAGTATGACTCAAGTAATGGTAAATTAGCTGCCAATGATTTTGCGTTTGCCAAAGTTAAACCTGGGAATGGCCCGAGGCATTTCGTTTTCTCGAATGATGGGAAGTATGGCTATACAAATAATGAGATTACTTCATCAGTGACTGCTTTTTCTTTTAATCCTTCATCAGGGAAAATGAATGAACTGCATACGTTAAGTACGATTCCAAAAGAATGGGCCAAAAAACGCAACTCAACGGCTGAGCTGCTTATGCACCCGAGCGGTAGATTTCTTTACTGTTCGAATAGAGGTCATGATAGCATTGCTGTCTATGAATTGGATTCAGCCTCAGGCAAAATGAGTTTGGTTGAAGTTCAGGTCCTCGGAGTGAAGACTCCTCGAGGTTTCGGTATTGATCCGAGCGGTCAGCACCTCATTGCGGGTGGGCAGAACAGTAATGACGTTAGAGTGTTCAGGATTAATGCGAATAGTGGAGAGCTTAGTCCTGCAGGTCCTCCTGTTTCGGTTCCTTGTCCAGTATGTGTCCAGTTCTTGATTCCTTCAGGTGGCGCTTTTAAATCTATATTTGATGGAAAATCAATGAAGGGCTGGGAAGGGAGTGAGGATTGGTTTCGTGTCGAGGATGGAGCGATCGTTGCGGGTAGTTTAAAGAAGAATATTCCCAAGAATCAGTTCCTCGTGACTGAAAAATCTTACGGTGACTTTGATATGAAATTTAAGGCTAAGCTAGTGGGTCAAGGCAAGAACGCGGGAGTTCAATTCTGGAGTGAGCGGATTCCTAATCATCATGAAATGAAAGGATTTCAGTGTGATATTGGGACGATGGGTAAAGTTTCGATTTGGGGCGCTTTGTATGATGAGTCGCGGAGAAGGAAGTTTCTGAAACAAGTCCCTTTGCCGACTCAGCTTGTCACTGACACTGATGGGTGGAACCAATTCCGAATAAGGGCCGAAGGAAACGTCATTAGTATTTGGGTCAACGGAGCCCTGGCCACAAAATATTATGAAAATGGTAAGAAGTCTGACATACCGAGGAACGGAAGGTTTGGATTGCAGATCCATAGCGGAGCGCCGGCAGAGGCCTGGTACAAGGACATTGAGGTTCTGGAGCTTTGATATTCGAAAAAATTTATACACTCTAAAGGAAGACATAAATAATAAACCCACACACTCATGACTCAGATCATCGCATTTCTAATTTTTACTGGCCTCGTCGGTTTCTTTTCATGGCGAGCGACTCGGCGCGACAGTCACAATACTACTACTGGATATTTTCTTGCCGGACGAAGCCTTCCTTGGATTGTCGTGGGAGGATCATTGCTTCTGACTAACCTTTCCACGGAGCAACTCGTTGGTTTGAATGGTGGGGCCTTTGCTAACGGAATGCAGGTCATGGCGTGGGAAGTCTGGTCATCAATAGCCATTGTTTTGATGGCTTTAGTTTTCCTTCCTAGATATTTGAAGGGAGGAGTTGCTACTGTTTCCCTTTTTCTTGAGAGACGCTATTCGAAGGCCGTAGGAACAGCAGTTTCCGTGCTGTTACTGCTTTCCTTGCTGACGAACCTTTTGCCTTTCGTTTTGTATTCTGGGGCCCTTTTTATGATTAAAGTGTTCAATATTGAGCAAATTTTGAATGTTAGTCAGGCGGACGCGCTTTGGATTACTGTCATTGCTCTTGGTGTCGTTGGTAGTCTTTACGCTATCTTTGGTGGGCTCAAGGCAGTGGCAATTTCCGATACTTTTAACGGTATTGGACTTTTGATAGGAGGCCTTCTGATACCTGTTCTAGGACTCATTGTTTTGGGTAATGAATTGGGAGGTGGGGGTGGTTTTGGTGCCGGCATATCTTACCTCACAGAAAATCATCCAGAGAGGCTCTCTCCTATAGGCAAGGAGGATGAGAATATTCCTTTTTCTACTCTCTTTACCGGGATGCTTCTCATTACAACTTATTACTGGTGCACGAATCAGGCCATAGTGCAGCGAACATTTGCTTCGAAGAGTTTAGCTGAGGGGCAGAAGGGGGTCCTTTTTGCTGCAGCGATGAAGCTATTGGGTCCCCTTTATTTGGTTCTTCCTGGAATCATAGCATGGCACATGTTTGGAGACGCTATTAAACCGGACGATTCTTATGGTGCCTTGGTAGACAAAGTTTTACCTGCGCCTTTGGTTGGCTTTTTTGCGGCGGTAATTTTCGGGGCTATTCTAAGCTCTTTCAACTCCAGTCTGAATAGTGCGGCGACCTTGTTCAGTATCGATATCTATAAAGGCTTGATCAATAGGGATGCAAGTGACGGCCAGATGGTGAAGGCCGGTAAGTTTTTTGGGATAGTAGTGGCGCTAGGTGCGATTGGACTTGCGCCAATGATTGAAGTTCTCAAGGAAAAAGGTTTTGACGGCCTTTTTGATCTAATGAAGAATCTGGCTGCTCTTTATAATATTCCATTATTGGCCGTCGTTTTGATGGGAATATTCCATAAAAAAGTCACTTCAACAGGAGCAATGGCAGCGATCATTATAGGGTTTGTATTTTGGGGTTACTTTGGTCTGTATCAGGAGAATAATTTATTTGGCAATGAGATGCACTGGCTGCATTTGGCCGCTATCAACTTTGTGTTGATATCCGCCATAATGATTGTCATGGCTAAAATTAAACCAAGAGAGAAGGCTTACGAGCAGACGTACACCAATGATGTTGATATTACTCCCTGGAAAGGCGCCAAAGCATGCGGAATTATAATTCTGGTACTCATAGCTTTGAT
>JASLJT010000319.1:0-4199 GCA_030747955.1 Verrucomicrobiales bacterium | reverse complement strand
GGTCCCAGAGCACAAGCCGTCGGTTGGTCTTTAGCTGGAATAGCTTGTGGATTTATTGTTTTATATTCGGTTGTTATTTTTGGGAAAATACTCTTTGGGAAGAAAAAATTAAGTTCAGGTGATCAAGTGACTTGGGGAGTCATTGAAGGTAAGGAGAATCCAATTTTAAATGTTGGAGACAGTGAGATTCCATTTGAAGATTTATTTTTTGTGGGAACTGAGAAGTTAGTTTTGGACTCATCGAAAATTGAGATAAATGGTAAAGAGTATGGCTCAGGTGACTTGATTATATATTACGACAGATTAGTTGTTGGCGGTGATACAGTGATCCCAATAGAAGAATGGCAAACCCTTAATGGAATCTCTTCTGAAATCACTTACAGGCGTGAAGCGATGGGATTGGGGGATGTGAAGTTCATTGCTATGTTTGGTGCATTCATTGGCTGGAAGGGCGTTCTTTTTGCCCTGTTCGCAGCATCAATAATTGGTACATCTATCAATCTCCCAGGTAAAATTCTTGGCAAGGACAATGCTTTTACCAGGATCCCCTTTGGACCTTACTTGGCGATCGGGGCTTTGTTTTGGCTTTTCTGTGGAGCGGATTTACTCGAATGGTATTTTAATCTCCTAACCCTAAATATTCAGTGATATATCTCATATTATCTTGAAGCTTTGATGCTGAATTTAATATCACATTCTAGATTGAAGTTAATTAGTTGGCTGGTCCTGTTATTGGTTCCAGTTTCTATATCAATTTCAAAGGAAAAGCGCCTTTCAGAGTATGGTTTTAGTGACGATAAGGATGGGGCTCTTTCATTGCTCGGACTTTTGAATCAAAAGCAGGACCGGAAACTATTAGCTAAATACGTTAGTGAACTTGATTCGAATGATTTCTCTAAGCGCGAAAGAGCTTCGCTCAATCTCTCTCGGTTGCCAGTCATTGATCGGACATTTCTTGAAGAATCATTGAATGGTTCAAATCCTGAAGTCAGTTTCAGGATCAGGAGCATACTAAAACAAAATAACAAAGAACGGTTCGATGGCATGATAAGGGCCCTGAGTTACGAAATAATTAGGGGGAAGCATGAGGGGCTTTTAAGTGATCTTTTTAGTTCAGTTGAGGATAGAGAGCAGTACTCAATGGGTGGTATGTGGAGATCATTCGCAGAAGCTTCAATAGTGACAGCGGATGTGACGGACGTGCAACTTCTTAAGCTTAAACTTATCAGTGACAATGATATGATTAGGTACTCTTCAGTTAAGACGCTGCTAAGTCTGTTAGGTCAGAAGTCGTTGCCTTTAATTGAAAAAAACATAAAAGATCAAAATTCACATATCAAGTGGGAGTGCGCTAATGCTTTCATGAAATTCCAAAGAAGAGAGTGCCTAGTGCCTTTAGCAGAACTTCTCATGTGCGATGAAGACTTTGGGCTAAGGTGGAGGAGCCTCGAATCACTGCGAAACATTACAGGTCAAGAGTTTGGATATTACGCTGCTGGTAATGCAGAGGAAAGGTCAGTGCCCGCTACTAAATGGAAAGATTGGATCAAGAAAAATTCGGCATCAGCTAAACTTAATTTTGGAGTTCTTGATAATAATCAGGCAGTTGCTCTCTTTAATGGAAAGAACTTCGAAGATTGGGAATTTCGTAATTTAGGAGGTGGGCCTGGTGTAATATTTGGGAGGAAAGGACAAGTCCCTGATGAGGATACATGGGATATTGAGAATCAAAACCTTATTGCTAAGAAGGGATTTCGTAGTGAAATTATTACTAAGCAGAGTTTTCTGAATTATGAATTTTCTTTGGAATATAAACTTGAAGGTGTCAGTGATAGCGGTGTTGGAATCTTTGCTGGGGACGCGGATAAAGGATACCTAGAGATCCAACTCTACAATCAAACGTCTGGTGACCTTTATAAGATTGGGGCTGCCCAAATTGTAACAGATGATGGGAATCCCTTGGCATTTAGGTCTACTAAATTCAAGGATTCTAATGAAGTTAAGGACGAATGGAATAGAATGGTGATTAGAGTGTCTGATGGGCAATCAGAAATTAAGGTGAATGGAGAGGTTCAGAACCGAGCCTTAAGTAAAGAGGCAAAGCCATCAAAGATTGTTCTTCGTAATGAAGGGACAGGGAAAGTAGAGTTTCGCAATCTACTCCTAAAGAAATTATAGAGATGAGTTTATCTCTTAGAAAACTGGAATCTCTTCCTTGCGCCTGGTTGGCCAGCTTTCTTTCTTTCTTTCTTTCTCGAGTCTCTGGTCAGAAGGCCTTCAGCGCGAAATGCATCGCGAAGCTCAGGATCGTTCTTTAATAATGCTCTCGCGATCGCAAGCCTTACAGCACCAATTTGACCAGTAGTTCCGCCACCATTGGTCGTAACATTTATGTCCCAATTTTTAGGTTGGTTGGCGACTTCAAAAGGATGGAGTAAGCTATTTTGTAGAGCAACTGTTGGGAAGTATTCTTCTAGGGGCTTTTGGTTGACTGTTACAGTACCGCTGCCTGGCTTCATCTGTATTCTTGCAACGGCAGTTTTTCTTCTGCCTATTGATTTAATTGTGGAATTGTCACTCATCGAGTTAATCTCTTGATCTTTTTTAAATTACAAAGTTATGAGACGGTGATCGTCTTTGGGTTCTGGGCTTCATGGGGATGCTCAGAGGATGGGTATACTTTCAGTTTCTTTGCAATTTGTCTGCCGAGACGGTTCCTTGGGATCATGCCTTGAACTGCAAACTCAACGAGTCTTTCTGGGGCCTTCTGACGTAATGTTTCAGGTGTGTCTTGATGATGGCCGCCAACATATCCAGAATAACGATGGTAAATTTTTTGCTGCTCTTTCCGGCCACTTAGGCGGACCTTGTCAGCATTTATGACAACTACGAAGTCACCGGTATCAACATGAGGTGTGAATATTGGCTTTCCTTTGCCGCGCAAAAGGCGCGCTGCCTTTTCTGCGACGTGACCTAATATTTGGTCAGCTGCATCAATAACATACCATTCGCGGCTAATGTCTTCTGCCTTTGCTGAGAAAGTCTTCATCTTCTTAATTGTGACTAATTTACCTAATTTGGAGGGTGTGGATATTAATTTGGCGATACTCAAGTGTCAAACTGTATTAGCTACAAAAATAAGGGAAAACAGCTAATTTTACTCTTTTAACGCTCATATCTGGAGTTATGACTTAAGAACTTTGATCTTATTGAGGGTTTGCGGCTCTTTGATCTTGCTTAAGTACGTTCTTTTTAGGAATCTGCAGATCTTCAAAATAATATATGAAAATAGAAAGAGCGCTAATTTCTGTGTCAGATAAGGATGGCCTAATTCCCTTCGTAAAAAGGCTTCACAAGCTAGGAGTTGAGATTCTTTCAACGGGTGGAACTGCTAAAGTTATTTCAGATGAAGGGATACCAGTGATAGAAATATCTGATTATACTGGGGCCCCAGAAATGTTTGACGGTAGGCTCAAAACTATTCATCCAAAAGTGCATGGGGGATTACTTTTCAGGAGAGATCATCCAGATGATCCTGGTCAGGCGGAAAAGCATGACATTCCTAGAATTGATTTATTAATAGTTAATCTATATCCGTTTGAAGCTACGATAGCGCAGGACGGAGTCACGCTATCAGATGCTATAGAAAAAATTGATATTGGAGGCCCTGCAATGTTGAGAGCCGCGTCCAAAAATTATAATGCAGTAACCGTTATTACTGATAGCGCTGACTATGATTCTGTAGCAGAAGAAATGGAGTCCTCAGGTGGAGAGACTAGCCTTAAGACCAGAGAGAGACTTGCAATTAAAGTGTTTTTGAGGACAGGAGATTACGACAAAACAATTGGAAATTATTTAAATCAATCACAGGAGACGGACAGTGGTTATAGTGTTTCGCTCCCTTTATCCTCAGAACTAAGGTACGGGGAAAATCCACACCAAGAAGCTTCACTTTATGGTAGCTTTTCTAATTATTTTACACGACTGCAGGGCAAAGATCTCTCATATACTAATGTCTTAGATATTGCTTCGGCTGCTGAATTGATATCTGAATTCTCTCGACCCACAGTAGCAATTCTGAAGCACACTAACCCATGCGGCGTTGGGTGTGCAGAGGAGGGCGAAGGATTACGCGAGGCGTGGGAAAAAGCATTCGAAACAGATAAGCAAGCGCCTTTTGGAGGAGTGATTGTCTGTAA
>JASLJT010000318.1:0-6495 GCA_030747955.1 Verrucomicrobiales bacterium | reverse complement strand
GGCCAGGGCACTCCCTTTTCTCTCCCAGTATCGTAAAGATGAATGTGGGTATCAATCATGTGCTTTACTTTAGGTAAGGGTCTTTTGTCATCAGCGAATGCAGAGGAGAAAGCAAAGCAGAAGACGAGAATAGCGGTTAGTAAGTTTTTCATTGATTAATATTATAGTGAAATGAGACGGCTCGTGCTTGCAAGGGTATTGTTACTAATTGATTGGGGCTGTCAGTAGGGAAAAATAGTATTCAATGAAGAATACTTTGGAGCCTTTATCTTCGTTCGATTGCCTTGGCCTGGAGATTTGATTTGGTTTCTTTAGTCCTAAGTAATTTTAGGACCTGAGGCCGCAGTGCTTTGATCTGTTCGATAGTAATATCAACTTCTGAACTATTGATGAGTGATCTATAGAATGTTTCTAGGCCTTCGTTCCAAGGCGATGAAACGACGTCAATTGCAGATTCCCCACGATTATTTTTTCTCCTTACCGGAGCTCCTTTTTCCAGGAACATTTTAGTTATTTCTGTTTGGCACATGAATGCCGCAACATGAAGTGGAGTATTTCCGTCCCTGTTAGTTTGTGTGATGCGGGCGCCTTTCTGAATTAAGTATTTAGCAATCTCCAATCTTCCATTAAAACTGGCAGTGCTGAGCGGGGTGCTACCATCATTTCTTCTTGCGTTAAGGGCGGCCCCATCTGCAATGAGCTTCTTTGTTTGTTTAAGGTCTCCTCTTTTGATTGCATCTGCAAGCGCTGAGCCTAAGCGATTCGGATTAATGGAGTTTTGCAATTCATTCGCCTTGTTTTGGTCCCCAGCGACATGGAAAATGAAATCGTTACTGAACAATCCGCCCGGGTTTTGTATTTGTAAGAAGTGAATGCCGGGATCTGGCAAATTAACTAGATCAATGATGAGGGTTTCGTTCTCTTCGGTCCTGATGGATCCATGCACTTTCTTACCGTCTACAATTAAGCTTGCTCCTTTCCTAATGTGTCGACCGCTCACGGTCATGCTTTTCTTTTCATTATAAAGAATAGGAAAATTCTGCCGGCCCCTTTGCGAATGGATTGGCCCAAGGGTCCAGATCGCAGGTTGAGGGTGGTCATAATCGGCGTTTTCACCGTGTCTGCCCGTAAAGGTTCCGATGAATTGACCTTTGGATGCGAGTGAAATTAATTTTTCACGAGTAATAGACCTTCGTTCGCCTTGGATTTCTACATAAGTGCCGCCACCAAATGTTCCATCGTATTGTAATTCTGTGGTAATTGGCTGTTTTCCATTAAGAAATACTGCATCTACTTGAAGAACAATTCCTCCATCATTTGAAGAATGTTCTAACGCGTTAAGTAAATTTGAAGTTAATTGATTGTTTGCTGTGTCTTTATTGAGTGTGACTTGGCGTGCAAAAGAACCAGAAAACCCAGTGCTTCCTTCGAGGACCATGTTCCAGACAGGATCAAATGCGCGACGTCCGCCCCATGAAAATTGCCAAACGTTTCGTTCTGGGATTCCTCTTTCTGCAACGCGTCGATAGAAATCAAAGTCGATGATGTTAAGGCGGCCTTGAGGTAAGATCAAAAAACGGTCATAAGCACCACGCCAAGTAGGAGCGTCCATCCCTGTTCCAGGAGTATTTGTACTTACCCAGAAAGGCATTCGGTGACAATTGCCGCAAAGATTTCCGCCTGGAGTTCCTCCGACATCGCCTTTGATGTGGAAAAGCTCAAAGCCTTCTTCTGCTTGTTCGGAAAGCACATTGGTGTAGGCCCTTCTCTGGGCTGGGGGATATGTGATATTAAGGAGGAACTTTGCCATGTCGTCCCTTTCTGTCTTGCTCAATAGTCCATCCTTGCCTTCATCGTTCTTTTTGTCGTTCCCTACCATTTTCATGGTCGAAGCGAGGCTGCCATCTACTACGTGCCGAGTCGTGCTTTCCGGTTCGTTAATTTTACTGTTGGGTTTTACGCGGCTACGAATATGAGCGCTATTATTTCCGCCATAAGGATCTCCTGGGATTCCATCCCAGTGGAAAGGGGCCGTGTCTCTTAGTCCGCGAAGAGGCATCGTCGAGCGTGGCATTATCTGATTCCCTCCAGTAACGATTGGAGTTCTTAAAACCCATAGGAGTTGATCGGTATGACCATCCGGGTGACAACTCGCACAAGAAAAAGTTTCTGTTGTTGAGGCAGAGGCTTTGTTGAAAGCAATTCGACCTCTTTTGAATGCTGGATGAGTCGGATCCTCTAGAGTGATTTTTGCTTTGACTAAAAGATTGTGAGGATCAGACACGTCAACGAGTGAGACTGAGTTGGCTACGGCATTGAGGACCCATGCATGAGAGAGATTGCCTGTTGAAGATGATTCAAGAGCAATTCCTCTTGGGGCTGACCCAACTTTGACTCGGCCCATTACGTTTCCACTCTTTGTATCGACGGTAAAGACCTTGTCAGATCCCGCGGCAGTTACGACCAGAGTTGAATCGTCGTCACTGATTTGTATTGCGAATGGAGTTGCTAGAGCTTGGCCTGGATCAGGGTGCTTTGGAGGCAATGGTTCGAGGTTGATGAATCTTGGTTTTTCTGATCCATCTCCACTGAGGCGTACTTTTGTAATTTGATTGAGAAAGGCGCGATTTTCTAATTCTTTTAGGCCGTGCTTCTTTGTCCCTGATCGACCATTGATTTCATTGCGAGCGTCGGTTTGAGCTATGAACACACTGCCTTTCGAATCTACTGCGAGTCCATAAAGTAATGTGCCGAGGGTGTCGACAGTTCTGATTAGTTTGTCAGTTTTAGTGTCAAAAACGTAGAGATCTCTGTCAGGAACTCTAGGGTGTTTAACGATGTCAGTTACGTGTCCCAGTGACAAAACGTTATTATTGGCTATGGAATGTTCATGGGCATTGAAGGTCACTAATTCACCATCAATTTTGTATCCTCCAGAGAGTTGAGTTTTGTTATTTGATTCGAATGGAATTACGTAAAGTCGACCATCGCGGACTGTGATTGCGCGTGGGTCTTGAGCTGTAATATCAAGACGCTTTTTAATCTGACGAGTCGCGACATCAATGATTGCGATTTTATTTTCAGAGGAAAGGGCAATGTAAGCTTTTGTATTGTTTGCAAATGCGATCCCTACAGGTTCATCAAATCGAGTGGATGTATTTGGGCCAAAGTCTTGAACTGTAGCAATGACTCTTAAGAATGTGGGGCTTGTACGATCATTATCAATAATGCTAACAGAATCGGAAATGTGATTTGCTACCCAAACTTCTTTTCCATCTGGTCTTACCGATATGCTTACCGGATCTACGCCAACGCTTATCCTTCTAACTACTTTTCGAGTCTTGGTATTTATTACGTCAACTGTGTCTGATGGGGTATTTGCGACGAATAAACGGTTCTGATGCAATGCAATCGGAGATGAGTGTGGGCTCATTAATGAAGGGTATCCAATTTTGGCCGGAGGCTTAGGGCTGCTCGCTTTCAGATTCGATGCTTTGATTGGTTTTGCGCTACTTTGCATGAGCCATCCTAATAGGATAGATGCTCCTACCATTGAGATGAGTGACAGGGTTGCAAAATGAGATTTATTCATATGACTAAGAAACTTAACTTTTAAACTCTTCTTCAGTTAAGTATCCTCACTGATTAACGCTATTCAGAATAATAGCATTCATTATATACCATTGATAATCATATTAATGAGCAAAATATTAATTCTCTCCCATTAGTTTTGAAATTGTGGGTTCTAGGGCTTGAGCCCAAGCTGAATAACCTTTTTCGTTGGGGTGAGATCCATCAGGGATCAGATCATTTCGGAGACTTCGTTTATTAAGAAAAGTTTCATTTATATTTAGATAATGGATCATGTCGCCGTCTCCAACATCAGTGATGAGCTGATTGACTTTCATATTTTTTTGCCTAGCAGTGTCATCATCATTTCCTCCCCGAGGAAATATGGCTAGAACAAGGATCTTTGTCTTAGGGAGTTCTGAGCGAAGTTTTTTTACGATGAGTCGAATATCATTGGCGGTGAATTTGGGAGAACTGCTCATGTGGTTATTTGTGCCTATCATGAGCGTGGCAAGTTTCGGAGATATGCCTTTAATGTTTCCATTTTCGAGCCTCCATAAGATATGTTCTGTACGATCTCCGCTAATGGCCAGATTAACCGCATTACGTTTTTTGTAATACTTGTCCCATACCTCTTTTCCCGCAGTGTCCCACCAATGCGTAATCGAATCTCCAATCATAATGAGATCGACGTTCCCTTGCTTGACCCGTTCATTGAATTTCTGATGTCGTTCAATCCATGCTTTTTTATGCCATCGAGGCTCTGGTCTAGACATAATAATTTTCTCCTTATTTGGAGTTCTCCATGAAGGAATGCTGACACTGTCATAGGTCACAGTCGTGGTGACATTGTTTAGTTGAGAGCAGGCCGGTAGTCCCACATAGAATGTGCTGCCCATTGGTATTTCTATTGAGCTGATCTGTTTCCAATTATTTCCGTCACTCGACAAGTAACCTGTGAAGGTGTTTCTGAATCGAATGAGTCTTACCCAATAAGGTGTGCTTAGTCGGTTCTTTTTGATGATATGGTTCTCGCCGAGGTCAGTTATTCCAGACACTTGCGTTGGCTGTCCTTTGGATAGTCTACTAACGAGTGCGCCTTTCCAATGAGGTAATAGAAGTACGGAGGCGTGGGGAGAGTCAGCGTCAAGAGTCTTGCGCATCATTATGCCAGGCTTAGTCCATTGGGAGCTCATTGGTCGAACGATTCTGGCAGTGATGGTTCCTTCGCCAGACATTGGGGCATATGCGAAGTGAAATTCATCACTAGTTCCTCCAATGTCATTTCCTTCACCTTCTAGAGTGAATCGAGAGCCGTTAAATTTGCTGTGTCCTTTAATTTCAACGTTTCCAATGTCTTTACTTAGCCATGGCCCTGGCAGATTGCTGCAAGCTGCCAATTCTGCTGACCTATTGCTGGTACCTTGACCATTCGTTGCAGTCACAACATAATGATAAAGGGTTCCTTTTTTTGCGGATTTATCATGAAAATAAGGTTTGGTTATTTCCGAACCGATAATTTCGAATTCTTTTTCAGAACTATTTCTGCGGCTTAGTGTATACTTTTTTGCATTTGTGCAACTTATAGGTTCGACTGATCTGACCCAGCTGACTTTGATGCCGTCTTTTGTGCTCTGAGCGACTAGGCCCGCGGGCGTCCCTGGAGCATTGATTGGTTTTGAAGTCTTAGAAGGTGGCCTCCAATGAGTTAATGTGCCAAGACCTACGTAGTCACGGCTAGGCCCCTCTGGTCTTTTTAATTCTACCACTTTAGCAGAGTACGGGACATCAATATTTCTTCTGTTAGCGTAATGATTAAATGTTTTTTCAAATATAGGATAGAAGTTGCCTCGACTGATGGTTGATATTTTTGTATAATTCTTGTGTTGTCCGCCCAATCCGTACTTTCCTGTGCGATCAAGATAATGTTGATAGGGCACATTCTCTCCGAGCCCATACTTTGCAGTGTATTCAAACCCTTTGAGGATTCTGTTGTCATTCCATCCATACAAGTCAACTCCTTGGTTCCATGCGATTTCTGCGGCGCCTCCTAGGAGTCCTAGGCCGAGTTGTGCATAGTGTTGTGCTCTTGTAGTTTCTTGGCATTGGCCCGTTGGATAAACGATAAGGTGATTAATGCTTCCGTTTCCTGCGCCATTGACAGCATATCTGACAGTGCTTTCGAATAAGTTTCTGTCGCTACAATATATTGCGATTGCCATGTTCGTTTGTAGTGCAGCAGTTTCCCAGTTTCCGTTAGCAAAGTAGGCATAATGTTCGATGGTGGGATACCAAGCATCCATGAACCATTTTTCACAGCGCTTGGCGTCTTCTTCTGACCATCCTGAATCTGTATAGCGGAGAATTTCTGCGGCGTTGACAAATTTGAATCCTTGTATTCCTGCGGCCAATACTCCATCAATTCCCGTGACTTTTTTGAGAGATCCAGCCCAAGCATTTATGATTTGAATCGATTTTTTTGCGTGATCTTTTTTTCCTGTCACGGCCCACATCAGTGCATTTTCGTAAGCTGCTCTCGCATCACTTTGTGCTTCTCCGGTACGGATGTTCGGTGCTCGCCCCCATTCAGGGAAGGGTCCTCTCATTTTGTAATCGGCTTTTGAGTAATCGCTTTCTAGTAATACTTTGAAACCTTCGTAGATTATGCCCTTTTCATTGGTGACGGCTTCTTTCATTCGCTGGATATCGGTTTCATTATGAAGCAGGCCAGGGTGAATGAAGGAATTTCCTCCGCAGTAAGCTGATTTTCCCATTAAGCAAATACTGCAAATGGTTATAAAATTACGAATGAGAGTTCTGTTCATCTGAGTTGAAATTATTGTGCTCAAAATTATCACTTATTTGTAACAGGTAATTCACCCTTTTTGAGCAGAGGTAGGCCGTCCCAAATATTAAAAATATTAT
>JASLJT010000317.1:0-2544 GCA_030747955.1 Verrucomicrobiales bacterium | reverse complement strand
CCCATGATAAAGGGCTGGGAAACGATGAGAAATAGACTATTCACTCCAAAAGCAATAATGAAAAAGACCCCGATCTTATCGGGTGCGACTAATGACATTTTGGCAGGATCATTAACTAGGCCCCTGACCCCATCAATGCCTCCGACCGCATTAAGCACAAAAGGCAATAGAATGAATGAAAAAACAATGGTCAGTATGCCTTGAATGTAATCCGTAATAATTGCTGCGCTCATGCCGCCAGCTGCACCATAAATAACAAAAAGCAAAGCCACTACCGGGATAGCAAGATCAGAAGAGATCGATCCGGCAGTCCCAGCATCAATTAATGCTCCGGCACCCTTAAGCATTAATCCAATCTTTAGGGACAAACCAATGACTCCGATAATCGAAAAAAGAACAGCGACACTTGAACCAAACCTCAAAGCATAAACGTCCGCAGTCGTAATCGCTCTTAGCCTCCTGAATATAGGAGCTATTATCCAATAAAAGGGTGTACAAAAGAGCCAGAGCCACTGAAACCAAATTCCAGAAAGTCCATTTTTAAATGATGCAGAGGAAACAATAACGGCCTGATCCGATGCGGTGCCCGTGCCAAAGGCATGCATCATCATCATGCCCTTACCAAAACGTCTGGGCATGAAGAAATCTGAAGACGCCTTGATCCTCTTACCTATCTTAATCCCAAGAAAAGTGATCCCAATCAGGTATATAATAATAACTCCTATATCAATAAAATGCATGATCAGCTCCCCTTTAGAGAGTCAGAGCTAAAGGCCTCCATTATTGCACTATTATCAACGCCTCCAAAGCCCCTACTCTCAATGCTTTCGAGAAGCTCCTTATGAAGGAGCGAAAAAGGAACAATGGCACCAGACCTTTCAGATTCTTCTAAGATTAATTTCACATCCTTGATATGCTGACTAAGGAAGGCTTGAGGGTCCTCATAATAACGTTTCACCATCCGGTCCCCTTTAGTTTTCATGACACCAGAACTGGCAGTGGTCTGCTTTAATATCGAAAGCGATTCCTCGGAACTAAATCCGAGCGATTCTGCAAACTGCAAACCCTCAGCAAGCACTGCCCTGTTAAGACCAATCAATAAATTATGCACTAGCTTGAACTTGGAAGCATTGCCAAAGGGTCCAAGATAAAAACTCTTCTCTGTCAGTGATCTAAAAAGGTCCCCCTGCCCTTCAATCATGTCCTTGTCGCCGGCAGTGAAAAGTGGCGCCTGTTTATTTCTTAGCAAGTGGCTGGATCCAGCAATAGTCGCCTCAAGATAAGTAACTCCTTGACCCATCAAGTCATCATGTATTTTTACCATTTCGTTCGGAGATCCAGTTCCAGTATCAATGACGATCTGCCCCGATCGAAAATGGGGACGCGATTCGTTAACAATATCAGTCACTACCTGGCTAGTCGGAAGGCACAGAATTATTCTATCACAAAGAGAAAAGACTTCGCCAGGGTCAGAGCAGAACTGCACAAAATCTAATCCAACTGCACGAACATCATAGCCAAGGACTTGGAAACCGGAGTCTATTAATCTCTCGCTAACTGCTGTACCCACTAGGCCCAATCCAATTAGCCCTATGTTCTCTTTATTCATTAATTACAAATGTATCCATACAATTGATAAAAGACCAATTAATCAAATCTATTCAATGCAAACCATACTCTAGAGGACCTTGATTAACATTTCCTTTACATTGAATCTCTTCTAAGTGAATCATGTAAACCAGCATCACCCTTCTCCAATGAAAAGGCCGACCATCTCACCTGAAATCTATGACCAGCACAAACAGGTAACTCGTCGATATCTGATTGGGCTGGGACTGAGCGGAGTAGCCTCAATCACAGCAGAATCACTCAATGCCAAAGATCGAGAGGACTCACCTACCAATGAGCCAGACCCAGACTATCTGACACCAAGCAACGAATTTGAAACTGTAGAACGAGGAGATCCCCTCCCTTACAAATTATCCCTAGAGAAGCGCCTTAGAATCGGCATGGAACGCAAAACGTGGAGTCTGGATATTATCCCAGATCCGGACAGTGACCCGAAGCTCGAAAGCCCAATGTCACGAGAAAAGAACAACGCCCTATCATTTAAAGACCTCATGGAATTGGCCAAGAAAAAATCGGTGAAGTTCTTGAAGGTCATGACCTGCAACAACATGCAAACGCCCCTAGGCATGGGGCTGTGGGAAGGAGTCCCTTTGCGTGATGTTATATGGAAATCAAATCCAAAATCAAATATTAGACGTGCGTTCTATTACGGCCATCACAACAATGATCCAAAACAAAAGTTCCAAAGCTCATTACCCATTGGCCGGGTCCTGGAAGACCCTCCTGGCGACCACCCAGTGATCCTTTGCTACAAATTGAATGGGCAATGGTTAAGCGGAGAACGAGGAGGACCGGTCCGCATGATTGTCCCTGAAGCTTACGGATTCAAATCCGTAAAATGGTTAAAATCAGTAATTCTCACTAATGAACCTGCCGCGAATGACACTTACGCCGATGGCAATAATGACATCGACA
>JASLJT010000316.1:0-3679 GCA_030747955.1 Verrucomicrobiales bacterium | reverse complement strand
TTTTTCTAATTCTAATTTCATCAAAATGTTAGATAATGCTGTCTCTTGGGCACTAAGCAAAGAGGTCCAAAAAAAAAATAATGAAAACGGGGTAAGTAGTGCATTGCCTCATGAAAAAGTTAATGGGGCATTAAGTCCTCGTGATTCCACGAATTTGATATCAGTTCCTGACGATCTTGCAGTTGATCTGGTTTTATCAGAACCAATTATAAAACAACCTCTGCATCTAAGTTTTGATTCAAAAGGAAGGTTGTGGGTCGTTCAATATATTCAGTACCCTGATCCGGCCGGGCTAAAGCGTGTCAGTAGAGACAAGGTTTGGAGGGTCGCTTATGATAAGGTTCCTCCGCCTCCGCCGTATCCGTCAGGTTCTCCATTCATTGGTAAAGATAAAATTTCAATACATGAGGACACGAATGGGGATGGCCAATTTGATAAGCATAAGATTTTTGTTGAAGGCTTAAACATGGTAACAAGTGTTGCTCATGATGGAAGCGGAGTGTGGGTGACAAATCCTCCTTACTTACTTTATTATCCTGATACTAATGGTGATGATGTGCCTGATTCAGACCCTATAGTTCATCTGGAAGGATTTGGGCTTGAGGATTCTCATTCAATAGCCAATAGCCTATCAATTGGGCCTGACGGATGGATCTATGGTGCACAGGGGAGTACCGTCAGTGCAGCCATTACATCACCCCTCGCAGCTAATCCTCAGGCCCCAGTGAAATCTATGGGGCAGAATGTTTGGAGGTATCATCCCAAAGAGCACGTATATGAAATCTTTGCCGAGGGTGGGGGGAATGCCTTCGGCTTGGAAATTGATTCCAGAGGTAGGGTCTATTCTGGACATAATGGTGGAAATACAAGGGGCTTTCATTATGTTTTAGGTGGTTACTATCAAAAATCTTGGGGTAAGCATGGGGCTTTAACTAATGACCATGCTTATGGATACTTTCCAGCGATGAAGAATGAGCAAGTGGAAAGATTTACTCATCAATTTATTATATATGAGGGAAATGGCTTACCCAAGAAATATGAGGGAAAATTGTTTGGCGTAGACGTGCTGCATAACAATTTAGTCCTGTCAGAGGTAATGAATGACGGCTCTACCTTTAAGACAAAGGACGTGTCTCGGGTCATGTCTTCCAAGGACCCGTGGTTTAGACCAGTCATGGTTACGGATTCTCCTGATGGCAGTATTTATGTTGCTGATTGGTATGATCGGCAGGTGAACCATTATAGAAATCATGAGGGTCAAATTGACCATGAGCTGGGACGTGTGTATCGGATCAGAGCTAAGGGAAATTCTTCCTTCAAAGATAAAATTAATCTTAAAAAACTAAGTAAAGATGATTTGGTGAAGGCTTCCCGATCAGATTCGAGGTGGTTAAGGCGTTCGGCTCTAGTTGAAATTAGAGCTCGCTACAAAATAAATAGGTTAAAGAAATTTGAAGCCAATCAACCGACGAGTGCCACTGAGCTGGAGTTGCTCTTGAGTTCTGATAATTTGGTTCCGATCAAGGACATATCGGACATTGGATTAAGAGGATATGCTGTACGTCGCATTGCTGGTAGCGGCATGAGTGAGAAGCATAGAAATGCTCTGATTGAATTGGCATCCGTAGAAGAGAGTCCGGAAGTCGTATCACAACTGATTTCAGTTTCTAAGAGAATGGACGCTAATGATGGGCTGAAAATAGTAAAAACTGTGTTGTCTAGGGACCTGTTTGATTCAGATCCACATATACCAATGCTGATCTGGTGGAGCATTGAATCTAAGGCTCAATCTAATGTTGAAGCGATAAAGGAATTGTTCTCTAGCAATAAAATCTGGAGTAGCAAGATATTACGGAAGAATCTTATTGGTCGTATTATGAAGCGGTACTCTTCAGAAGAAACGATTGAAGGATATTTGATGTGCGCTTACTTGCTCAGGAACGCTCCTGATGAGGAGGCGAAGAAGACATTAATTAATGGTTTCGGTGAGGCTCTGAGAGGAAAGCAAATAGGTTCAATGCCGAAGGAGCTACTCAATCAATTCGATGCAGCGAAGGCTTTGTTGCCATTACCTTTAAGGATCAGAATTAAATCAGCAGGAGCAGTGAATGAAGCCATTACATTAATGAACAAAAAAAATACATCTAACTCACTCTTAGTTGAGTTAATTTCAACTTTAGGGTCCGTTAACAGTGGAGCAGCTATTGATGCAATTAAGGCATTGTTATCACGAGGCGCTCATAAAGATGTGGAGGTCTCCTGCTTAGCAGTTTTATCCGCTCACTGTACAGATAATGGGGTCAAGGAATTGGCCTTTACTAAGGTATTGTCTAGTGAATCTATGATTAGAGAAGCAGCTTTAGATTTACTTGCCAGTGAGCTTTCAGCCGCATTGTTTCTTGTTGGGAGATGCAAAGAAGGGGAGTTTGCATTGCAAACGGCTAATGCATCGATTCATGAAAAGTTACGGGCACATGGAGATCAATCGATAAACATTTATTTGAGCAAATTATTGAAAAATCAAGATCAAAAGATAACGGATGCCCAAGAGCGTGAAATTCTCCGGATCAAAGATCTAGTTAGCCAAGGTGGTGGCAATCCAAAGAACGGTGAGAGGACCTTTACTAGATTATGTATTGGTTGTCATAAGATGTTCGATAAGGGAGGAGAAATTGGTCCTGATCTTACAAGTTATCAAAGGAATGATAAGGACGCATTATTGATGAGCTTGGTAGCGCCTGGCGCAGAGATAAGAGAAGGTTATGAAAATGTTATAATTAAAACAAAATTAGAAACCGTCCATTCAGGTTTTCTTGTTCAAGACACTGCTAAATATGTAGCAATCAGAGAGTTGTCAGGTGCGACTAGGGTATTTGAAAGGGACCAGATAAAGACACTTGCCGGGACTGGTGTTTCTTTGATGCCTCAGGGGCTTCTGAATGGCATCGGTGATGCTGAGTTGAAAGATTTCTTTGCCTATTTGAGGAGCACTACTCCGCCATTTTAATTAGTTGAATGTTAGTTTGATGGTTTATCTGTTCGGTGAATCCAGACGCTCTGGCATAGGCCCAGCATAAACATCATCATCAGCAGGAAAGTTCCACCGTAACTTATGAAAGGTAACGGAATGCCCGTGATAGGGACCAGGAGTATGCACATCCCAATGTTCATAAAAACATGATAAAAAAGAAGTCCTATGAATCCGCCAATTAGCATCCTTCCAGTCATGTCTTTCGCTGAATAGCATATCAGTAGTAAGAGGATTAATAGTATTGAATATAGCCCGATCAGGACAGCAGCGCCTCTGAATCCGTGCCTTTCAGCTATTGTTACAAAGATAAAATCATTAATAGAAACGTTAGATGGGACAAAGCCCATTTCGGTCACAAGACTCAATGTGCTGTCGTTTGAATCGTCGGATGAGTGGATTGGAGAATCCGTAATTGAGGTGTCTTGATGCATTTTACCTAAGTACCCAGCTGAGCCTATGGCAATCATGTTATGTTTTGGTACCCAAGCAGCTCCCTGTTCGTCTACTGGCTGTTCATAGAGCATGCTAAGCCAAGTCTCGATCCTTTCTTTTTGGTAGTCTTTGAGGCCAAAGTAATAAAATATAGGAACGATGATTAATCCTAACTCGATTATTACTATAACGTAGCGTAGTAGGACTTTTCCTATG
>JASLJT010000315.1:0-3869 GCA_030747955.1 Verrucomicrobiales bacterium | reverse complement strand
CTTGTATATTATGAGCTGAGGATTGTCTGGGCTGCCAAGATATTTTCTAAGGAGGGCATTGGACTCCCAAATCTCGTGAATTTCGTTTTCGTTAATTAATATTTCGGCAGTGCCTGCGATTCTTACTTGGTCATGATCAGGTGACATGTAGCAGAGTTCGACGCTTGGGTTGGCTTTTATTTGGGCGGTCTTGTCGTAATTTTTTAGATTGGCCACATAAACTGTGAATTGGTCTGTCTTGACTGGGGACACTGGTCTGACTCTTGGCCTATCATTCTCTATAGTTGCCAGTTGAGGAAACTTTGCCAGTTTCATACATTCTTTCGCGATGTCTGGAAGTTTGTCTGTATCAATAGTTTTAGTTTCTGGCATTTTTATTTGTGATGAGCGATAACCTTATTAATCAATTCTTATAGGATAAGTCAATCAATGCGCCTCATTTGGATATTATTTGTTTTAGTTATAACCTTTACCATTCCTTTCATAGTCTGGGGAGGCGCTTTTGAGAAGACTTTCACAGTCGAAGGGGGCGTCACTTGGCTAGAGGGATGGGGCCCCTGGGCCTGGCTCGCTGGCATTGTTTTATTGTTATTTGATTTAGTTCTTCCGATACCGGGTACCGCAGTGATGAGCGCCCTTGGAATGGTCTATGGTTCAATCATTGGGGGCTTGATAGGGGCATTAGGCTCAATTCTTTCCGGGTTACTTGCTTATGGTCTTTGTCGTACCTTTGGTCAAAAAATTGCGGAAAGGATTGCGGGTGAGTCAGCTCTTGAAAAAAGCAGAACCATATTTACCAAGACTGGCGGTTGGATCGTGGTCCTGTCAAGGTGGTTGCCGATAATGCCTGAGGTCGTTTCTTGCATGGCTGGGCTATCAAGAATGTCATTAAGAATCTTTCTTTCTGCATTGGTTGTGGGATGTCTGCCTTTAGCGTTTACTTTTTCTGTGATCGGCGACACTGGGCGAGAGCATCCGAGGTTAACTCTCGCTCTCAGTGCCCTCGCTCCTGCTGTGATATGGCTGGTCGTTAGGCCTCTTCTATTAAGGAGCTCGAGACAAACGTGAGAATATTGTCATTTTTAGACAATTAAAAAGGCACAGTGCCGCTTGATATAATGAACCAAGACTCGTAATCTCAATTTAATATAGAACTTTAGCTGCTAGTGACAGGCTAAGGAAATTAGTTGGAAATAATGAATTTCGTTAAAATTTTCTCTTTCGCATTAATTGCTTTTTGTTTCATAACTAATGGATCATTTGCCGGTCCGATTGAGAAGCTCAAAGAGAGGGAAAGCAAAGTTAAGAAGATTGTTGCTGAGTCAATGTCTACCGTGGTGGCAGTCGTCGGAGATGATCAACCTGCGACTGGGAGTGGAGTCATTGTGAGTGAGGATGGTTTGATAATGACGGCTGGTCATGTGACGGAAGCTGCTGGGAAGAAGCTTACTATTATCTTTCCTGATGGGCGAAGCGTGAAGGGAGAGTCGCTCGGAGCGAACAGGTCCCGGGACGCTGGTCTTGCAAGGATAACGGAGGAGGGGAAATGGCCATTTGCCAAGATAGGTGATTCCAAGAAAGCTAAGCCGGGCGATTGGTTAATAGCGATGGGTCATCCAGGCGGTTATGATTTAAATCGGAGTCCGCCGATTCGGTTAGGTCGTCTCATAAGTAGTGGAACGATGGGGATGCTGAGGACTGATTGCACATTGGTCGGAGGTGATTCGGGAGGTCCTCTTTTCAATCTTGAAGGTGAGGTCATAGGTATTCACTCTTCGATAGGAGGGAGCCTAGCTGAAAATAGGCATGTCCCGTCCTCCGTCTTTAAATCTGGTTGGGATAGAATGCTAGCAGGTGAGATATGGGGAAGCCTCGGGATGATGGCTGCTGGTGTTGATCCTGACAGGCCAATGCTTGGAGTCAGAATGAATGAATCTGACGGTAATGTGGTTGTTGATAAGGTTTATGCAAATTCACCGGCTCAAAGATCTGGACTCAAGAATGGGGATCAGATACTTAGCATTGATGGAGTCAAGGCTGATCAGATGTCTGACGTAGTTGATAAAGTAGCGTCTAGTAAAGTCGGCAATGAAATTGAGTTACTGGTTAGAAGAGGGAAAGAGGAAAAGACCTTTTCAGTGAGGCTTGTTAGCTGGGAGGATCTTGCTTCGGGGCTAGGGAAAGATCAGGAAAATGTACCGCCCCCTCCCGATAAGTCGAGCCGGCCAGAGCTTGGAGTCATACTTGACGCTGAAGCTGAGGCGGAAGGGGCTGTCGTATTTGAGGTCATTGAGAATTCGCTCGCCGCTTCTTCAGGTTTTATGGCAGGCGATGTGATCAAAGAGATTAATGGCACTAAGGTTATTAGCGCTGAAGGAATGGCATCGTCCATAAGATCAGCTGAGGTGGGGAAGGTGATCCGTTTTGCTGTTCAGCGAAATGGCAAGGAAGGTTTGTTGGACGTTGAAGTTTTATTTGGGAAGTAAATGGCAATGATGAAAAAAAATATGAAGCGAAAGATCCTAGCTCCGGCCTGGATGATTATTTTTACTGTAGCTTTAATTGTTTGTGTTTCTTTTTCAAATGCAGAAACAAAGAGCCGCCATGTCTCTGACGTGTTGACCGAAGAGAGTCCAGACGAGGGTTCTAAAAATCTCCTTGAGAAATTTGGTGATCAGCTGGGAAAATTCTTAGAGAAAGCTGAAGAATTTTGGGTCGATGAACCAGATGATGGAGCTCAGGGAAAAGGATTTGGTTTAGACCTTGACCTTAATGATCCGCGGATGGCTGACCTTATGCGGTTCTATCAGGCACAATTAGACAAACGGAGACCCTCTAAAAATGAGAAGGATCATCGGAGTGTTTTTGCAGAATATAAGCCCGTGGTAAAATCTTATGTTCAGAGCACGGCAAAGATCATTGATAGGAAGGACAAGCAGTTATCGCTTGCCACTGTTGTTAGTCATGGAGGTTTACTTGTGACCAAGGCCAGCGAATTGCCTTCTAAAGGTATCTTTTGTGAGCTTTCTGATGGGAGGAGAGCAGAGGCTAAAATTTTAAGCACCGATTCTAGGTGGGATATTGCTCTGATTAAGGTCGAATTGTTAGGTCTGAAGCCCGTCGATCTAGAGGGAGGTAAGCAGGTTGAGCTTGGTACTTTTCTCGCAGCTTCCGGCCTCGGTGAATACCCCATAGCTGTAGGTGTTGCGAGCGTGACTCCCCGTAACTTGTCAGCCAATGAGCGTGGTTTCTTAGGGATTGGTATGGAGAATACGGATCAGGGAGTTAAGGTTAACCGAGTTCAACGTGGTTCAGGGGCCGCTGAGGCAGGTGTAGAGGTTGGAGATATTATCCTAAAGATTGATGACCAGCCTATTAATTCTCCAGCAGAGTTGGCAAAATCTGTTTCGGGGCGTAAGCCCAAAGACGAGATAAAAATACTCCTTAAGCGAGGAGAGGATGAGAAGAATATGACTGCGATGCTAGGTTCACGTGGCCAATCAGTTCCGCAGTTCAGAGGCCCGGACCCTAGTTCCCAATTCGGCGGCCCTTTGAGTGAGAACAGGAAAGACTTTCCAAACGCATTGCAACATGACCTTACCTTAAGGCCTAATGAGTGCGGGGGACCGTTAATCGATTTGGATGGAAAGCTAGTTGGAGTAAATATAGCCCGTGGAGGTCGTGTCAAAAGCTACGCAATACCGACAGAGGATCTGAAGGCAGTGATAGCAAAGTTAAATGATCAGCGTAACGGTGCTGCTAATTTAGGGGATTTGGAGAAGACTTTAACGTCAATTGATGAGAAAAGAGATTTGATTGAGGGCAGCCTCAAAGACATTCGTAAACGGCGGGAGCAGCTTCTCAAAGAA
>JASLJT010000314.1:0-6625 GCA_030747955.1 Verrucomicrobiales bacterium | reverse complement strand
AGGGCCAATACGCTTTCTTACTCCCGTACTGGGCAACCTATTCCTTCCTTTAATCGGCCAGCTATCGTTTTTGAACGCCTGTTTGGGTTAAAAGGTGATTCGATTGAGGCACAGAGAAAGGGCCTGACCCGTACTGGAAGTCACCTTGACCTACTACTTGACGAGGCCAAGGAAATGCACCGTAAACTGGGCAAGGCGGATCAAGAGAAGCTTGACCAGTATTTGACTTCAGTTCGCGAGATTGAGCTGGACGTTGAGCGTTCTGCTCAATGGTTAAATGTGCCTAGGCCCAAAGTGAATGCCGAAGGGCTAAGCCTAGATGCGGACAGCGAAACGCCAGACAAGCTCATTCATACGATGCTCGATTTGATTGCTCTGGCTTTCCAGACTGATTCGACTCGCTTTGTCACTTACCAGCTAGCAAGTATGCACGGGGCAATCTCCATAGCGAACAAGTTTCCAAAGCTACTTGGGTTTAATAAAGATGCTCATGGATTAGCTCATGGTGCAGGTAAAGGAAGGGGTGCTGAAAATAGAGGAAAATGGGATCGTTATCAGGCAGAATGCTTGGCTTATTTACTGAAAAAATTGAGTAAGATGGAAGAAGGCCATGGTTCTGTTCTGGACAATACCTGCATTTTTTATGGCAGTAGCAACAGCAAGACGCACAATAACACAAATTATCCACTGATCCTGGCTGGAGGGAAGGAGATGGGATACAAGCATGGAAAATATCAAGTCTTCGATAAGGATGTTCCTCTTGCTAATCTCTTTGTTACTATGCAGAAAAGAATGGGACTCAAGGCTGATTCTTTTGCTGATAGTTCAGGCGATCTTGATTCGTTCCTTCTGTAATGATGATGATTGATAATAAGGTGAATATTTTTTCGCTTTTCTCTATTTGTATTTTTTTTGCTTCTATCGGAATCACGATCGGTGATGAGAAAATAGAACCTTTAAGAAAGAAGGGTAACGGTAACTTCAAGATAGGTCCTAATTATAAGTTGGATCCTGATCTTAAAGATCAGGGTAATCCGAAGGGTAAGAATTTCCAGTTCTCAATGCTTTTAAAAGAGAGCAAGATATTTTCTGGTGACGACAAAACTCTTGACTTAAAGAATAAAAAAGTACGAACGGAACGTAAAATTTTTGTCTATATACCCAACTCATATAATGACGGAGACAAGGCTCCTATCATGATTATGCATGACGGACCTAGTAGGTTAGATCTTGTCAGAAATGCACTTGATAATCTCACCATATCGGAAAATTCTGAACGAAAATTACCGCCATTCATTGCGATTTCTGTTCAAAACGGTGGCGATGACAGTAAGGGGAGTCAGAGGGGACTCGAATATGATACGATGTCTGGGCGTCTGGCCCTTTTTATAGAGAATGAGGTCTTGCCGGCCGTGCTCGCTGATGAGGTGATCAGAAAAGATTACCCTAACTTAGCTTTTACAGAGGATCCCTGGGGAAGGGCAGTCATGGGATGCAGTTCGGGAGGAGCTGCTGCGTTAACTATGGGATGGTTTAGGCCTGATTTATTCCGTCGACTCGTCACGTATTCAGGGACCTTTGTCGATCAGCAGGATGATGATGCACCGGAAGAAAGTGTCTATCCTTTAGGAGCATGGGAATACCATTCCGGTAAGAAGCTTATAGAGAAAAGTGAGAAGAAACCATTACGAATTTTCACTCATGTTTCAGAAAGTGATAACGGATATAAAGATCCAGAGAGTACATACCATAATTGGGTCATGGCAAATGAAAGAACCGCGGCTGCACTTAAAGCTAAGGGGTATGAATACCGGTACTTATTTTCATTAAATTCTAAGCACTGTGATCGAGGGGTATTCGGCCATACTCTTGCTGATACCTTGGTCTGGGTATGGAGAGGGTATCAGAAAGAATAGGATTAGGGTTTTATTTTTAATTTGTTAGCCAGCTTCTAGATGATAAGTTGTATCAAATGAGAGCTGTATTAATGACTTCAATATGTAGTGTTTTAATTTTAGGTTGTGGGAATCAAGGTTCGGTAAATACGAGTGGAGGAGGTGAAGCGGGTCAGAATTCTGGGAACGAAGAGAAACCAGACCTGACGGGTTTAGACTATGAAGTTCAGGCAGATTTGGTGGTCATTACTAAAGGCAAAGGAGCCGGGCAGGTAATTATTCCAGGAGAAATAGAAGGATCTAAAGTTTCTGAAATTAGCAATAATGCTTTTTTCCGTAACATACAAATGACCAGTGTTACTATTCCTGACACAGTCACTTCCATCGGAAATAATGCCTTCGGAGGTTGCATAGGATTAACCGCGGTTACTATACCGGCGAGTGTTACAAGTGTTGGGTCTTCTGCTTTTAGTGGTTGTCTTAATCTCAAGGAAGTGAAATTTCTTGGAGATGCTCCGCTGGAAACTAAATATATGTTCAAGGATGCCCCTGTAACTATTTACTATGATCCGAGCAAGAGTGGGTGGAATAAACCTTTTGCAGGAAAGGTGCTAAAGCCTATAGAATAAATTGACTAAAAACTAAGGTAATTATTTTTATCATCTATTAATTTAGATTTTTGGAAATGCAGATTCATTGCCCCATTTGTTCGACTTCGATTGATGTTTCTGAAGATCATGCAGGACATAAGGGGCGCTGTGTAAATTGCAGCACGAAATTTATTATACCTGATGAACCTGAGGGGAATATAGAGATTCTTGAGAAGGGAGAAACTGTCCAGGCACAATCAGAATCTGAGAGTTCAGCAGAACCGATGCAGCAAGGTGATGGTGAGTCTCGTGCTCCGACTTTGAATGTTCCGGCTCTGAATGTTCCAGCTGCTAGGTCATACACTGCAGTGAGACCTCAATTTCATAAGAAATCAGGATCACCAATGGGATTTATTTTCATAGTAGTGTTGGTTGTTGCGGCAGGTGCTGGTGGTTATTTTTATTTGTCAGGCAAAAAAATTACGATTGCAGACGCTAATGGTAATGGCGAAAAAGTAGAGAAAAAGGCTACCGAAAAGATTATTAAAGTTCCCATAAACGCACCTAACAAGGAGAGTGGAAATTCTGAGGAGGTTAACGCGCCGGAAGTGAGTGAAAGTGCAGTACCTTTTAAAGTTCCGTTATCGGACGACGAAGTTTTTGAGTTTACAGATGAAGCGAGGGACCGTTCATTGGAATTTCTCGCATCTAATGATCAGGAAAAGCGGGAGAGTGTATATACTGCTTTTCGGGCATTAGGTGACAATTATAAGGAAACTTACGAGGGTCTATTAAGACAAATTAGGAACAAGCATTTAATTACTCTTAACGATAAGTCTTCAGCTATTAAAAAAAGCCAAGTGGTTCCTGATGATATTAAAAATGCATATCAGGGCTGGAAGGATGTCGCGACTGCTGGGCTCAAGTTAGTAATGACAAAGTGGAGGGAGACTGAACCCGAGGAGTACAAAGCGAAATATTTGGAGATGGATAAAATCGTCCAAAATGCAGAAGGTCTTTACTTGGAAATGGTCAAAGCTATGGAGGTTCCGCAGGGCAGTGAAGACGAATCGTTTCAGGAGTTGGTTGATCTTATCTCAGAGTTGGATTATGAGATTTCATGGTCCTTGGGAGAGGATGATTTCTCTGCATCTGAAATGAGAGATCTTCTCAATGAAGCCAAGAACCTGGCAGGAGAAAAGGACCTTGTGGATTCTCTTTCAGGTGAACTGGGAAAGATGCAATCCGTTTACTTATCTAATGTTAAAATTGAAGCTCATAATGAACAGTTAAATTGGGGGACTTCAGCCTATAAAAAGTTAGTTCAGCAGATTAACATCAGACGCGTTTCTCTTGGGTTAGGTGCATTGCGTCTTGATCAGACTCTAACCGTAGCTTCTGAAGTGCATTCTGGTGATATGCATTTCCAAAACTATTATTCTCATAGAAGTGCCGATGGAACTACTTATCTTGAGCGAGCAAAGAGTGCAGGGTTTAATGGAAAATCTACGGGAGAATGTCTTTTCAGGTCGAGTGCGGATCCTGACGCTGCTTATAAGTCATGGTGGTACAATGATTCCCAAAGGTCGATCATGTTTTCGGCGAACTCTAATGCAGTGGGGGTAGGTAACGCTCAGAATTACTGGACTCTAAATACCGGAGAAATCAGCCAATAGTTATAGTCTTTCTTTGAGTCTATGGCCTTTGGGATGAATGGTGATGAAGAATTGGACTATTGAGATTAGTATCAATAACAAATGTAAATCTGGCGTCACATTTTATTTCTTTAGCGTCCTCTTCGAAGTGGAAAGTGTACATGCCAGAAAGGATTGATATTCCTCCTTCAATTGTTTGTTCATTAATAGATTCTTTGCTGATGCTGACTCCGGCACCTGGACGCGAATGTAAATTAATAAAGTAATCACGTATTGAATCGTGAGAATTGATTGGGGAGGGGGAAAAAGTTGAAACTAAAACAGCCCTGTCTGAGTACAGTGAGGCCACATCTTCAGTCCTTCCTTCATTTATTGCATCTGCCCATTGGTTAAGAATACTGATTGCCATTTGTTTGAATGAATAGGGGTATTAGTAATTTATCTTTAGGCGTAAATAACGCACCGAATTTTCATCTGTGATAGGGGTTTTTAATCGGAAAGTGTGAATTGGAGTCCCGTCCATATCGAGTGATTCCCCTTCAAAATGCATGCTTTCATCATTTTCTGAATTTTGCCACGATTTCATATCTATTGAGGTTTCAATGCTATAGGAAATGTTAGTTGCCTTGGGGTTTTTTCTAAAATTAAAGTTCAAGTAATCTTGTCCTTCAATATTAATAATTTGGATTTTAGGGAAGTAATTTGAGGATGGAATAAAGTCTGAGAGTCCAAGCGCGTACTCCATAATTGCATTGATTCCATCTCCATCAGCGTCAGCTGTTGGATTGCCAAAGAAATTTATAGCATTTGCATTTGTAGGGTTTCCTCCTCCAGTCATGCTTGATGACCAGTTAGTCGCGTCACTAGTGTCAGGAAGGGCATTTGGTTCTTTAAGAAAAAGAGAGGGGCCTCTGCCGTCGGATAGCTTTGGCCAAGGGTCCTTGTCATTGTATCTAAATGAATCAATGATCGCTCCATCTTTGTTCACTAGAGTTATCCATTCTCCTGCATTGTCTAATCGATTAGAGTAGTCTCCTGCGATTTTTATTCCTGGGTATCGAGCTTCGAATGCTAGGCGATTAGCGACTATGACGAGTCTTTGATTGGCTTTGATGATAGTAGTTGGTTCGAATTCAAATTGGACTCCTTCCAATCGATTGTTTGCAGGGGTTTGGACGAAGGCACACCCTCCAAGATTAATCGAATCATTACTGACATTCATGATCTCAATGAATTCAAAATCGTCCTGATCAAAGTCTGGATTAATATTGAGTTCGAATTCACTAGGTGCTGATGGGTGATAGTGAATTTCACTAATAACTATATTTTGATTTGTGGGAGAATTTCCTGTGGTAAAGAACGCTGAATTTAGAGCGCTCCATTCGCCAGTCCTGCTATTATAGGATCGTGACTTGATCCATGTTGAAGACTTGATGGGTTCGGGAATGGTAATGTATACAGTGTCTTCATTTTGACCTTTATTTGAAACTAAGGAAGCGCTCAGTAACATGTCGCTTGATCCTTTGAGGTCGTTCAGTCCATGAATGGCAAGTAAGTTAGCTCCTTTGTTAAGCGAGAAGGAGCCTTTAGGAATCGTGAAGGACTGCAATTTTTTAGCAAGGCTATCTTTGTGCCCTGCGGTTGCCTTTGAATCGAATGGGAGAGGTGAACCAGCGGTTCCAGGTGCATTCTTGCGAATGATTTCTTGGCCGTTGAGGTATGCGACGAATCCATCATCGTATCGGACCTTTAGAGTAAGAGTATTGTGTTGTGATGGTTCGTCGACCACAAAATTAACGCGCATAAAAACAGTTTCCAATTCACTTGGGATGGCCTGATCTCTAAAATCAAATGCAGGATCAATGAGCTCATTGTAACCTGCTCCCTTGTCATAGCCTGCTCCTGTTCTGCCTATTGGCCATGATGAGTCATCGAATTCATTTAAGAACCATACGTTATCAATTTCAGGTCCTCTGGGCATGATGGCTCTTTTGGGGGCGTTCTCAGGCGCTAGGACCGTTTCATTAATGAGGAGAGATTTGGATCTTAGTGATGGGGAACCTCCAAGTTGGCGAGGGTCAAGTTCATCTGTCCAATCTTCAGGGTCTGAGTCTTTTTCCCCTATCACATAGTAGAGGTGAGTTGCTTCGATTGGAGCCCATACCCCAATAGTGGAATTCATGGCTATCTGACCACCGTGTTGCACATATTGAGGAGCTGCTATTTTTGGATAGAGTTGTCCCTGACGCAGATGATCAAGGAAAATATTTCTTCGGCCTTGAATTTCGTTTTCTAATCTTTTTACTGCATTTCCCCAGTCCTCCTTATCGTATGGATCGCTTCGTGCCGAATCGCCCCATCTGGCAGATTCAGCGATGATGACTTTCGAAACTATTTCCTTACGGTGCTGGAGTTTGGCTAGGACCTGTGATGTTGTCAGAGGGCCATCATTAAATAGATATTGATGTGCTCTGTCTGCGAAACG
>JASLJT010000313.1:0-4592 GCA_030747955.1 Verrucomicrobiales bacterium | reverse complement strand
ACTGCTGCTTACCAACCTATTCTGCAATTCATGATACTAGACTCTTACATTGTTTTCCTAACTTCGTGCCAGGTTGGCTCGAGCACGGAGACACACCTGAAATGGTTTCACTAATAGCGCCCAGAGCTTTGCATTTGAATTTAGGCGAAAATGATAGAGGAAGCCCAATTAAACATGCAAAAGAAGGCATTAAGAGAATAACCAAAGCCTACCAGAAATTAAATGCCGAAGATCAATTCAGTGCCTTCATTCAAAAAGATACTGGGCACGTTTTATCACCCGAAATGTGGCACAAAACAAAAACATTCTTTGAAAAACACTTAAAGTCTTGAGCGTTGATATTTAACGAGTCACGGCATTTAAAAGTATTGCTTAGGGGTGATATTTTAAGGAGAATGAACAAGTGAATAAGGTTCAGTTCATCCACCCATTTGTATTTCTCTTCTTCTTTGTGGTTTCTCCTCTTTTTTCTTTTGGTGAGGACTGGCCAACGTACCGGCACGATTTTTCCAGAACTGCCGCAACAAATGATCAGATAGATCTTCCCCTTCAGCGGGTCTGGGAATACTCTTCGCGGCAATCAAGGAATGCGCCTCGTCAGAAAGGTGAACTTCATATTGAGGTGACTCCGGAATTTAATCGGTATGCTCTCGCTCTGATAGCAGCTCAAGGATCTGTTTTCTTTACCAGTGCCAGTGATGGAAGGGTCGGTTGCTTGAATGCTGAAACAGGGGAATTGATTTGGGAATTTGTTACCGGTTCCGCGGTAGGGCGTTCTGCTACGTATTCAGATGGAAAGATTTATATCGGAAGTGATGATGGTAATGCTTATTGCATTGACGCGGAGAGTGGAGACTTGATATGGAAATATAAGGCTGCACCTGCTGATCGCTGGATGTTTTCATTTGGACAAATGACATCAGCCTGGCCCGTGCGCACGGACATTGTTGTTAATGATGGAATAGCATATTTTGGAGCGGGAGTTTTTCCTCATGATGGTACCTTTGTATATGCATTGGATGCCAAGACAGGCAAAAAAATTTGGAGGAACGGAACGCATTGTGAAACACTGAATCGTTGGAGCCTTGCTCCTGTTGGATACATATATACAACACAGAGTAATCTTTATATGCCGATGGACTTTAAGCAGTTTCATTGGGCCGTTTTCAATAGTTACAAGAAATCCACAGGTCAAATTGATCCTTGGGCAGGAACTGATTCAGACAATCCCGTGGGTTATGGGGATCCTTTTTATCCGATCATCGGCGCTCTTCATAATAATCATCGGTACCACGGGAATGAGGCCTTCCTTGCAGAAATCACCGTCGATGAAAAGACCAAAAAGAAACAAACCAAAACAGAACGTCTGTGGCAGGTGAAAACGCCGGAATTTCAGACTGATATTCACTCAGTCAGTGGTGTCCCAGTGATGAGGGGCACAGTGACTAGGTATGATCCTGACATGTGCAGTGTTATTTATGCTGGGGGAGTCGTTTTTAATGCGGCCCTAAAGACAGACATGGAGAAAGGTGCAACGGGTAAGATCTTTGCGCGTGATCCCAGTGATGGGAAGGAGCTTTGGACAACAGAAATACGAGAATGGCCCAATCAGCTTATTGCAGCTGGTGGAAGGTTATTTGTTAGCACTCGTGATGGAAGAATTCATGCCTACGCAAACAATAATAGTTCCGGATTTAAGAAAATAGAGGAACCGATCATTTCTGATTTCTTAACTTCAGATCCTATGGCTAGCGTGGCAGCTGATGAAATACTGAAAGTTGCAGCATTTTATCATTCGGAAGGAGAAAAGACTAAGGCTCAGGATCCGACAAATCTGGTAGGTGAGGCTCTTGTCCTCGATTGTGAAAGTGGGTCCCTAGCCTATGCCATCTCGCAGAAAACCAACTTGCGTTTGTATGCTGTATTTGATGATGAGAAGAGAGCGGAAAAGGCTAGGGCAGCTTACAATGAGGCTGGAGTTCATATTTCTAGGATCACTGTCCTACACGTGAAAGAAAAGGATAAGGTTCCGTATCCGTCCAGATTTGCAGACTTTATTTTTTCCGAGCGCGTATTAAATGGAGGAAAAATGCCAGCAGATATCGCTGAAATTAAGCGTCTTCAGAAGCCACTCCGTGGACTCATAATTGTTGGAGGCAAACAGACTCCCGAATCGATGCAGGAATGGATTGCTGGGACCGGCATAGAGGGGTGGAAAAGTTTTAATTCTCCAGATGCCAAGATGCATTGGGTAGGGCAAGAGGCTCCGAGGCTCGCTGGTGGAGGTGGCTGGACCCATGGTTATGGGGATGCGGGTAATACTATGTGCAGTCATGATTCTGTATTAAAGGCACCGTTAGGAGTTGCCTGGTACGGGCCACCCTATTCTAGTCGTGGAGCAAAAGGAATATCACCCCCGATTATTGTTGATGGGGTCCTAGTTTGTCAGTTCCAGGATTATATTTTCAAGGAGAAGACTTATACCGAAGGCTATGACCAGTACACTGGAAGAAGATTGTGGAGGCGTGAAAAATCGATGACCGATACCATTGCTGCCCCTGGCGGTGTATTTCAACGGTTCTTGGAGGTTCTGGTACAGATTGACCCTTGGACAGGAAAAGAGATCAGGCGTTATCTGCCACCATTTAAGAATGGTCAGTGGAGCGGAATGGCTGCTGATAGTGATGGAAAGACACTGTATCTTTCCTCAAACGGCAAAGATGCCAATGAAAAGGATTGGTCATGCATTCTTGGGCTGGACACTGGTACTGGTAAAGTTCTTTGGATTTTGGGAGGACCCGGCAAGGAGAAGCAGTGGTCTCGTTGGGATTCGATTAGTGACGGGAGACTATACTTTTTAGGCGAAAAGGCTGAAGGAGTTCGCCGCGAAGAAGCCATATCGGAAATGACTGAATGGCTGAAGAAAATGCCTGGAGAAGAGTATAAGGAATTTGCAGGTAAAATTAATGAACATGATTTTCGTGTTCTTAGGGCCTTAGATGCAAAGACTGGAAAATTGCTTTATGAACATGGCGTTGATATTTCAAATGCAGGTGGTGGATGGACACGTTCTGTCGTTACTGGTGGCAGGCGATCCTATCAACCTGTCCTTGGAGGTGCCGTGATTGCGCACGGAGATGTGGTAGCCTTTGCGACCGTTGCTGGGGCTGACAAGTCATGGGCCGTATGGCCGAGCGGAGGTTATAAGGCACGGGCAATTGCAGTCCATGATGGTGCGACTGGAAAATTACTCTGGTACCGTTTTGCAAATTATCGTGCACGCCCTGTCATGACGGATGATTTGATTGTTGCCGAGCCGTGGGCATTTGATCTGAAAAGTGGAAACCCTAAAACAAGGATGCACCCTATCACAGGTGAGCAGGCCCAGTGGGCCTTTTGCCGTTATAATAAACAGTGTGGAACGTTTGCAGGCTCCAGATACCTCATGTTTGGACGTTCACGGGGCGTAGGGTATCATGATCTGTTAGGTGATGATGGTCTCTATACTTTTTTGCAGAGCCGTGCGAGTTGCTGGGTAGATACTTCTAGCGGTGGAGGCATGATGATCAAGCCTCCCCATGCCATTGGTTGCAAGTGCGAAGTGTCTATGCCTTTTACTATTGCTTTGGCGCAAGTGCCTCAACAGCCTGCGGTCCCTCAGACCTTTGCCCAGCCCGGGCCTCAATTGCCCGTTAAACATTTGAACCTTGATTTGGGCGGGACCGGTGAGAGGAGAGACGGTGATGGGCATCTGTGGCTCATCCCTCGTAAGGGGCAGCACCAACTACTCTTGCAATTTGAGGCTGTACCAACCTTCTTGGAAGGAGGCGGACCAGTTCAACGCAGCGCTAATTATACTCCCATTTCAAATACAAAAATCCCCTTTGTCTTTGCCAGTTGTTTGCGAGGCATGCAGAGTTGCGTGATACCTGTCACGACTCCGGAATTAGGAAAGTTTTCATACCGGATACGTGTTGGTTTTTCGGCATTGCCAGGTGACAAGCCAGGTCAGCGTATTTTTGATATGCAATTGAATGGCAATAAAGTTCTGGAGGGTTTTGATATTATGAATGAAGCCACAGAATCAGATCATGCTGTCTGGAAGGAATTTGTGGTCGATATAACAAAGGACCTGACCATTAAGTTAAGCTCCAAGTCTGGATCTTCAGACCCTTCAAGGATGCCATTAATTAATGCTGTGCAGGTTCACCGTATCAATTAGTTTAGTTTAAATGTTTTTCCGGCAGATTAATGATATCCAATTAATGGACTTTGTATGATCTACAATTGATATTCCCTCACGATAATGACTTCAATCACAAGAGTTTCTATTCTCATTTCCTGCTTATACTTGTTAGCTATAAGCTTACTCGAGGCTTGTCAGGTTCCTGTATTTCGTTATGCGCTTGAGCGGTGGTCAGCTGACAAATACGAACTTGCTGTTTTTTCTAATGGGCAGATTACCAAGGCTCAGCAATTGTTGATTGAGGAGGTAGGTAATGATGTGAATCTTGAGGTTGCAGTTATCGATATTGGAAAAATGACTGAATCAGATCACGCAAGGTACGGGAACGTTGAGGTTTCCGAAGGGG
>JASLJT010000312.1:0-4582 GCA_030747955.1 Verrucomicrobiales bacterium | reverse complement strand
CGTAATCGGCTTTGGTGTCCTTGTCGGCCTCCCAACAGCAATCATCTGTGGACCGATCCTCTGCTCAAAAATGGCAACCTTAGTACAAGTTAAGACACCCCCTCAACTCGCTGATGATAAAAATAGCGAGGAACTAAACCTTCCATCCTTTAAACTCATTGCCACCCTCATTGCCTTTCCCATTATTCTTATTCTCGCAGGAACTATCGTCGAGCAAAGTGCAATTTCAGGTCTTGATTCAGGACTCAGTAAATCAGAGAGGGGAGCACAAGTTGCAGGAATACTAAACAGTATGCCAATGACTAATCAGGTCATTCATTTCCTCGGTCATCCCGTCATCGCACTGATGATTTCAACCCTTCTGGCAATTGTGTTTCTGGGCATCATTCGAGGAACATCAAAAGATGACCTAGTTGAAATCTCCACAAAGGCCCTGGGCCCAGCCGGAATTATTATCCTTATCACCGGTGCTGGGGGAGTCTTTAAGGGAGTCTTAATCGCAACCGGTATAGCTGACGCCCTGAAAGAAGTCTTTTCAAACAGTGGCATTCCCATCATTGTCCTCGCCTACATTTTCGCGACTCTGGTCCGAATAGCGCAGGGATCTGCGACCGTAGCCATGCTGACGGCGGCCGGACTCATGGTCAGTTTCGTAGAGGGCATGTCTCAACCTTTTCTGGCGCTAGTCGCCTGCGCAATTGCCGCCGGAGCGACCGGATTCTCACACGTCAATGATTCTGGTTTCTGGATGATATCACGTTACCTTGGAATGGACGAAAAACAGACGCTCAAGACCTGGACTGTCATATCTACGGCCATTTCATTTGTCAGTTTCGCTATCATCCTACTCCTAAGCACTTTTATAAAGTAAGACTCTCTACTCCTAATACGCTAGACACTCTCAAAAAAACTCTACAAAAATAATCATGGAATCTCAGAAAAAAATAATCTCTCGCCGACATCTGATGGCTACGGCAGCCGCGACTGCCGCAACAATATCTGGCGCTCAATCTGAAGAAAAGGAAAAGCCCTTCAGGATCAAAAATAATCGGATCCGTCAGTCCATCATGGGTTGGTGTTTTAACCCCATGCCAACAATGGAATTGGCTAAGCATTGCAAAGAGATTGGCCTTGTGGCAATGGAAGGAATAGACTCCAAACACTATCCAGCTGTCCGGGAACTTGGACTTAAGATTTCACTTGTTAGTGGTGGGCACGGTTTCAAGAACGGACCCTGTAATCCTAAAAATACGGAAACTGTCATTAATGGCTTAAAAAAAGGAATCGATCTTGCTGCTGACATCGGAACAAAAAGCGTCATCACTTTCACTGGAATGACCTACAAGGATATGAATCCTGATAAGGCTGCAGACCTTTGCGTTGAAACCTGGAAGAAAGTTATGCCTCATGCCGAGAAAAAAGGAATCACCCTAGTCCTAGAACATCTCAATTCTCGTGACGACTCGCACCCGATGAAGGGGCATCCGGGCTACTTCGGGGATGATGTGGACTTTTGTGCTAAGCTCGTGAACGGGGTAGGATCAAAGAACTTCAAGCTCCTATTTGACGTTTACCACGTACAAGTCATGAATGGGGACGTGATCCGCCGCATCAAACAATACAAAGATATTATTGGCCATTACCATACTGCGGGGTGTCCTGGGAGAGGTGAGATTGATGAAACTCAGGAAATCAATTATCCACCAATTCTAAAGGCCATACTCGAGACCGGTTATGAGGGCTATCTTGCACAGGAATTTATTCCGACTTGGAAAGATCCGATCCAATCACTGAGGCACGCAGCAGAAGTCTGCGATGTCTAGTGCTTAACTCAGATCTACAGTTTCCCGAACCGGTTCTCCATCCTTAGAAAGGTGAACCTTGATGAGTTGATTAATGCTGCCAGATTTGGTCACATCAAAAATCATCCAACCTGCGTGCTTATCAGGATCACTAGATGACATGCCGGATGGCCCAGCATTAATGCAAAGCGTTTCCGGTGTAACTGCGTCCCTTAAACACCATCTCACATGCTTATGACCGTGCAGATAAGCAATTGGATTATGCCTAGAAATGAGTTCCGCTAATAACTCCTCGCCAAGAAGTTTATGATGGAACTTCGATGGAACCTCAGAAGGATAAGAATACGGGAAGTGCCCCATCAGGATGATATGTTTGTGCAATTGCTTAATTTTCTCAAACTCAGCATCAAGCTCTTCCTTCAATTCCAAAGTAAAATCTCCATTCGATCGCAGCATGAAAGGCTTTGAAGAATCAAATCCAATGACGCAAACATCATCACTGAGTGTCTTTGAAAATACCCGGTCCCCTGACCCTGCAAAAGCGCGGGGAAAGTACTTCTCGTAGAGCTTTGCTTTAACACTCTTAGGAGTGTAACGATCGTGATTACCAGGGATAACTATTAAGTTATCATCCCACTTTTCATAGAGTGGACTAAATGCATCAGCAGCCTCCCTAAATTCACTATCTAACGAGGTCGTAGTCAGGTCACCAGAAAAAAGAACCGTATCAGCTTCTTCTTGAAGCATTGCTTTAATTGCTTTATCAGCCAGAGATCGTGGAAAGTGTTTCCTTCTAGAAAAAATAAGATTCAACAAACCTAGAGACCTCTTCGGGTAATAAGGGTCTGGTCCTATCTGAATTCTCCAGAAGTGTATGTCGCTAAAATGAAGAATCCTCATGAGCAGTTTTCTGGCGTCCTCGGCAGGAATCGAACCTGCATCTAAGCTTTAGGAGAGCCTTGTTCTATCCGTTGAACTACGAGGACGTCTCACGAAACATTGCACGACTCTAAGATTCATTCAACGGGACATAATGAAAAGCTAGTCGAATCGAATATATTCATTCCTCAATAATATAAGACATTCCTAGGTAAAAATTGCATTTCAAAGGGACAAAGGAAAACATCGATAAGAATGATTATAAACGGCAATTATTTCAATTAGGCTCAAAGGGCAAACTCATATTATACTTTTAGGTAAATGGAACCTCTAAACCGTCGAAAGATGTGGGCTATCCTTCTGCCCGCAATGTTTTTACCGGGAATCGCCGCGCTCGGGTACTTTGTCTGGCTCGGCGACTCGCCCTTTGCTCAGGTCCTCTATGGATCCGTTAAATTTTTTACTCTGGTCTGGCCACTCATCGCAACGCTCTTCATCTTAAAGAGGCCCATCCGCATTAATTTCAGATCCTACAAAGAGCACCTCAAGTCAGTGCCTCTCGGACTAATGATCGGCTTACCGATCCTCGCCACGATCGGCTTGTTAATGATAACGCCGATAGGAGATATAGTGAAAGAGGCCGCTCCCTTGATTCAGAAAAAATCAAAAGACCTCGGGATCATTAATCATTTCATTCTATTCGGAGCCTTAATCAGTATCTTTCATTCACTCCTCGAGGAATATTACTGGAGATGGTTCGTTTATGGAAATTTGCGTGAAGTGGTTTCAATCAGAATGGCCCACTTCTTAGCCGCATTCACCTTCACCCTCCATCACGTGGTCGTGATGATGCAGTTCTTTGAACTGCCTTGGGCCCTCTTTTTCAGTGCATGCGTAGGAGTCGGAGGTTTTTTCTGGAGCCTACTCTATCAGCGCCAAAAAACGTTAATCGGGGCCTGGGTCAGCCACGCCTTGGTAGATGCAGGACTCATGAGCGTCGGATATTACATGATAGTTTATTGAATCCTTTGACTTCCGTCAGCAACGTGTTCGTTTAATAGCCCTGCGCTATTAATGAATCCGGACCCGAAGACCACACAAAAGACTTTCTTAATTGAAATGCTTCGGGCCGGACCGATGGGAATACTCGAATTTCTCTTCGTCCCTCTAGCGGGACTCGTAGCGCTCAAATATTACGATGCGAGTGACTGGCAAAAGGCATTACTTCTGGCAATCTCCGAGGCCGGCCTCATCGCCACTTTCATCGTTGTGCCACTGATCAGGCGGTTAAATTGTCAGGCCACTCATGCAGCAGCAATCTTTAATTTTTTAGGCGCGGCCGGTATTGCCTTCGCTGCCATTTTTTCAGATTCCTTACTACACTACATGATTGGACTCGGTTTTGGATTTTTTATTCTGATGCTATCCCTTCCTGTTCTGACTCAAATATATCAGGGCAATTTACCTGAATCTAAGAGGGGTAAAATCGTTGCCACGGCGTCTGTTTTCCGTGGACTAATTGGGATCGCATTTGCATGGAAGGCAGGCGAATGGATCGATTCGGACATTAACAATTTTAAACCTCTCCTTTGGGTCTTTGCAATCGCAGCTTCACTTAACGGCTTAGCCATGTGGGTCATGCCCAAAGTTAAAACAGAGAAGGGAAGCACTAACCCTTTCTCTGCTTTCAAGTGGCTCAAAAAGGACAAGCAGTTCCGGACCCTTATCATTTCCTGGATGCTCATGGGACTCGGTAACCTGACCGCACTTAAAATTTGGACTGAATATTTCGCCAACAGTGATTACGGGAACGGGTTCACTGCTTTCCAGGTCACTCTATTAACTTTCATTATCCCGCAGGGAGTTAAAATAGCCTTCACTTATCATTGGGGTTGGCTCTT
>JASLJT010000311.1:0-4665 GCA_030747955.1 Verrucomicrobiales bacterium | reverse complement strand
ATCTTAATCACTGTTCCTGGAGGTGGAGGATCAGGTGTTGCTGCGTTGGATCCTGGTACTGGTGAAAAGAAATGGTCTTTTGGTAGTGACGAGGCGGCTTATTCTTCTCCTGTTCAAATCAATGGTGAAGGAGAGTACGGTGGCAATGTAATGCTTTTTAATTCGTACGGGCTAAACATCATAAATCCACGCTTTGGCAGGCTGGTGTCGAAGGTAAGATGGACAACTGAGTACGGTGTTAACGCGGCCTTGCCGCTATATACTAATGGCGATATTTTCATATGCTCCGGATATGGTAAAGGAGGCGGCATGTTTCGCATTAATGAAAACAAATTGGATCTTATTTATGAATCAAAGGTTACAATGTGTCAGTTTCAATCACCGATAGAGTCAGGAGGGCATGCCTACATGGTGATAGGTGATAACTCGACCAAGGCAAAGTTAGCATGCATGAGTCTTGAGGATGGCTCAATTAAGTGGACAGAACCTTTGTCAGGGAACAGAGGAAATATCATTATTGCTGACGGCAAGCTAATTGTTGTTAGCGAGCGCGGAGAAGTCATACTTTGTGATGCTTCGGAGAAGGGTTATATTGAGCACGGCAGATTTCAAGCCTTAGGAGGTAGGTGCTGGGCACCTCCTTCATTTGCGGATTCAAAGTTATATATTAGGAATAATTCAGGCAGATTGGTTTGCTATGATCTTAAAAATACCAAATAAAAGTACTATTCTACGCCTCAGATCGGTTGAGATTGTGGATAGTTGAGGCATTTTTATAAAAATGAGGTAAAGAAAGATTGCGTGATATCTCCTATTAATCTTTAAACTAGATAATCTATGACGAAATTACTCCGACTTACATTATTTGCGGGAACTGCAATTTCATTGATAAATGATCCAATCGCCGCATTCGGGAAGGAAAATTTACAATGGCTTTCATGGCGTGGGCCTGAAGGGAATGGAGTCAGCCATGAAAAGTATAAGGATTGGAGTTTCAATGAGACCCCTTCGTGGACTCACAACCTCAAGGGTAGGGGCACTCCAGTCATTGCCGACGGCAAAATGTTTGTATTTGGATATAGGGGAGAAGGAAGTGAAGTTGAGGAACTGATTGTATGTTTAGATGCTGAATCCGGAAAGAAGATCTGGGAGTATGCGTTTAGGGATTACATTAGTGATACAATTTATGACCGTTACTCTATCGGAGCAGCAGTAGTTGATCCGGAAACAAGAAACGTTTACCTGCAGACCACTAATGGCCTTTTTATAGCGTTCACTGCTAAAGGAAATCCTATTTGGCGCCACTCAATGATGGAAAGGTTTGGCCGCTTGACTTTTCCTAACGGACGCACAGGAGCTCCTATCGTGGAGGGTCAATTAGTAATAATGCACTGCATAACGAGTTACTGGGGAAAGCAGGGCCCGGCAAGAGATCGCTTTTATGCGTTCGATAAGAGATCTGGTGATATTGTTTGGGTCAGTGAGCCTGGCATAGCGCCTAAGGACAGTTCATTTTCCACACCCATAGTGGAAAGTCGGTACGGTACGCGTGTCTTTTATGCTGGCACAGGTGACGGGAACTTAGTCTGTGTAAATGCTCTTAACGGTAAGCCTCTGTGGAGGTTTCACATGAGCTTTGGTGGGGTCAATTCTAGTCCGGTAATTTATAAAGACACAGTCATTTGTCCTCATGGAAAGGAAAACATAGATACGACGGAAGAGGGTAGAATGGTAGCAATAAATATACCTTCAAAGTTCGACTTATCGGCTCCGCAAGCTGTTCTTCCTGCTAAGTCCGAACAGTGGAGGAATGAAACGGTTTCGTTTACTAGTTCACCGACAATAGTAGGGGACCGAGTCTATCAGGTATCAAAGGTAGGTGAATTACTTTGCATCAACGCTGAAACTGGAGCCGTTCTGTGGCATGAGAAGCTAGGCAATGATAATTTGCATTCCTCACCGTTATTCTGTGATGGAAAACTTTATGTGCCAATCTTCAGCGGTAAATTCTATGTCATTGAGCCGTCCGACAAGGGAGCGAAGATTCTGCATTCTTTAGAATTCGAAGGTAATTTGATAGGTTCTCCTGCCATTTGTAATGGTCGGTTATACCTACATTCAACTAAGAAGTTATATTGCTGGGAGTTCAAACACAGCGGAGTCGAGGGCTCTGAATGGCCATCAGTTTACTCAGGCAAGGCTGGTGATGCGGTAGAAATAAGGACGGTCCCTTCTGACGTTCTGTTGCAGCCTGGTTCAAAGCAAAAATTGCAATTTGAATCATTGGACAGTGAAGGTCACGTCGTTAACTCAGTGAGTGGCCTTAATTATTCTAAATTCATACCACCTACCGCTAAGGTTAAAACTGAAATGGATGCGACTTTCAAGGACGATCAAATTAGCGCTTCGGCAAAGGCAAAGGCTTCTGCTGGTGCCTGGAAAGGAGGTGACGGTAAATTGTCTGGAATTTTCAGAGGAAGAGTATTGGACACTATTCCTTTCTCTGAGAACTTCGAACCATACAAGACCGTCGTTGCTTCCAAAATTGATCCAGGTGAGACGTTTGCTTATCCACCACTGCCTTGGATCGGAGCAAGGTTCAAATGGGAAGTTAGGGACCTTGATGGTAACAAAGTCTTAAGGAAAACCCTGGACAGAGTACTCTTTCAAAGAGCAATGACTTTCATAGGACATCCTGACTTAAGGAATTATACAATGCAGGCTGACGTCATGACTGATGGGAACCGGAGAATTAAATCTGACGTTGGTCTCGTTAACCAGAGGTACTTGATAGTGTTAAAGGGAAACGCGAATCAATTAGAAGTCAGCTCAAACCAAGAGAGGCTCAAGGTGTCAGTTCCATTCAAAGTAAAATATAAGACTTGGTACTCGCTCAAGAGTCGAGTCGATGTGGATGATGAAGGCACGGCTACTGTGCGTGCGAAGGTCTGGCCCAAGAGCGATGAGGAGCCTGCTGCCTGGACCATTGAGGTTCCGCACAAGAAAGGTCACACACAAGGGGCCCCGGGTCTCTTTGGTTTCTCTCCTCAGAGCCAGAAGCCAGTATTTGTAGATAACATTTCAATTATACCTAGTAAGTAAAAAGTCGAACATGAAAACCATTAAGGCAATTGCCCTATTAATTACATTTAATCTAACAATATCATACTCTGCCGATTGGCCTGAATGGGGAGGTGATGGAAAAAATAACATGGCCTCATCTGCTAAAGGCATTCCTCTAGAAATGGAGCCTGGTAAGAGGAAAAAAGGCACCGAAGACATTGATCTCAGCACGACCAAGAACGTTAAATGGGTAGCAAAGATTGGTTCTCAAAGCTACGGCACACCAACCATAGCAGAAGGTAAAGTTCTCATAGGAACTAACAATGAATCCCCAAGAGACGCTCAGCATGAGGGAGATAGGGGCATTATTATGTGCTTTAATGAAAAGGACGGGAGCTTTCTCTGGCAGCTCGTAATTCCTAAACTTGGTGCCGGAAAGGTATCAGACTGGGAATATCTTGGGGTTTGTTCTTCACCGCTAATTCATAAAGGTAGAGCATATTTTATTTCTAACCGTTGTAAGGTCGTTTGTGTTGATATGGAGGGAATGGCGAATGGGAATGATGGCCCATACAAGGACGAAGCGAAGTTCATGATGACGGGCGGTAAGACTTTTAAACCAGGCAAGGGCGATGGAGATATCATCTGGGTCTATGACATGCGTGAAGAGTTGGGTGTTTTTCCACACAATATAGCCAGTTCATCGCCAAAAATTGTTGATGGGAAGCTAGTAGTAACAACTTCAAACGGCGTTGACTGGTCTCACCTCAATGTTCCTGCCCCTCAGGCCCCTTGCTTAATTCTTCTTGATTTAGCTACTGGAGAACTGGTCGGAGAGGAAGCTTCCAAGATTGGAGGAAGAACAATGCACTGCAATTGGTCAAGCCCAATGGTAGCTAAAGTAGATGGCAAATCCACTATCTTCTTTGGCGCAGGTGATGGTTATTTGTACAGTTTTGATCCTAAAGCCAAAGAGGATGATGAAGGTTTTCTCGTCATGCCTGAGAATTGGAGAGTTGATGGCAATTTGCCTGAATACAGAATAGATAAGGACGGAAAAAAGATTAAGTACGCTACTTTTGAAGGTCCTAGTGAGTACATTTCATCTCCAGTCTATCATGAAGGTAATGTGATTTCATTGATTGGTCAGGACCCTGAGCACGGTGAAGGCGTTGGCAGGATGATGTCCGTTAATGCGAAGACTGGAAAGGTTAATTGGGACTATACTGAGATTGAGAGAGGCATATCAACAGCATCAATTGCTGATGGCCTGGTCTATGCTGCCGATTACAGGGGTAGGGTTCATTGCGTCGATGTGAAGACTGGAAAGAAAGCTTGGGTATATGACACTAAGAGTCATATCTGGGGTTCTACTTTAGTGGCAGACGGAAAGGTATTCATCGGAAATGAGGACGGAGAAGTTGTTATTCTTAAGACTGGCCGAAAGATGGAAAAGCTAGGCTTGGTTGAGTTTTCAGCGCCGGTTTATGCAAGTCCAGTCATTGCGAATGGAGTTCTCTACATTGCGAGCCAGACTCACTTGTACGCGTTCAAAGAGGGGGCCAAGACAGCTTCTAAGTAGCAGCATCAGCATCTGAAACT
>JASLJT010000310.1:0-11507 GCA_030747955.1 Verrucomicrobiales bacterium | reverse complement strand
GTTTCTAGATGGCTGTCCCTGCCAGCAAAGCTATGATTGCGAGGACAAGCATTATTTCAATCAAGGTAAAACCACCCGTTAAGTAACGACGATTTAATGTAATGTTAGTTTTCATTTTTTTAGTTCTTATGAGATTTTATTAAGTATTGAGTCCTGAAATGGTTTCAAAAATAACCGATATCATCATGTAAGCCATGATACCAACTAAGAGAGCCATCGTCACAACGATGACTGGTTGAATCAGGGCACTGATCTTAGCAATATCTTTTCCGAGTTCCTTATCATATCTGCCTGCCGCACGTTCTAGGCTCTCTCCAATTTGGCCGGTCTGTTCACCAACTGCAACCATGTCCAGAAGCAAGGGAGGGAAAAAGCCTACCCTCTTCATAGTTCGGGAAAGTGCAGCTCCATCACCCACATAATCAATGATCTTAGATATTATTTTCTTTAGGTAAAGGTTCGGCGTCGCTTCACGACTCAGTTCGAGTGCCTTTAATAGGGTCAACCCATTGCCAACCAAATTTGCAAGCGTCTCAAGGAACTGCACAAAAAAGCGTGTCTTTAGTACCTTTCCAAACAATGGAATCTTTAATTTCGTCTCGTCCCACCACTCGTGATTATTAGGATTTTTGATATATGAAACAAAACCGAATACCGCAGCAATCACTGCCCCTAAAATGATCCACCACCAGGTCGTCACAAAATCACTCAAATCAATCATGAGCTGTCCAATCGCAGGCATTTCAGAATTGGTATTATCTAATAGCCCCATGAGTTGGGGAATGAGGAACGTTATAAATAAAACGACCACTGCGATGCCTGATGCAATGAGAAAGAAAGGATAAATCAGAGCCATCATCACTCGGCTCTGAAGCTCTTGTATGGCTATCAGATAAGTGGCCTGCCTTTTAAGGATAGTGGAAAGAGCTCCACTCACTTCACCGGCACGGGCCAAGCTACAGTACAGGTCACCAAAGCTTGGGGAGGCCTTGGCCAGTGCCGCTGAAAAGGATGTTCCGTCACGGACTTCCTGCCTCAGAGTCTTGGTCAGTCTCTTAAGCTTTCCAAGCTCTTCACGGTTCTCCATGACCCGTAGAGCAGGCTCGAGCTGGAGGCCCGCACCGAGCAGCTCTGAAAGCTCTTCAGTGAAAAGAACAATTTCCGCTTTCTTGAGACGCATCGGACCAGTAATTTCAACTTCATCCTCCTTAGCCTTAGCGTCTTTAGATTCTCCGTCCTTAGTCTTGTCTGTCTTGAGGTCCAGCCTGAGAGGCTGCAATCCACCTCTGTCCAACAGATCCATGGCCCCGTGACGGTCAGTCGCATCCAGTTCTCCACTAGTTTGCGTTCCGTCTACCCTGAGGGCTTTATAGGCAAAAGTAGGCACGGTATTCTTTAATTAATTTCTTAGATTTTCTTTTTTAAGGGTAATGATTAACCTTCAACTTTTAATTCAACGGTAGTCGCTGACATCACTTCCTCGAGAGTCGTGTCTCCACTCAGGACCTTGTACCAACCATAATCACGCATATTAATGAATCCCTCTTCCGTTGCCTTTTGCTTCACCTCCGCTGATGAGGCTCCACTAACGATCAGATCTTCGATCGCTGGTGTCACAAGACAAATTTCATAAATCGCAAGCCGGCCAAGGTACCCACTGTTCCTGCACCGATCACAACCCGTATCATTGGCCACAAACATCTGACCCTCCTCACCCTTTGGAAAACCAATACTATCAAGGTGCTCCTGCGTGTATTCATGAGGCACCTTACAGGAAGGGCACAGGCGGCGGACCAATCTTTGAGCCAAGAAAGCACGAACCGAAGCAGACACCAGAAAAGGTTCGACCCCCATGTCAGTGAGTCTAGAAATACCACCGATAGCATCGTTCGTGTGAAGCGTACTGAACACAAGGTGTCCAGTGAGTGAAGCCCTGACAGCTATCTCAGCTGTCTCAAGATCACGCATCTCACCAATCATCACAATGTTTGGATCGCCCCGCAAAATACTACGTAGACCACGTGCAAATGTTAAATCAATTTCAGGTTTAACCGCTATCTGCATGACCCCGTCTAGCTTATTCTCGACCGGGTCCTCAATCGTAACTATGCGAGTCTCAGACTTATTAAGTTCCGAGAGGAACGTATATAAGGTAGTAGACTTACCTGAACCGGTAGGTCCAGTGATAAGAATGATGCCATTTGACATCGACAAGAGCTGATCGACGCGGGACCTCGTATGCTCAATGAGCCCGAGACGGTCCAGATTGAATTTTTCTTGGTTAAGTAGTCTGAGACTTACACTCTCACCTTCAACGGTAGGAATTGTAGCAACACGCACATCAATTTGCTGATCTTCGAGTGAAAGATTAATTCGTCCGTCCTGCGGTAACCGGCGCTCAGCAATATCAAGTTTAGACATGATCTTTAGACGCGCAATCACAGAGCTCTGCAATGCATTGATATTTTCAGGAACTGCAACGTCATGCAGCATCCCATCGATCCGATACCTAATCCTCAGGTCGGAATGCAATGGCTCGACATGTATGTCGGTAGCTCTTTGTTCAAGCGCTTCACGAATGATCTGGTTAACAAACTTTACAACGGATGCTTCCTCGTCCTCATCTTCGTCAAGGACGTTCGCTTCGTCCTTGTCAATGTCCAACGATTCCATATCCAGGTCACGTCCAGCAAGGATCTGCTCAAATGTATCCGCACCTACACCGTAAAGCTCCTGAATGCCCTGAAGGATCCTCGTCCTCGAAGCCATGGTCCATTCGATTGGATAATTGATGGCCTGACTCGCTGCCTGCCGAGCAAGATAATTAAAAGGATCATAAGTCGCAATGCGCAAGCGGAAGTGATCAGTCGTGGGCTCATCGGCTTCTTGCTCATCTTCTCCACCAGGCTGTTCGGGCAGCGCATTACTTGCATCATCAGGATCCTCATTCTCAACTAATTCAGAACCGTCTCCGAATGAAAGGGGAAGCAAACGATGCTTCAGGGCAATTTTTGCAGAACATACTTCCTTCAACTTCCGTTTGTTAATTGGTTTAAGTTCCTCTTCCCATCCCAAATGAAGATCTTCGGCAAGGCTCTTAAGAAATTCCTCTTCGGGAACCAAATCACGGTTCAGTAATTCTTCAATGACTGGACGCTGACCGGTCGATGCTTCTTTAATCGCTTTCTCAATGTCCTCATCCACGGAAGACTGGAAACGCTTAGCTGTATTAGAAAAAATCTTGTTCATTGTTATGTTCCCGGCAACAGATGAACTGATACCGAGTCTCATCCGACTTATCGGCTTAATTGGAGAATCGAATCAATGGAAAAGTTGAGGGATTAAAAAGATGCCACAAATAAATAAAACTCGCATCTACAAATCGTTGCATAATAGGTTTTTTTTAGCCTTTTAAGATAATCTTTCCATAATGTTAGAATTGTCCGTATGCTCATAAAATTAGAAGCCTTAATGAATTATTTAAATTTCATTAAATAAAGATATTCTGCGATTAGACCTAAGATCCTCTTAAAAAACAGATATTCAGAGTTTTCTTAGGAAAAACAAAGCCTATCCAATTAGAATCTATAATCTGAGGAATGATTTATAGACATAGGAGCTAACATAAGCCCCTCATTAATAAAGCCTTAGATCCTAAACCAAAACCGAATTATTCCTCGACCTTAGGTAATTTAAATAATTCGCCAGAAAATGGGCACCTCAACACGGAACCTGCTGCCTTACCGCGAACATCAATAAGTTGACCGCCGAAGGGGCTCATTACGTAACCGACCCTCTTGGACCAAGCCGCGACAGGCACAGTTTCCTTTTTCTTCTTGGCAGCCTTGGCCGTTTGAGAATCTCGCTTTTGTTTCAAGACACGGAACTCAATCTTATCTGATATCGCAGCAATTGCTTCATCAACAATATTTTTATTTTGTTGATTTTCTGGACGCCCATCTTCCCCCTCCTCTGGTATCACAAATATCCGCCCAGTGTATGGACACCTAGCCTTATCACCAGATTTAAGCCCAGTAATATCAACAATGTAATTTCTTTTCGTGTATGGGCTAAATACCTGATTCACTTTACCTCTGACCCTTACCGCAGTTAATCCATCGGGCTTAGGCTCTTCTGCAACGCTCTGAACTGCCTCATTATCAGCAACTTCAGTTCGATCCTTTGCGTCTTTCGATTGATCGTCGTCTAAATCTTCAGGGATTTCCGTTATCGGCCTTCCGGTCGGCATATCATCAGCGATAAGAACCGGTTCCACATTATCAGGCACTATAAAAGATAGCCCAGTGTGTGGACAAATAACCTCATCTCCAGAAGCAAACTTTTGAACATTTACTAAGAGGCCTGGCGCATGCGGCGAAAGAACTAGACCTGGCCCGCCAATTACAGCTTCGGCAATGACTAGATTGTTTTTATCTTGTTTCGCAATTTCAGGATCCAAGTCAGATGGTTTTACTGACCACAAAAAGCCGGTAAGAAATTCCGTTGGCTCGCCTGTGGGGTATTTGGCTTCCTTCGCAACAAAAAGACCGAGTGGTAAACTCAGAATTTGACGAATTATACCTGACTTTCGCGAATCTGACGTGGCCGCAGTGTGTGCTGACTTGCAAGACGGAAAAATCAAAGCCACTAAAAAGATCAGTAAAACTCGATTGATTAAATTTTTCACTTTCATCACTTTCTATTAAACAATTTCTCTAAATCCAAATATCTCAACAAGCTTAAAATGTACCATTTAGAACATGTTTCTTAATATTTAAGAAAACTATAACATTTATCTACATCCTATTATCCCATTTGCCAGAAAAATATGGCAAAAAAAATACAACAAGTTAATTATCTGGCACCGATCCTATTGAACCGACGACCGAGCTTACCCAAGACCAATTCTTCAAGAGAATCATTTCCGATCCGATCAACTGCCTCCTTAACAAAGCCAAAAGTTAATAACTGTCGAGCCGATGGTTCCTTCACTCCTCTTGACTGCAAATAAAAAAGCTCGTCCTCTGAAACGGGATTGGCTGTTGCTCCGTGACTGCACCTGACCTGATCCGCGTTAATTTCAAGGCCCGGCATAGAGTTCGCCTCGCAAGTATCGCTCATTAACAAATTTCGGCACGTCTGATATGCATCGGTCTGATGCGCCTCATCTTCTACGACTATCATCCCGGCAAAGGTAGTCTTCGAATTATCATATAAAGCATTCTTATATAATAAATTACTCGAAGTGTTTCGTTGTTCGTGCAATTGCAGAGTCCGCATATCAAATTCCTGGGATTTTTCCGGAACGTTAACTGCCAACATTTCACTGCTTGCGCCTTCACCTAACAGGCGGCTGACTGATTCATTTCTTACCCATTCACAACCCAAATCTAAATTAAATGTTTTCAGCTTAGCATTCGAAGCGGCTTGAGAGGATAACTGATGAATTGATTGAGCTTTCTCGCTAAGGTTCTGCGTCCTCAGATAGGTCAGTTGGGAATCTTCTTCGCCATAAATATCAGCAATACCACAACTAAAACTCATTTCATCACCTACTGAAGCAATGTACTCTGCCACCATGGCTGAAGAACCTCGGTCGGCCACTATTAAGCTGTGGGGAAATATAGAAGCTGAATTTCCCGAAACCCAGTGGAAGACCTCAACTGGCACTGTCAATGAAACGCCCTCAGGTACATAAAAGAAAAATCCGTTCCTCAGGCGAGCCCTGTGCAGAGCAGCGTACTTTGCTGAACCGAGACGAGAAACCCCTGTCATGAAATAATCTTTGACCAGTTCACCGTGTTCTATGAGAGCCTGTGAGAGAGGTTGAAAAATGACCCCCTTCTCAACAAACTCTTCATGAAGTGAACGGCTTTTAATGACACGATCATTCACGAATAAAATTTGCCCTGAATTTTCTTTTAGCGACAAAGAACTTTCCACTAGTTGCTCAACATTATTGCTCTCAACTTCTGTGGCATCATAGAGATTCTCATGTGACAATTTGTTAAGGCTCGCAAAACGCCAAGCCTCATCGCTGCGCGTGGGCCAATCAATTTCTTGAAAATTCATCCATGCGTCGCTCCTAGAATTCTTGTACCAAGCAGGAAACTTCTCTCCTACTTCTTCAGGAGAATCCAGAAAGGACCGGACCGGAGAATTTTCTTCTGACACCACAACAACAATTAGAACTAACCCACAGATCCTTCCATCTCTAGATCAATTAAACGTTTCAATTCTACTGAATATTCCATTGGAAACTCTCGGACCAAATCATTAACAAACCCATTCACGCTCAGACTCATAGCCTCCGCTTCACTCAGACCCCTCTGCTTCATATAAAAGATCTGTTCCTCACTTACCTGGCTCACACTTGCCTCATGCTGGGTAGAATGTTTGTTTCCACGGACCGTAATGGCAGGGTAAGTGTCCGTGCGACTCTTACTATTAATCAATAACGCATCACATTCAGTATTATTCTTACAGCCCTTCAGATGCTTAGGGATATGAACCTGACCACGGTAAGTTGAACGGCCCTCGCCAACACTAATGGACTTGGAAACAACATTGGACGTCGTATTATCTGCCGCATGTATCATCTTCGCACCAGTGTCCTGGTGCTGTCCATCATTAGCTAATGCTATAGAAATTACTTCCCCCCTCGCTCCGGCCCCTTTCATTACGACTCCCGGATACTTCATGGTTAACCGGCTACCAATATTACAATCGATCCATCTGACCTCAGCATTCTCATGCGCCAGGCCCCGCTTCGTTACCAGATTAAAAACGTTAGCACTCCAATTCTGAACAGTTATGTATTGAATCTTAGCATCCTTCATTGCGACCAATTCGACTACAGCACTGTGAAGGGTGCTGGTTTCAAATTTAGGAGCAGTGCACCCTTCCATGTATGTCAGTTCAGCACCCTCATCCACAATAATTAAAGTTCTCTCGAACTGACCAAACTGTTCAGCGTTTATTCTAAAGTATGCCTGCAATGGATGCTTAACTTTAACTCCTGGAGGAACATATATAAAACTGCCACCTGAAAAGACTGCAGAATTTAAAGCTGAAAATTTATTATCCCCGGTAGGAATTACTTTGCCAAACCATTTGCGAAAAATCTCAGGGTGTTCAGCCAAACCTTCCGAACTATTCACAAAAATAACACCCTGTTCAGCAACCGCATCTTTGACGTTCGAATAAGCTGCCTCACTATCAAACTGAGCCTCTACACCTGCCAAAAAATTACGCTCCTTTTCCGGAATTCCTAAACGCTCAAATGTTTCCTTCATTTCATCCGGAACATCATCCCAGCTACGCTTTGGAGCTTCACCGGCAGATAAGTAATAACGAATCTCATCAAAGTTAATAGTGTTAAGATCCTCACTGGCCCAGTGCGTGGGCATCTTTTTCTCCTGAAAAACACTCAGCGCTTTTTTTCTAAAGTCCCTGATCCACTGATCTTCTCCTTTAATATCTGATATGTAATCAATGGTATCTTCAGACAAGCCTCTTCCCGCATCATGCTTGTACTCGACATCATAATGAAAATTGGCCTTTTCCCTATCGATCTCGATCGTATTCTCAGGATTTGAATCTGCGCTCATTGATACTAGGTATTAACTTTCAACCAGTTCTCCTTCCTTGAGCCAATCATAGCCCTTCTCCTCAAGTTCTAGAGCCAATTCCTTAGGCCCGCTACGTATAATCCTCCCCTCATTAAGTACATGCACATGATCAGGGACAATGTATTCAAGGAGTCGTTGATAATGAGTAATGACCAAAAAACCGCGATCTTCTGAACGCATCGCGTTTACTCCTTCGGCAACAATTTTTAAAGCATCAATGTCTAAACCGCTATCCGTTTCATCCATCACCGCATACTTTGGTTCAAGCATCATCATCTGAAGCACTTCGTTACGCTTCTTTTCCCCTCCTGAAAACCCTTCATTGACGGACCGTCCTGTAAATTTTTTATCCATGCCAAGCTTGGCCATCTTTTCATACATCTCCTGATAAAAGGCAACCGCATCAATTTCCTCACCATCGGGTAACCTTGCTTGCCTGGCTGCGCGGAGGAAATTAGCATTACTTACCCCTGGAATTTCTGCTGGATACTGAAAGGCAAGAAAAAGGCCCTCCCGAGAACGCTCATCAACATCCATTGCAAGAAGACTCTTTCCATCTAAAAGAACATCTCCGGATCCGACCTCATAATCCTCATGACCGGCCATTACTTTTGCTAATGTACTTTTACCCGAACCATTGGGCCCCATAATCGCATGAACTTCTCCCTTGGGTACTGACAAACTGAGACCCTTGAGAATTTCAATCCCATTTACACTTGCATGAAGATCCTTGATTTCCAAAATGGACATTTATTTAGACAAAAATTAAAATGGTATTGTTATAGATTATCTTTCTGTTTTTCTTTACGAGCACATTCTGGACACTGCCCCCTGACCTCAACTTCAACTTTTTCAATCTTGGCCCCACGAGGTAGTTTTACTGATTTAGAAGGCTCTTCTCCGTCCTTAAGGTCAATGTCCATTACGGTACTACATGTTTCACAATGGAAATGGGCATGAGGTGCAAGATTCCCACAATATCTGGAAGGCTCTCTGTCAACATTCACCTGTTTCACAATGCCCGCAGCTGAAAGAGTATCTAAACAATTATATACCGTCGCTAGTGATATCGATGGCATTCTGTCCTGTACCCTCATAAAAACTTCTGTGGCCGTTGGATGGTCTCGGCTACTCATAAGAATTTCATAAACAACCTGCCTCTGCGGAGTCATGCGATGGCCTCCTCCAAGATCAAAATTTTCAGATAGTTTCCTCTTATCTTTAGACACTGCTGAAACCAGTACTGCGAGGCTTATTTTTATCAAGAACTATTCTAAATAATATTTCTTATTTAATCTCATCGTTCGACACCGAAGTCCAAATACCTTATATTAAAAAATGAAACTAGGGATAATTGGATGCGGTAAAATGGGATCTGCCCTCGTAAAAGGGGCAATTAATGAGGGGGCAATTGAAGCTGACTCCGTCAGCGTTTTTGACGTTATAGATTCAGCTTCAAAGAAACTGGCAAATGAAATAGGAGCAACGATTGCATCCTCCCATGATGATTTGATAAATAACTCCGAAGTGGTATTACTTTGCGTCAAACCTCAAGACACCCTGAAAATGTTAGAGGGCCTCAACTCATTGACTCAGAGCACACTATTTATTTCAATAGCTGCAGGACTCAAATTGAAGGATCTAGAACAATCGCTTGGAGAAAGTGCTCGTGTTATTCGTGTAATGCCCAACACACCTGCCCTCGTGGGAAAAGGTGCATCCGCGTTCTCTAGAGGAGCAAGAGCAACTGATGAAGACGCTAATTTTGTAATTAATATTCTTGGATCAGTGGGGGAGGTGCTAGAGGTTCCTGAAAAGCAAATAGATGCAATTACCGGACTCAGCGGAAGCGGACCTGCTTACATTTATACAGTCATCGAAGCTCTGGCCGATGGAGGAGTACTTGTCGGACTACCAAAGGACAAAGCCTTGCTATTAGCCGCACAAACAGTTGCAGGTGCGGCGGAAATGATAATGCAAACAAAAGAGCACCCGGCCTCGCTCCGCGATCAGGTAGCAAGTCCTGGAGGAACGACAATTGCAGGACTCGCTGCGCTTGAGTCAGGAAAATTAAGATCGACATTAATCGATGCAGTAAGAGCCGCAACACTCAGGTCGGAAGAGCTCGGAAAAAGCTAACCCTCAGTTATGAGAGGTATCCTATCAACGGACCTCGGCCCTTTAAATCCATAAAGTTCTGCCGCATTTCCGCCGAGAATAGCGGCCTTATCCTCGGATCCTATAGCATCATCAGTAATGATAAAATCAAGGCTCTGTCTATATGTAAAATCAACCATGGTCCGAGGCCAATCCGATCCCCACATTATTTTGTCATACCCTACTTTTAGTCCTGCAGATTTTAACGCTTCACGCCCACCATCAAATGGGTAACCCTCTGAGCGATAGAGCCAGATAATGCCTCCGCATTCTATATACACATTTTCGTGACGACACAATTCTAACTGACCAGGCCAACCACCTCGGTTAGGCATGCCGAAATGGCCAATCGCAACCTTCAGATTCGGAAATGCTCTCATCACATTCTCAAACTCAGGGACCTGAATTTCTCCTTCAGAAAAATCAACAGACAAAACTAGCCCTTCATTTTCCATCCTTTCCCAAACCGAAAAGAATCTACGGTCATCCAAAGACACTTTGCCTAACAAATGCCCACCACAAACTTTCAATCCTTTGAAGCCCTGATCAAATAAGCTCGCGGCTTCCTGATCCACCTCATCAGGATCAAAGAAATTAGGTAGACCATGCATGAAAAAGCGTTCCGGGTAATTTGATATAATCTCTAAAAGATAATCGTTCTGGGGCCCATCCAAATATTCCTGAACCACTACCCCGGCACTAACCCCCGCCGAATCAAATTCAGCCAAAACATATTCAGCGAGGGCAGAGCAATCAACGAAAGAAGCCGGCATACCCAACATTTCCTGATCACCTATGCGAATCTTTCCCGAACCAACAGGCCGGACCGGTTGCTCATTTCTGACGCAACCTTTTATTCGCTTCCATATGTGCATATGTGCATCAATAATCATAAAAAGAAATTATCGAAAAATAGATCCATTCATTATCATTGCTATAAGTTAAATCATTAGAAAATGAAAGTCGCAACCGCCATATGCTCAGCCCTTATTGTTTTTTCATGGGAAAAAGCGAATGCTGAAATTGACTTCACTCGTGATGTTAGACCAATTCTCAATGATCATTGCACAAAATGCCACGGAGGAATTCGAGCAAAGGCTGGACTTAACTTAATCAACAAAGAAAGCGTTTTCAGCGCATCAGAATCCGGACTCATCCCCATCGTATCTGGGAAGCCAGAAAAAAGTGAATTGATCAGGCGCATAAATCACACAGACAAAGAGGAAAGGATGCCACCCAAAAATTCGTTAAAAAAAGAACATATAACAACTCTGAATCAATGGGTCAAAGAAGGAGCGAAATGGCCAAAGCATTGGTCCTTCAAATCTCTCAAAGAAACCACGGACAAGAAGCAAACAATTGATAGTATCGTTGAAGAAAACCTTAAAGCATCCAAATTGCACCATAGTCCAATCGCTAATAAAAGGACCCTCATTAGAAGACTGTCATTAGATCTTCTGGGACTCCCCCCTAGACCTGAAGAGATATTATCTTTCGAATCAGATGAAGCATATGAAAGGCTCGTGGAAAAACTCCTTAACTCTCTTCACTTCGGAGAAAGGTGGGCCAGGCACTGGCTAGATGGGGCCCGGTACGCTGACTCGGACGGCTATGAAAAGGACAATAACAGACCGAACGCCTGGCGCTGGAGAAAGTGGGTCATCGATTCAATCAATTCCGACATGCCCTTTGATCAGTTCACAACCGAACAACTTGCGG
>JASLJT010000309.1:0-4853 GCA_030747955.1 Verrucomicrobiales bacterium | reverse complement strand
GAATAGTCCCACCGGAACCTTACTGAAGGGACCACAAAAGTCTGGGATCCTAACACACTCTGAGTGATCTCTTCTTGACCGACATTCAGGCCAATGCCAATGCGTGTCTTGGCAAGAAAGACCGGGTCATAAAGCCATGACAGATCAGTAGCAAAATTCACATTCTCGTAGGACTGGGCAATTAAATTACTGACATTGTATTCGGTACGATTCATGGAAAGCCTAAGTGCCAGTTCACTAGAGGATAATTCTCTAGAAATGCCTAGGGCCACACTCTTCCTCTGATATCCAAGCTGATTTGCTTCTCCGAAAGTTGAAGAAATCCCACCAGCAAATGGCTCAGAACGTGAATAGCCGCCCTGCTCCTCAATGTTAGCGTCTAGGCTTAGTGTCGTAAAAGCCCCCCTAAACTCAAACCCTGACAAGAAAGAATGGTCAGCTGGAGATTCATATTCAAAATCATCTGTCATTGAGGAAAAATAATTTCCTCCATACAATAACTTGTAAGATAGGCCAGGCTCATTAGCTAGGCCCCCTCCCTTGACTCCAAGGAGCACTGAGCCGTTAAGTATGTTGGCTTTAGTCTCATTGTTCCGAAGAAAAATATTCGAATCCTGAAGATACCTCGTCGTGAATTGAGCACTGACTCGGTCCTGTAAAAAGGAAAGAGAATCCACAGCCGAGCCCGAAGAACTTTTTGGAGAATCTGTGAGAGTTGAGGAATCGATCAAGTCATCGGCCGCAAGTTCACTATGATTTGCGACGACCCACAAAAGGAGGAAAGAAAAAATTAAGTATAGACGTTTTGTTAGCACTTGTCCGACAATCAGATTGAATCTAAGGAATAAATTTTAAAATTAACAATACTTTAGGATTTAGTTTTATAAACTATTATCTTGGTTTTATTTACATTAAATTTCAGCAAAAGCGGTAATTATCTGCGTTATTACTAACTAACAATGTTCTTAAATCTCATAAGGAAAATTTTCCCGGCAATATTGTTGGCCATTGATGCGACTGCTTTTTACCTGATTTATTTTGTCGTCACTTTCGTGAGAACGGGTGAATCGAATACTTTCTTTAGTAGTGATCAAATTCTTTTCAGCATGGTCGCTTGCAATGCCCTCGCTCTGTACTTGGTAGGTGCTTACGAATACCAAAAAATTGAGCGGAGCGCTCGTTTCATCAGTGAACACCTCATCGCCTCTGTCATCGGTGCGACTCTATCACTGTTCGTTATTCTCCTCTTTGTCTCCTACGCTGACCGGGTCGGAACGAACAGAACTTCACTAATAGGAACCTTTATATTATTCACTCCCTTTTCAATACTTTATCGGTGCTGTATCGGAAAGATCAGGGCAAAGAGAAAAACAAATAAATGCATTATCTTCATCGGCGCCTCTGATCATACCTATGAATTGATCAAAGACATTCATGATCAGAATTTCACTGAAAAAATCTATGTCATAGCCAATGAACTAGATAAGCAACTGATTGAAAAATTGAGCTCACTTGGTGTGGACACATTGAAATCTAATCAGTTCGATCCTGAGGATCAGTTCATTGATGATATGATAATTAATAAGATCATCTTGTCTGAATCCATGAATCAAATGGCATTGGATAAAAATTTAAAACAACAACTAATGGAACGTCATCTCCGAAGAAATGATGTCGTTTCATTGGAAAATTTTTTCCTATCAGAATTTGAATATGTCCCAACAAAACTCGTTGATGCAAATTGGCCTTTTGAGCATGGCTTTCGAATCACTAAAAATATCGTTTACTCACACGGCAAGAGAGCAATTGATCTCTTCCTTTCGATATTGGTCCTGCTTCTGGCCAGTCCGGTCCTACTCATCGCAATGCTCACTATTAAATTAACAAGTAAAGGGCCAATCTTCTTCAGGCAGCAACGGATCGGCGCAAGCGAAGTGCCCTTTACCCTATTTAAATTAAGAACGATGGAGATCGGTTCCGATACCAAGGGTGATTACACGAACGTTGATGATCCCCGAATAACGCCTATCGGGAACTTCTTAAGAAAATCAAGGTTAGATGAATTGCCTCAACTCATCAACGTAATCAAAGGAGAGATGAGCCTCATCGGTCCGAGAGCGGAATGGGAAAAACTGGTGAGAAATTATGAAGAGTCAATCCCGCATTATCATCTGCGTCATATCGTTAAGCCTGGCATCACGGGTTGGGCACAAGTCAATTACCCTTACGGAGCCAATATTGAAGACACAATCAATAAACTCAAATATGCCCTCTATTACGTTAGGTACTTTTCATTGGTAATGGATCTAACGATCATCATCAAGACCGGCTACACCATGCTGTTCGGACGAGGAAGATAAAGGCCTTAGTGAGCTCATTAACTCTTCAAAAGTGAGCTCCTTTAGGTCCTAATACGTTCATTAATACTCTCGAAGTCAATTCATCAAAGAATGATACCAATGAATGGGCCTTTCCCTTCAGTCAATTCATACCTATATTTCAATTACGCCAAATCAAAAAAAGAAGAAATCCTCCTCCACTAATGGGGAGCCTAATCAAAAACTAAAAGAGCAACTCCTCAAGTTTTTGAATGATCCTAATTATCGTCCATTAAATAAATCGGAACTGGCGAGAGCACTTGAAGTTACTCCAAAGTACCGACAACAATTGCGTCAGATCATCGCAGCCATGGAATCGGAAGGCATGATCCGGAAAATTAAAAAAGGACGATACGTTAAGAGAGGAGGAGCCGAAGTCATTGGCACCATCCGGTTCAATCCCAATGGCCATGCTTTCGTCGATACCGAAAGTTTCAAGAAGGACAGTAACGTCTTCATACCAAAAGATGAATCGGGAACGGCACTTCATGGGGACAAGGTCGTAGCAAAGATCTTAAGTCAGAGCCGTTCTCCTCAATGGACGAAACATATCAAAAACACACAAACAAGAGAGCGACTCGAACAGCGTTTCTCAGGCCACGGAAGGTTACCTGAGGGCCGAGTCGTAAAGGTTCTAGAGAGAAAGAATGAAGCGGTCATAGCGACCTACCAAAAAAAAGGGAAATTCATATATGCTCAACCTGATGATCCGTTATTGCCAGCAACTATTGAGTTGGATGCAGAAAAGCTCACTAAGAAGCTTCCTAGCTCCGGAAACAAGGTCGTCATTGCTATCACTGATTGGCTCTCCAAAAGAGCCCATCCAAGGGGTCACATCGTCGAAGATCTTGGGCCTCCAGGCACGCCCGGAATAGACATCTTACAAATTATTTATGCCCACAAGCTATCTTTAAAGTTCCCTGAAGAAGTGACGCAAGAAGCGAACAATTTCTCAGATCACATTTCTGAAGAAGATATTCAGTCCAGAGAAGACTGGCGGGACCGCCCAGTATTCACAATTGATCCGGATGATGCCCGCGACTTTGATGATGCTATTTTAGTTGAGAAAATAAAGGATGGGAACTGGGAACTGGCAGTCCACATTGCAGACGTTGCCCACTACGTGAGACCAAAGAGCCTACTTGATAAAGAGGCTTATTATCGAGGAAACAGCACTTACCTTGCGGACCGGGTCATTCCCATGCTACCTGAAAAATTGAGTAATGGCTTATGTTCACTAGTTCCTCTAAAGGACCGCCTCACGCACGCGGCCATTATGCAGTTCAATAAGAACGGTTCACCTAAGTCCGTACGTTTCTGCAAAGCCGTCATTAATAGTGCAAGACGGTTCACTTACAAGGAAGCGTACGCGCTGATGCAAAGACCTGATCCTGAGGACTCTTTCAGTGAAAGATTATCCACGGCATGGAAATTAGCTAAGAAACTCCGTGAACGCCGTTTCAAATCAGGGGCCCTCGAACTCGACATGCCTGAAGTCAGAGCCGTCCTAGATAAAAACGGTAAACCTATAGCTCTTGAGAAAACAGAAAATGATGAAAGTCACCAACTCATTGAGGAATTCATGCTCGCTGCTAACGAGGCAGTCGCCAAACACATCAAAGAAAAAATGAAGCCCTCAGTCTATCGAATCCACGAGGATCCGGACTCAGACAAGCTCTTTGAATTCAGGCAACTCGTACTTAATTATGGATTCGAAGTGGGTGACTTAAACTCCTCACCCAACGAATTACAATCCCTGCTCAAATCCGTTCAAGGTCAGCCCGAGGAACATGCCATCAAAGTAGGACTCTTAAAGAGCATGAAAAGAGCCACGTACAGTGAAGAACCGATCGGCCATTATGGACTATCAAAGACAAACTACACTCATTTCACGAGCCCTATAAGACGGTACGCTGATCTAATCGTTCACAGAGTATTGGCGGCCGTGACTGGAACAGTCCCCGCCAAAACGCCTAAACTTCCAGAACTGAATGGAATCGCTAAACACATTTCAGACACGGAACGCAACTCAGCGAGCGCTGAAATGGAATCTCAAAAACTAAAGCAACTTGAATTCCTATGGCTTGAAACAAAAGACTCTGAAGGTTCGTCACCAACAACTCATCCGGCAATCATCCATGATGTTCGCCGCAAAGGACTCTTCATTGAATTAACGGATCACTTCATTAAGGGGCTCGTTCCAGAACATGCCTTACCGAATTGCCCTGGCGGGTACTGGTTCGATGGATCAATGAGCCGGTTCGTAGGCTCAAAGCCAAAGCGGACCTTCGAAGCAGGGCAAAAGATACTCGTGGCCGTTGAAAGAGTTGACCTTGATCAGCGCTTAGTGGATTTTAAAATTGTAGATAATTAAAACTTCATCTGCAATCTCCAGTTTGACACTAGAGGAAGATACAATAAAATTGACCCCCCGGCTTTGTCGTTATGTCACAAAGCGGAAAATAAACAAACTCT
>JASLJT010000308.1:0-38636 GCA_030747955.1 Verrucomicrobiales bacterium | reverse complement strand
AATGGCTGGAGTTTATTTACGAGGATTGAATATGGGGTTTACTTGCGAGAGCTGTTTCCAGATTTAAAACCGACCCGATTAAGTGCCCCAGCTCTGGAGACGTTAGCGATTGTGGCATACAGGCAACCCATTACAAAAGCTGCCATAGAAGCCGTTCGTGGAGTTAATGTTGATGGTGTATTGCAGTCATTAATTGAAAGAGGTTTGGTTGGAATAGGGGGCCGAGCTGATTTGCCTGGGAAGCCATTTTTATATGAAACATCCAAAAACTTTTTGGAGCATTTTGGGATAAAAAATGTTGATGACTTACCTAATGCTTCTGAATTGAGGCAAGTGGAACTGCCACAACCTGAGGCTGAAGTAGTTGATGGAGAACAGTTGCCGTTAACTGGTGTGAATTCAGCCGATGAGGGCGAGTCGAATGAAAATGATGACGATTCTCTTGTAGTTTCTGAAGAAAATGAGGTTCGCGATGATCCTGTAGAGGAATAACTAGCTACTGACTTGCGGGATCAATGTGTCCCAATTAGAATAATATATTTATCATTAATATGTCTCTTGATTCCATAAGGGAGCAGATAGATGCCCTCGACACTGAGTTGCTTAAACTCCTTAATGAGCGAGCTGATTTAGTGCATCAGGTCGGAGAGATTAAAAAGAAGGATGGAATTGAAATATATGCGCCAGAAAGAGAAGAGAGTTTGCTAAAGAGGTTGGCTGAAAAAAGCGAAGGCAGGTTAACCGAAGAATCGATACGTGCTATTTATCGGGAGATAATGTCAGCGGCGCTATCTCTGGAGGAAGATCTCAAAATTGCATATCTTGGGCCTCAAGGCACATGGACTCACCAGGCTGCCATAAGTAAATTTGGTCATAGTGTCAGTTATTCCCCTCAAGAAAGTCTATCTGCGGTATTTGATCAAGTGGCAAGAAAAAAGGCAGATTATGGGGTGGTTCCTATTGAAAATTCAACAGAAGGTGCGGTCAATCATACATTGGACATGTTTGCAGATTCGCCTTTGAGGATTTGTGCTCAAATATTGCTGCCAATAGAAAATGCATTAATGGCAAAAGGTCCGCGTGAAGATATAAAGAAGTTATACTCTCACCCTCAAGTCTTTGGTCAGTGCAGAGAATGGCTGCAAAAGAATTTCCCTAGCGCAGATTTGATCGAAGTCTCTAGCACTACCCGCGCGGCGTCTATAGTCGTTGATGAGTCTCATGCAGCGGCATTGGGAGGGAAGCTTGCTGCAGAGTTGAATGGCTTGGATTTATTGGAAGAGAACATTCAAGATCGTGCGACAAATACTACAAGATTTTTGGTATTGAGTCATAACATGTGTCCTCCAACTGGTAATGACAGGACATCCGTGATGTTTTCTGTACGTGATAAGCCGGGTTCATTATTTGATGCGTTGCAACCTTTCAATTCGTTCAAAATCAATATGTCTAAAATTGAGAGTAGGCCATCTAAGCAGCGGGATTGGGAGTATTATTTCTTTGTAGATATTGTTGGGCATTGCCAGGATCCAGACCTCGCCCAAGCACTGAGTGAACTTGAGGAACACTGTAGTTTTATCAAGGTTTTGGGCAGTTATCCCGATTCTGTAGTAAATTAGGCACATTTTGTGCTTAAAAGTCCTCGGAAAATAAAGAAAACTGCTTAAAACCCTAGTTATTAGGGTGTTTTGTAAACCCAATAATTAAGTCTTTTGCTTTCTACTTGGTTTTTAGCTGTAGCTGGTTAGATTACGCGCCCTTTTTTCAGGTTATCTGGGAAAGGTCAAAACCCGCTACATAAAGGATGATTACGGCGAACCGGAACATTCTTAAAATTCAACTACACCAATATTGCAATAAACCATGCCTTTAAGGACATTTCCAAAAAAGCACGGCCTCTACGACCCTTCGTATGAGAAGGATAGCTGTGGTGTTGGATTTGTCGCTAATATGAAAGGGAATCCGGAGCATCAGATTGTTTTAGATGCTCTTGAGATGCTCGCTAGAATGGAGCACAGGGGCGGTTGCGGATGTGAGGCTAATACGGGTGATGGAGCTGGAATACTTGTTGGTTTACCTGAAGGTTTCCTAAGAAAAGTTGCAAAGAAAGATCTTAACCTTGAATTGCCTGAAAAGGGTCAGTTCGGGGCGGGGCTTGTCTTTTTACCGAGAGATGAAGGAGAGAGGAAAGCTTGCATTGATGTAGTGGAAAAAATCATTACAGAACATGGTCAGGTTTGTTTGGGTTGGAGGGATGTTCCGGTCTGTACTGATGAGGCGGATGTAGGTCCAGCTGCTAGGGCGGCTGAACCATGCATTAAGCAGTTATTCATAGGTGCAGCAGAAGGGATTGAGGGTGACGATTTTGAGCGTCAATTATATATTATAAGGAAACGAGCTAGTCATCAACTCAGGTTCGACGAAGAATTGAATGAAAGGTTGCTTTTCTATATTTGTAGTCTTTCTACAAAAGTGATGATCTATAAGGGCATGTTGAATACTGCTCAGGTTATTAAGTATTTTAGTGATCTGGCAAACCCCGATTTCGAGACTCATCTTGCTATGGTTCATTCGCGGTTTTCCACTAACACTTTTCCTAGTTGGGATCGGGCTCAGCCTTTCCGTTTCATGAGTCATAACGGAGAGATTAATACTCTCAGAGGGAATATTAACGCTATGCGATCCAGAGAAGGTACACTTAGTACGGATCTTTTTGGTGATCATTTAGCTAAGCTCTACCCGATAATGGAGGAGGAGTGTTCTGATTCGGGGAATTTTGATAATGCATTAGAATTTCTCCTAATGTCTGGCCGTTCTTTGCAGGAGGCTGTCCTTTTGATGGTTCCTGAGGCTTGGCAAAAGCACAACCAGATGGATCAAAAGAAGCGCGATTTCTATGAATATAATTCATGTATCATGGAGCCTTGGGATGGGCCGGCTTCTATTGTTTTTACTGATGGTAAATACATAGGTGCCGTTTTGGATAGGAATGGCCTTCGCCCTAGCCGCTACTATTTAACAAAAGATGACCGCGTTATAATGGGTAGCGAAGTTGGAGTCGTTGATGTTGACCCTGCTGATGTTGTGGCTAAAGGAAGACTTCAGCCGGGCAAAATGTTTTTGGTCGATTTTGAGGAAGGGAGGATGATTCCTGATGAGGAGATAAAATCAGAATTTTCTGCTCAAAGGCCATATGGGGAATGGTTAAAAAATCAGCGCATCGAACTCAAGGATATCGATACGAATAAAGATGCGCCAGGCCTTAATGATGACAATCTTCTGCAAAGAATGCAGGCTTTTGGTTTCACTGCTGAGACCATGCAATTCATGCTATTGCCTATTGTTAACGAAAAGCGCGATCCGCTTGGATCAATGGGTAATGACGCTGCTCTGGCATGTTTGAGTGATAAGCCAAGAATGCCGTATGATTATTTTAGGCAGTTATTTGCTCAGGTCACTAACCCTGCAATCGATTCCATTCGAGAGGAAGTGATAATGTCTTTGGAATGTTATATTGGTCCTGAAAAGAATCTGCTTGAAACGACTGAAGGGCACGCTCAAAGGCTAAGGCTTGATTCCCCCATACTAAGCAATGAGCAGTTGCATGCTTTGAAGGAAATGGATTGCAAAGGATGGAAGTCCAAAGTTATTGATATTACTTTTCCGAGATCAGAGGGTATCAAAGGTGTAAGAAAAACTATTGATAGAATTTGCAGTGAAACTCAAGAGGCTATTAAAGATGGTTATACTTTAGCTATTTTGAGTGATCGAGCACTATCTGATGATCGTGTTCCTCTTAGTACATTACTGGCCAGTGGAGCCGTTCACCAGTACCTTGTTAGGAATGCTTTAAGGACTCAGATTGGCCTTGTACTTGAAACTGGTGAAGCGAGGGAAGTCCATCATCATTGTTTATTGATCGGGTATGGTGCGGACGCTATTAATCCTTATTTGGCCTTTGAAGCTTTGTGGAAAGCTAGACGCGAAGGTTTGACTGCTCCTGAAGAGTTCATAGATGACAAGTCTCTTGTCGATGCATATCTAAAAGGTGTTGCAAAAGGAATGTTGAAAGTCATGGCGAAAATGGGCATTTCTACTTTGCATTCATATAAGGGTGCTCAGATTTTTGAAGCGGTCGGTTTAAAGAATGATGTTATAGAACTTTGCTTTCGTGGAACGGCTAGTCGGGTTCAGGGCCTTGACCTTGATGAGCTTGCCGAGGAGATGTTAAGGCGTCATGCACTTGGCTATCCTCCTCGTAATGAAGTTAGGTTGCCAACGCTTCCGAATCCTGGAGAATTTCATTGGCGAGCAGATGGAGAGAAGCACATGTGGAATCCAGAATCGATATCAGCTCTTCAGGTGGCTGCTCGAACAAATGATTTCGAATCATATAAACAATTTTCTGATCATATTAATAACAGCAATAAGGCACTTTGTGCATTGCGAGGCTTAATGAATCTTAAGTCTGGTGTGAATGGTGGATCGATTTCGATTGATGAGGTAGAGCCTGCTTCTGAGATCGTGAAACGTTTTTGTACAGGAGCGATGAGTTTTGGTTCAATTTCTGCTGAAGCTCACGAAGGATTGGCAATTGCCTTGAATCGACTTGGTGGAAAGAGTAACACTGGAGAAGGTGGAGAGGATCCGGCTCGGTTTGATCCTCTTCCTAATGGCGATTCTAAACGTTCTGCTATTAAGCAAATCGCTTCGGGTCGATTTGGTGTGACGATATGGTACCTGACAAATGCCGATGAACTTCAAATTAAGATTTCTCAGGGGGCTAAACCTGGTGAGGGAGGTGAGCTTCCAGGTAAAAAAGTTGACGATAACATTGCACGTATTCGTCATAGTACGCCTGGGGTCGGATTAATTAGTCCTCCACCGCACCATGATATTTATTCGATTGAAGATCTTGCCCAACTGATTCACGATCTTAAAAATGCGAACCGAACCTCTCGAGTTAGCGTTAAGCTTGTATCTGAAGTTGGTGTGGGAACGGTTGCTTCAGGTGTTACAAAGGCGAAGGCAGATCATATTGTAATAGCTGGAGAGACTGGTGGTACAGGAGCTTCTCCTCTCACTAGTATCAAACATGCAGGGTTGCCTTGGGAATTAGGTGTAGCAGAAACTCATCAAACCTTAGTACTTAATGACCTAAGAAGTAGAGTTGTTCTACAAACTGACGGGGGGCTTAAAACGGGCCGTGACGTTGTTATTGCAGCGCTCTTGGGAGCTGAGGAGATGGGTTTTGCGACTGCCCCACTTATTACGATGGGTTGCATTATGATGAGGAAATGTCATTTGAATACTTGTCCAGTTGGTATAGCTACGCAGAACAAAGAATTGCGGAAAAAATTTAACGGATCGCCAGATTATGTGGTGAATTATTTATTTATGGTTGCTGAGGAGGCTAGGCAAATCATGGCTGATTTAGGTTTCCGTACAATAAATGAAATGGTGGGACGAGTTGATGCTCTTGAAATGCAGGAAGCAATTGATCATTGGAAAGCGGATGGGATAGACCTAAGCTCTATACTCACTCCTGCAGAAAAGCCTCATCCTGATACGGGAACTTACTGCACTGAATCTCAGGACCATGGTCTTGAGGAAGCGTTGGACATGAAGCTGCTTGAACTTGCACAGTCCGCACTTGAAGGCAGTGAACCGGTTAATATTGAATTGCCTATCATTAATACTGATCGAACGGTAGGAACTATTCTGAGTAACGAGGTTGCCAAGGCTCATGGAGGAGATTTGCTTCCAGAAGATACGGTTAAAATAAAGTTTACAGGATCAGCTGGACAGAGCCTTGGTGCTTTCTTGGCAAAAGGAATTAGTATTGAATTGGAGGGTGATGCTAATGATTACGTTGGAAAGGGTCTTTCAGGCGGCAAGCTTGCTATATATCCGCCAAGGTCTTCAGAATTTATCCCTGAAGAAAATATTATAGCTGGAAATGTTTGTTTATATGGAGCAACTGCAGGGAAGGCATTTTTCCGTGGGCACGCAGCTGAGCGGTTTTGTGTTAGGAACAGTGGAGCCTATGCTGTTATTGAAGGTATAGGTGATCATGGGTGCGAGTACATGACAGGTGGTCGTACCGTAATACTTGGTTCAACTGGACGTAATTTTGCTGCCGGCATGTCGGGTGGCGTAGCTTACATTTGGGATCCAGAAAATGAATTCCCTCCCAAATGCAATATGGAAATGGTAGAACTTGAGAAGGTCACTGATCAGGAGGATATAGAAGAACTTCGATCTTTAATTGAGGAGCATGGAAAACTCACGGGGTCTACCGTTGCTAATGGTATCCTAGATGACTGGAAAAATTCATTAAATGACTTTGTTAAGGTTATGCCAACGGACTACAAGAGAGTACTTGAAGAACGTAAAAAGGCAGAAAACGAACTCGTTGCATAGACGGTAAAAAAATTAATATGGGAAAACCTACAGGATTTATGGAGTTTGAGCGTGAGGCAGTGCCTTATCGTGATCCTCTTGAGCGCCTGAAGGATTATGGGGAAATAAATACAAGCCCTTCTGAATCTCATCTTCAAACTCAAGGGTCACGTTGTATGGATTGTGGCGTCCCTTTCTGTCAATCGGGTAATGGTTGTCCTATTGATAATCTGATTCCTGAATGGAATCACCTCGTCTATCAGAAGAGGTGGAGGGAAGCCATAGATCGTCTTCACAAAACTAATAATTTCCCTGAATTTACCGGCCGTGTATGTCCGGCACCTTGCGAAGGTTCTTGTGTGTTAGGCATCACAAATCCTCCTGTTACTATTAAAAATATTGAGAACACAATTATTAACCGCGCTTTTGAGGAAGGCTGGGTGACTTCGAATCCGCCAAAGGAGCGGACAGGAAAGAAAATTGCGATAGTAGGTTCGGGCCCGGCCGGATTGGCTGCGGCTGACCAACTTAACAAGGTAGGTCATGAAGTTACCGTTTATGAGCGTGCTGACCGGATCGGTGGATTGCTGATGTATGGCATTCCAAATATGAAACTTGATAAGGGCGTTATTGAAAGGCGCATTGCATTGATGCGTGAATCCGGTGTTAAGTTTGTGACCTGTGCGCATGTTGGAAAGAAGGAGGAATTGGAACCTGGTCATATGACGCAGATCATGGAGGAGAACGGCTGTGATATTCAATACATTGATCCGAATGATCTAGTAAAAGAAAACGATGCTCTTCTTATAGCTACTGGAGCCACTAAACCATTTGATCCGACTTCAAGGAATCCGGGCCGTGATTTGCAGGGAATCCAGTTCGCTATGGATTTCTTGACTCGTAACACTAAGAGTTTATTAGATTCTGATTTAAAAGATGGCTCTTATACATCTGCTAGTGATAAGCATGTCATTGTTATCGGTGGAGGTGATACAGGTGCAGATTGCATAGGGACTTCTTTGAGGCATGGATGTAAGGACGTCGTCAATTTCGAACTGTTAGACAAGCCTCCAGTTGAGCGTGCTGAGAATAATCCTTGGCCGCAGTGGCCAAGAATCTATAGGCTCGATTATTCGCATGAAGAAAATAAGGCAAAAAATGGGGATGATCCTCGTGCATATCATATCCTTGCAAAGGAATTTGTTGATGATGGTAATGGCAAGGTTAGGGGCGTTAAAACAGTTGAAGTTGATTGGTCAACTCCAGTCGAAGGAGGGCCTCCATTTAGTGAAATTGAAGGCTCAGAAAAAGAATGGCCAGCAGATTTGGTGTTGCTTGCTACAGGATTTGTTGGGCCAGAGCTTCAACTAGGAGAGATGTTAGGTGTAGAGACTCAAAATCCAAGAGGGAACTGGCAAACCTTCATTGGTGAGCATGGTGAATTTACTACAAATCTTGAGGGTATATTTACTGCCGGAGACTGCCGACGAGGGCAATCCTTAGTGGTATGGGCAATAAATGAGGGCCGTGGCGCTGCTAGGGCGATTGATATTTACTTAATGGGTAATAGTCTTTTGCCTGCTCCTGGGATTACTCAAGGAGGCATGGCTGTAGCCAAGTAGCTGGCAGTATTTTTGGCTTGAACTATTTTGGCTTAGAATAGCTGATGCTATCTTGAGAGATATTAATCCATATTTATTTTAGATATGCCACAAGATGTAAATGAGGCTTGCCCTTTATTGCCGTCTATTGAGAAACCTGTTAGCGCTAAAGATTCCAGAGCCATTGGACAGGAAAGGGGAGAGTCTTTTTACAGAATGTGTCTCCAATATGCGCAAACAAAATGGATTAAGGGGTTACCTGCTCAGGCCCTTCTGCAATTGAATCGCGCGATGTCTGCTGATCTTTCAGGTGACGAAGAATATTTACAGCAGTATTCGGTCCCCTATGCTTCTGTGAAATGGATTTTGGTGAATCGTCCTGATAAGAGAGGACAATTCCTAGCAAACCCTCGCCGGCATTGGCAGCATTATGCAACGAGAATGTCTGGTCCGCGTGCTAAAATAAGGACTTGGCGATCTTGGGCTTGTTTTGCAATTGCTTCCCGAGTCTTACCTGATTCTGAATTTCCTAAAGACATGAAGCAAATAAAGGCAGAAGAAATAATTATACCTGATGAAAATAAGATTGAAGAGATGCTTGGTCTTATTGGTTTAGTAGGGGAATGCGAAAAATGGAAAAAAGTTATTAAAAGCTAAAATCCAAGAATTAAAGAGCTCTTATTCTCGGTTTTTTTCACACTTCTGATTGTTCCCTCTTGACGGTTATTGCTTAGCGGGGAATGATCACGGTCCAATGTCATCTGAAGCATTTCCAGAAATACAGAAAATTCAATACGAGGGTCCAAGTTCAAAGAATCCTCTCGCATTTAAACATTATAACGCTGATGAGGAAGTCGGTGGAAAGGCAATGAAAGAGCATATGCGTTTTTCAGTTGCTTACTGGCATGCGATGCGCAATCCGCTTGCTGACCCTTTTGGGGGAGGTACTGCCCAACGGCCATGGGATGATGGAAGTGATTCTGTTGAGAATGCACAAAACAGGGCACGAGTTGCATTCGAATTCATGGAGAAATTAGGCGTGGAATATTATTGTTTTCATGACCGGGACGTTGCTCCTGAACTCAATACCCTTGAGGAATCAAATGTAGCCCTTGATGCTGTAGCAGATGTATTAGCTGAGGAGCAGGAACGAACAGGGATAAAGCTATTGTGGGGCACGGCGTGTCTGTTTGCTCATTTCCGTTATAATCAGGGGGCGGCTACAAGTCCCAATGCGGATGTCTTTGCTTACGCTGGGGCACAAGTGAAGAAGGCGATGGAAGTGACTCATAGGTTAGGTGGAACAGGTTATACATTTTGGGGAGGCAGAGAGGGCTACTCGACGCTATGGAACACAGACCTTAAACGTGAGCTGGATCATCTGGCCAGATTGTTACACATGGCAGTGGATCATAAAAAGAAGATTGGTTTTGAGGGGCAGTTTTATATTGAGCCCAAACCAAGAGAGCCTTCTACACATCAATATGATTCTGATGCGGCCGCTTGTCTTAACTTTTTGCGTGAGCATGATCTCCTTGGTCATTTAAAGCTTAACCTTGAGACAAATCATGCAACGCTTGCTGGACACACAATGATGCACGAAATGCGTGTGGCTGCCTCTGCTGGAGCTCTTGGATCTGTGGATGCAAATACGGGAGACGAGCTCATTGGTTGGGATACTGACCAGTTCCCAACTGACATTTATCTTACAACACAAATAATGCTGGAGATTCTTGAAATGGGTGGATTTACGACTGGGGGACTTAACTTTGACGCTAAGTGTCGTAGAGAAAGTTTTGAACCGGTTGATTTATTTCATGCCCACATTGGAGGAATGGATGCATTTGCTCGTGGTTTAAAAATTGCGCATGCAATTCGTGAAGATGGGCGTCTCAGTGATTTCGTCAATGACAGGTATTCGAGCTATGATTCTGGGATCGGAGCAAAAATTGAATCTGGTGAGGTCGGTTTTGAGGAACTAGAAGCTCATGTTTTGGCTAACGGTGAACCAGATCTTAAGAGTGGGCGTCAAGAAATGCTGGAGAATCTGATTAACGAATTTATCTAAGGAATTTCAGCTGCATCTAGAGTGCGATTAAGGGAATCTATCTTCGCTTTGCTGTAAATTATTTGCGAAGATGTTTTTCAGAACAGATCCAAATCAGCCGGGAACATTGCGTTTCCGTTTATTTGGTTTCCCGATCTCTATTCATTGGTCCTTCTGGGTAATACCCATTCTATTTGGTGCAGGTGGGGGAGGGGATCCAGTCGACCAGACACGGACCTTATTAATACTGGTTATCGTTTTTTTCATTTCGATTCTTGGTCACGAATTGGGGCATGCGTTCGCTTATCGAAGGTACGGAGGAAGGCCAAGTGTTTTTATTCATGGGATGGGCGGGATGGCGTCCGTGCATGGTCACTACACAAGGACACAAAAAATTATAATTACTATTGCAGGCCCCTTATTTGGATTTCTGATGGCGCTAATATGTTATGGAATTTTACTTTTATATGTTAATGGATTTTTTCCGATTAACTGGAAATCTGCTGGAGGTGTTTATTTGTATATTTTTTTAATGAATATGTGTTATCTAAATACTTTTTGGTCATTCTTGAATCTTCTCCCCATTATACCATTGGATGGCGGGCAATTACTTGGTCATATCATGCATGATAAGAAGCCAGTGCTTCGTGGGCAAATAGGAGCCTTCACTGCTTTTGTGGCAGGGATCATTTTAATGCAGCTGGGATTTCTATTTGGAATGATTCTTTTTGGGTTCCTTGCTTATCAGAATTTGCAGGCAGCAGAACGTGCAAAGAGAGGCTATTGGTAATAAATTTTAATTTAGTGTATTGGTATTAATTATGAATGATGAGCACCTTGAAGACCTAATTACTTATCTGAAGTTTCCCAGTATTTCTACGGACAGTTCTTATTCCAATGATGTAAAGGATTGTGCAGAATGGCTCAGAAAAAAAATGATCGATAAGGGCCTTGAGGCTCAGATCCATGAGACGCCAGGGCATCCGATAGTGATAGGAAAGAATGAGCATCGTGAAGGGCTGCCAACGATCATGATTTATGGACATTATGACGTTCAACCAGCGGATCCGATTGATCTTTGGGAATCGCCTCCATTTGAGCCCCGGATTGATGATGGTAAAATTTATGCTCGGGGTTCAACCGACAATAAGGGGCAAAACCTTGCTCACTTACTAGGCTTAGGTGAAATAATTAATGAAAAAGGTGAGTTGCCTGTGAATGTTATTTTACTCGTTGAGGGTGAAGAAGAGATAGGCAGTCCAAACCTGGGGCCATTTCTGGAAAAGTATCGGAACGAACTCGAGTGTGATGTTATAGCCGTTTCAGATACAGGAATGATAGGGCCTGGGATCGGTACTTTTACTTATGGTTTAAGAGGCATTGCCTGCATGGAAGTTACCCTTCATGGTCCTTCAACTGATTTACATTCAGGAGTTTTTGGAGGATCCATTGCAAATCCATCGACAGCCATAGCTAAACTAATTTCAAGTCTTCATGATTCTGACGGTAAAATAAAGGTGCCAGGCTTCTATGATGATGTAAGAGAAATCCAAGAATGGGAGAGGGCTTCCTGGGCAGGGCTTCCTGTCAATGAAGCTGAAACACTGGAGCTCACAGGATCTAGTGAATTATTTGGTGAAAAAGGTTTCACTGATGCCGAAAGGAGATGGGCTCGCCCTACAGCTGAGGTGAATGGCATGGGCGGTGGTTATCAGGGAGAAGGGTCGAAGACTGTGATCCCTTCTAAGAGTTTCGCTAAGCTTTCTTTCAGACTGGTTCCTGATCAGGAGCCTGAAAATATACTAAAACTTGTTCGAGAGCACCTCGAATCGCATCTTACTCCTGGAACAAGAATAGAATGCGAGTTTGGACATAGCGGGAAAGCTTACCTGATGGATCCGCAGTCTGCTTATGGTAAGGCTGCTCAAAATGCTCTTAGAGAAACTTTTGGTCGTGATCCGGCTCTTATACGTGAGGGAGGAAGTATTCCTATTGTTCAGACCTTCAAGGATGTATTAGGAGCAGACACTTTGTTGCTTGGTCTTGCCTTGCCCGATTGCCAGATCCATGCTCCAAACGAAAATTTTCTTATCAAGAACTTTTATGATGGTATCCGCCTCAACCGCCTATTGATTAGAGAAATTAGTAATTAAATTATTACTGTTTTATTTTTCCATTAGAAGCTGAACAAAACGCAATCCACTAGCCGTTAGTTTTGCTTTGTCTTTGCTTCCCGTGAGTCGAGATCTAGTGTTCCATGAGTGAGGAGTGGCTGAATATTCGACCCAACTAATTGTAGGTGAGTTCACTTTTTTATTATGAGGACTGATGCTGAGTGGAATCCCTGACCGGCTCATTGTAATTTCCCATGATGGATTATTGGTGGCATCTGCCATGTTCTTTGCTAACCAAGGGTAAGACTTCATGATTAACGGCATGCCTTTATTTGGAACTAATAATTTCCAATAAGGTTTAGTTGTTTTAATGAACTGCGTTAAGGTTATTGAGGGGTTCTTCTGATGTTCTTTGTACAGCCTTGAAATATCAATTCCGGCAAGATTAATTCCATTATAGAGCCCATGTTTGTTCGGCGCGACATAGTGTCTACGATACCACCTCTCAAAGTTTCGACTGATCATCAAATTGAGTTCCAGATGCAAATGAGCTCGGGTCCTGTCAATTCCGTCACCTGTGTATCCAAGTGTAGCAATGCTTGTACCAGGCCTGACTAATTGCCCAACTTGGCAAGAAATGTCTGCGAGGTGAGCATAAAGGCTATAAAACTTACCATAGCCCCAATCGTGCTCTATTACCACGTAGCGGCCGTAGTTACTTGCTCCTGCCGATCGGCTTGCATGCATTATTTTACCAGAAGCGATTGAGCATACTTTATCCAAAGGGACTCCTCTTGAATTTCTTTCAATCGGTCTAATGTCAACGCCTTCATGAAATTTAGAATATATTATACCTGATGCAGTTCTTTTTGGATTTCGTACATAACCATATTTTCCACCTTGCCAAGGTTTACTTGGCTGCCCCTCAAAGGACCGGTTTGTATACATATAGAACTGAGAAATGTCCGGACCAAATATAGCTTTGTTCGGAGTAGCTAATACTAGTTCAAGTCTTTTGTATTGAGCCTCACATATAATCGATAAACCCAACCAGAAAATTAATGAGGATATTCTGACCAACATTATCAAATGCGTTCCGATGTGCATGCAGTGTTTGCTTGATTAATTCGAAAGCAATTCAGATCAATCGATGGCAGGCGGTGGATTTATAGTCGGGCCTTCTTTTTTTGGCGTAATTAGTCGCAGGCCTGCATCTTTAAATCGTTCTATGTGTTTTTCATTAAATCCTTTCCAGCAAGTAAGATATCCATGGGATATGGGCCCATCGATTACAACAAAATCAATGGGATCATTTCCAAACACGGTAAAAATTTTCCGTCCTGTAGCAACAGTTGAAAGAGTTTGTAATTCTGCAGCTGCTTTCTTTTTTAGTTTGAAGGAGATACCAAAACTTTCACCCTTCTCAGTGAGGAACGGATAAAATCCTTCTACATCTTTTTGTTTGAAAATGGGTTTAATGAGTACCTGATGTACTTTGGAATTGATATTAACCTTAACAGTGTCTTTTTGAGCCCCAGATTCTGCGGATTCAAGATAAAAACCGATAGTTCCAGAATCTTTGCGTTTTGCTGCAATCGAAAACAACAAAAGGAGAAAAATAAGGAATAGTTTAAATCTCTTAATCATTTAAACATTGAACCACAGTCAAAACTTCACGCAACCAGCATTATTAACTTACTTTAAGCCATTTGCCGTGAGGCAAGCGGAAATCATTAAATGTCTATAATATAAGTATATTTTTTGTCTTTTTGAGGAATTGTATCTGATACTAATAATTATAAGGCAATTGGTTATAATAAATGTTCATTTTAGTAGTCCAAATTGGTAAATTTAGGAAAGGAGTAAAAATGATATTAGATGCCTTGCATGATCTATCATTAAGAGGCTAAATTCTGCTCCAAACTATTTTTTAATTTTTCCGTATACTCCCAAAATAAACCCCCAGAATTGAATATGGATGCACCTAAAGAGCTCATTACAGAAGAGCAGCTCGATCCCAAACAAGTTACACTTTTTCTTAAGGCTCAAAGTGCTATTGAGTTATCGAATTACGATTATGCTTTGAGCATTCTTCATAATATATTGAAAGAAGAGCCTACTTTCTTGAAGGGGCGGGAAATATTAAGAGCGGCTCAAGGTGCGAGGTGGCGTACATCTGGCAAGAAAGGCAAGAGTCTTCTTTCGGGAGGGATGATGAAGGTTAAGAATAAAATTAAGAAGGATCCTCTTGGGGCCATTGAGGAAATAGAAAAAAAATTAGATAGCGATCCATATAATGTTGAAGCAAACACTCTCTTTTATGAAGCATTTATGGCTTTAGCAATTCCTGAAGTTGCCACTTTCGGATTAGAAACTATCCGTGAAGGCCATCCAAGTAATTCCAAAAACCTTCATAAGCTTGGTGATCATTACTTGGCTGAAGGGGATGGGACAGAAGCTGCTAAGATTTATGATCAAATAGTTCAGTCAGATCCTTCTGATGGGGATGCTCGGAAAAAAGCGAAGGATGCTTCCGCGCAGGCAACGATGGCTAAAGGCGGGTGGGGCCTCGCGGATCGTTCATTTAAGGATCTTCTCAAGGATCAGGATGAGGCTCAGAGTCTTGAGAGCGCTGCAAGGATTGGTGCAACTAAGGAGCAGATGGAAGCCCAGCTTGCAGATCTCGGAGCTCAATATTCGGATGACCCTCAGAACCTTGATGTTGTTAAGAAGATAGCGGATCTGTATGAGAGGTTAGAAGATTGGGAAAATTCGGCATCTTATTATGAGTATGCTTTTTCATTGAGCGAATCTGACGAAACGCTTCAGCGTAAAGCTGAAGATGCTAAAGATAATTTAAGAGCCCAAAAGATTAAGAATTTAGAATCGGATATTGAAGGAGGGGGAGACGAGGTCGAAGATAAGAAGGCACAACTAGATGAACTGAAGAATGCTTCGATTGATCAGCAAATTAAAGAAGCTGAAATTCGAGTTGAACGTAACCCAACTGATCCACAGCTCCGTTTTGATCTTGGTTCACATTTATTTACAGCTGGGCAGTATCGAGAAGCGATCCCGCATCTTCAGAAAGCGAAAAACAATCCTCACATCCGTATCCGTTCTATGCTAATGCTTGGGCGGTGCTATGATGAAATGAAAATGTATGACTTGGCTGTAGGTTCTCTGAACGATGCTAATGGTGAGCTCTTTGCCATGGATAATACAAAGAAGGAGATTTTATTTAATCTTGGATTGGTATATGACAAGTTAGGCGACAAGGATAAATCTCTTGAAAGTTTCAAAGAAATTTACAATGCGGACTATGATTATAGAGACGTGGCTAAGCGCGTTGAAGAGTCCTATTCTTAAAGAATAGTAAATTGAAATAACTTAATTAATTCGTTCCGTTTTTGAGTTGGCGGAATGATAGCGCGGGAGCAGATCTGTTTTTTGGGCTTGTGTTGGATTATCACAATGAGATTTAATTGAGAAAAATCACATTATCAGGAAGATGTCTTCACAAACTGACATACCGAGGAAATCGATTTATAGATTATCGATTTACCAGCGTTGCCTCGAGAGACTCAGAGAGAATGGTCTTGAAACTGTTTCTTCGAATGCTCTGGCAAAAGCTGCTGGTGTGAAATCAACCCAGTTAAGGAAAGACTTGGCGCATTTCGGGCAATTTGGAACTAGGGGACTAGGCTATAACGTTGAAGCATTGATTGAAGTTATAACAGGAGTCTTAGGAACAAATAGTCTAGTGCCTGTTATTTTAGTGGGAGTTGGTAATTTGGGCGCAGCGCTTCTAAGGTATAGCGGTTTTGTTAAAGAGGGATTTGAAATTTCTGCTGCTTTTGAAGCTGATCCGAATCGTGCCAAGTTAGTGAAGGCGAATGTGCCAGTAATGGATGCTTCCGTAATGGCTCAATACGTTAATGAGAATAATGTTAAGATTGCTATCTTGGCAGTTCCTCCAGAAACAGCCCAAGAAGTGGCAAATAATCTCGTCCAGGTAGGAGTCCAAGCATTCCTTAATTTTTCTCCGACCGTATTGAAGACTCCCGATAATGTTATTGTCAATTCTGTTGATTTGGCTTTAGAGCTTGAGCATTTGAGCTACTTCGTGAAATAGCCAGTGCGATTCGGACTTTACTTCGTTGATATGTTTCATGAAAGGTGGCAATGTGGAGCAATAAGAGAATGATGATTTCTGCTCATATGGAGAGTATTTATCTAGTGCGGTTCTGATGATAATTAGGCAACAAATAAGATTTGCAGTCTTTGGGTCTGTTGTTTTGCATTTGCTTTTTGCTTTTGGAATTACAACGATGCTTGCCTATAAGCGTTCTCTACCGCCGGACAATGATGATTTTAAGAATGCGTTGGATTTAGGTTCTGGTTATAGTTTATCTTCTTTTTCTGATTTCACATATGCGTCCCGTGAGGTTGGTGAGCCAGTCCATGGTGGAGTGTCTATCGGTGGATCAGTTTGGTGGAAATGGAATGCATTAGAAGAGTGTGAGGTTGAATTAAATGTGAATTCGATTGATTTTGAAGATGTGGTGGGAGTTTACAGGGGATCTATGATGGAAACTTTGGTCAAAGTTGCATCTCGTCAAGAGGCGGAGAGTAAATCGTTGGTGTTCTTTGCCGAGCCAGAAACTTTATATCATTTTGCAGTGGCCTCTACTCAGCCAGGTGTAGAGGGTTCGGTAGAATTGAAAATGGATATCAGAGGCGAGGAGGAAGAAGAATTAATAGTTTTGTTGCCGGAAATGTTTATCCGTGATGATCCAGATGACCTTAAAAAGGAAAAAGATTATATAAGGACTGAATCCAATAGCCCTTCGACGGTTGCCCCCTCTAATACGGATTTAGAATCTGATCGCAATACTTTGGCTGCAAGTGATACACAACCTTCTGATGAGGGCGAAGATAATGTTCCAAATATTGATGGGAGAGACCTTCCATTTGGGGATCTTGCCCAAAAGGATTATGTGGATGGAGAAGAAGAGGATGCTGACTTTCTGCCGATCCTCCCTCAATGGGCACCAGAGAAACAAATTAGTGTAAATTCTAACTCTGAGGAAAAGAATGATGAGAGTAGAAATGAAAAATCTGAGGCTGAAGAAGAACAGAGCGAACCGACCGAATTGTTTTCTGAAACTTTGATTAAGGAACCAGAAATCGAAGAAAAAGATCTCATTGAGGCGGAGTTAAACAAAAAAAACAGCAGTAATAAATCTGATTTAAATGTGCTTCAAAAAAATAAAGAATCTGAATTTATCGCGGAAGACAGCCAAGAATCTTTAGTGACTGAGGAATTAGATTCCTCGAACCAATTAAATGAAAAGGTCCCTGTTCATGAGGAACAGAAAAAAGCATTTCAGGTCCATTCACCTAAAAAAAAGAGCATTGGAAAATTAAGTAATCTTGGTCAGGCAGCTTTGGATGTGGAAGAAACGGTATTGGGACATTACAAGAAGAAGGTCGATTTGGCGGTCCAGAAGAGTTGGCATCGTGCACGAACTGCCCATGCTGATTTTGTAAAATTTGGTTCTTTAAAGGTTAGATTTTGGGTTAATGAGAAGGGCGATATAGTTGATATTAGACTTCTTCGCAACGATGCTGATCCAGTTATGGTTGATTTCTCGATTAGCGGTATACTCCGGGCAGATATTCCTCCTGTGCCAAAAGATCTCATTGAATTGACTCAGGACGGTAGGATGGAATTTGAGTATGAGATTATTATATACTAACTGAATACATGTATTACGTCGGCTTTATATCTGAATTACCTAATTCATTGAATTCTGTATACAAGTTTCTCATGGATGGAGGCGTCTTTATGTTTTGCCTTCTGTTACTTTATTTTCTATCAGTGACTGTCATACTAATGAAGTTGATTTCCTTGAGGGAACAGCGAGTAGTGCCCAAAAAAGTTCAGGAAGCAATGAACGGAGCTCAGGAGTACATTGAGACAGATAATGTTATAAATCTGGTCAATTGCTTAAAATCGAACCGGTCAGCTCTTTCTCGCATTGGCTTAGGCGTCATCGAAGGCGCTCCTTCGAGCCGTATAGAATCATCTTCAACTGCCGAAGCGAGGGCACGAGAGGAGATTGTGGTTTTGGAAAGAGGAATTGCTCTTCTAGAAGTCGTGATAACGATTGCTCCTTTACTCGGTCTATTGGGAACCGTTTCGGGTCTCGTGGGGGTTTTTAGTAATATTGATGCTGAGGGATCTGGAAGCTCTCGTGTACAAGTTTCTAGTGGTATTGCAGAAGCTTTAAATACCACAATAGCGGGCCTGGCTGTTGCTGTTCCTACAGTGATCGCGCACAGTTATTTTACAAAGAAATTAGAAAGAATGGGTGTTCGTATGGAAGTTCTCACCGACAATCTAATTTCAGCTTTCTATAAAAATCCCTCCGAAATACTTTATTCTAAACTCAAGGGGTTAGTAGGGGACAAGAAAAAATAAAGAGTAAATAATTAGAGCTAATGAATTTTGTTAGTAAGCGTTCCACCAGGCCTCTGGTCCCAATAGTTTCTCTAATTGATATTTTAGCGATTCTATTAATTTATTTCATACTCACTTCTGCTCCCAAAGAAGATAAGGCTTTTGCCAGTATTACTCTTCCTAAAGCGAGTTCTTTGGCTAAAAAGGTTGAAGCTGAATCAAGGATTGAACTTGCTCTTACTGCGGATTCTAAATTGATTCTTGGTTCGGAGGACGTTCCTCAAAATCAATTGGCAACGAGGCTCAAGCGTCTAAAGCAAGAACGGCCTGACCTTGGTCTAGAGCTCAGAGCTGATGAGAGGGCTCCACTTAAAAGCCTTGTTGCCGCATGGGATGCTTTGACTCGGGCCGGATATCCGGTTAAGGATGTCCCAGCGCGCATTTTAATTGATAAACAGAATAATTCTACACAACCGTGATTCGTGAAATTGTTATATTTGGTGATCCTGTATTACGTAAAAAGTGTGATTTAGTTAAGAATTTCTCTGAGGATATTAGCTCTTTGGTGGATGATATGCTTGAAACAATGGTGTCTGCTGAGGGGATTGGCTTGGCAGCTCCGCAGATTGGTATTCCGATTCAATTGGCAGTCGTGGACGTTTCGCATGATCCAGAATGTATTAGCTATTTGAGAGTAGATGGTAAGGACGTTGATCTTCTTGATATGATGCCTCTGATCTTTGTCAATCCGGAGCTCGAATTTGATGGTGAACAAGATGTGATGAGTGAAGGGTGCCTTAGTTTTCCAGAAATACGCGGAGAAGTTACTAGGCCCTATGAGGTGAAAGCTAAAGTTCAACTAATGAATGGGAATAAAATTACAATTGAGACGGACGGTTTGCTTTCACGAGCTATTCAGCATGAAACTGATCATTTAAATGGTGTTTTATTCATTGATCGAATGTCAGCTGCGACCAGAATTTCTCTGCGAGGGAAGGTTAAAAAAATGCAGCGTGAGTATGGGATGCGATGAAAGATATTTTTTATGAGATTTTGATTGTTGAGTAATTTGCAGGTGAATATTCATTAAATCCCTAATGGTTAAATTGATGGGTCCTTTGATTATAAAATTCTTGAGCCGGACATGGCTTTGCATCCCAGTATTTTGCGCGGGATTCTTTTTCATGGCACCGCAAGATGTTAAAGGGAAAGGAATTTTATCGAAACTTAAAAAAAGCTTTAAAGCTAGGATCAAAAAAGAAAGACAACCTTCCAAGCCAACAAGTCCTTCCAAGCCAACAAGCATTTTATTTTTGGGAGATTCAATGAGCATGGGTGCTTTTGGTAATTCTTTTGATATGAAGCTGAGGGAGGCCGGATTTGAGGTGTATACATATGTTGCTGGTGGTGCAACTCCTTACTATTGGCTGAGTCGTTATGACCCGATAGCCTCTGACATCGGATTTTGGGAAAAAACTCCGAAAGTGGATAGGCGCCTGAAAGTTATAAAAGCAGTACCAAAGGTAGAGTCTTTAGTTGAAAATTGGAATCCCGATATCGTTGTTATTCAAACTGGAACTAATTTATATTCGAGTTTGCGTTCAAAGCGTCGAGAAAGATCTGATAATATTGCAGTAGTCGAAGGGTTGTGCAGAGACATGGCAAAGGCAGCGGTTAGAGGAGGTAGACGTTGTTATTGGATTGCCCCACCTTCTTCTCATCCTGAACGATTTTCTTATGAGCTTCAGGATGAAATGAGTAGCATAATGAATGATGCCGTCAGCCCCTTTGGACGAGTGTTCGATAGTCGAGAAGTAACTAAATTTGTTGATCCTTATCCGGAGACTGATGGCATTCATTATGGCCCGACAGAAGCGAAAGAATGGGCCCAACATGTGGTGTCTGATTTTTTAATTTACGCGGGTAATGATGCTGTTGGTCGCCGGGCTTTAGATCCTGATGAGCCTTTTGGTGCCAAGAATGTTGAGGTCAAGAAGGCAATACCTGTGGACTCATCGACAATTGTTTGGGGTGAAATTGATGTCAATCTTCGCCTAAAAATTAAAACTGAAATTCCTAGGGTCAAAGCGGTCACTTACAGGAGTTGTCTGATTTTATATGAGTATGAGGTGCAAGAAGTGATGGAGGGCTACTATCCTTATGAAACTTTGCGAGTTGCTCATTACGGAGTATTTAATCGTAAGTACACAGCCAAATCGCGTTATCGATTGGGGTTTGAAAAAGCGTGGAAGATGGTGCCGCTGCAAAATTATCCAACAATGAGGAGGTTACAGATGTTTGATGATTTGGATACGGATTTTGACAAACCAATTTATGTTATTAAGCAGGAATAAATAGCTGCGCATGAATCAAATAGTTAGCGGTATTGACAAATTGAAGGGACTAATGCAATCTCCGCATTCCTACTAAACTTATTATTGTCGTGTTATACCTATTTTTCCAGATGGGGCTTATTCTTGCTCTTGCTGCGATGCTTTTCTTTGGGCTTGGTTATTGGTATGCCTATGGAACTTTGGGTCGTAAACGTAATAGTTCAGTAGCTTCCAAGGAGAGGAAATTTCATCAGAGTAGTCAGGAAGGTGATACTAAAGATGAGAATGAAGAATCTTAAATAATAGGATTGATATTAAATTTTCAGGATGATCCAAATACATCCTCAAGCCCTTTTCGCATGATTGCTGAGTCAGGGCTTTGCCCTGTCCAGTATTCAATCCCAATTACTCCCTGAGCCACTAACATTTCGAGGCCATCGATAACCTTACAGCCTCTTTCGGTGGCATCCTTTACAAATAGTGTTTTTGGTGGATTTGGAATTACGTCTGCTACTACCATTTCTTCGGTTAAGCTTTCTGGATCGATGTTCAGACGAGCTTCAATATCAGGGAAAAGACCAATAGAAGTTGCATTGATAACGACTTCAGTGCCCTGTGGGATTTGATAACAGTTTTCCCAGTGTACAAATTCTGCATGGAATGTGCTATTTATTGAATCTTTAACTTTCGTGTTTAGTAATTGTACGAGCTGTTCACCGCGATTAACTGATCTGTTGATTATTGTTATTTTAGAGCACCCAGCAATAGCCATTTCTACGCTAATTGCTCTTGCTGCTCCACCCGCTCCAAAAATAACACATGATTTTTCATTCGGATTGGTGATTTGTTTTAGTGATGACACGAATCCTTTTCCGTCCGTATTTTCACCTATCAATTTCCCGTTTCTATTGACTACACAATTTACTGCGCCCATTAATTCTGCGGATTCCCCAAGACCATCAAGATATTGGATCACCTCAACTTTATGAGGGATTGTGCAATTGAACCCCTTGAATCCAAAGGCCCTTGCACCGTTAACTGCTCTCTTGAGATTTTCTGGACTTACTTCAAGAGTTAAGTACCGCCAATCGAGATTTAATGCATCGAAAGCGGGTTCGATCATTGCCTGCGTCGGATTTTCTGCCACAGGGAAGCCAAAGCAACCCACGAGTTCTTGTTTAAAATTAAGTTCTTTCGCCATTTACATAAACTTTGTGCTCACGAAGGCTTGATTTCAAGCCGTCAAATGGCTTGGATTAATGAAATGACACGATATTTATCATCTTTTCTGCTTTTTTGTTTCATTGCATTGGTTGGTTGCAATAAAACTGATCCTGGATCGGGTAATAAACAATTGCGAATAGCTGTTATCCCTAAGGGCACTACCCATGAATTTTGGAAATCAGGAGAAGCGGGAGCTAAAAGGGCAGGAGAGGAATTGGGTGTTGAAATAATATGGAAGGGACCTCAACAGGAAAGTGACAGGGCCGGCCAACTAAAAGTAGTTGAAAATTTTATTACTCAGCGAGTTGACGGGATTGCTCTTGCGCCACTTGATGACAAGGCCCTCGTTCGCCCAGTGAAGGAAGCGCATGAATCTGGAATCAAGGTTGCTGTATGGGATTCGGGTCTTGATGAATCTGCGGCAGAAGCGGTGGTAAGCAATGTAATGACTAATAATTTTGGGGCCGGGAAGGAATGTGGAAAGCGCCTCGCTTCACTAATGAATAATACTGGAAAGGTTATTATGCTTAGGCATGCCGTGAATCATGCAAGTACTACTAATAGGGAAGAAGGTTTTCTTGCTGGGATAAAAGAATCGGCACCAGACATTGAATTGGTCTCAATTGATCAGCGTGGTGGGGTTTCAATTGATGAAGCCTTAAAGGCTTCAGAAAATTTATTAAACCAGTTTGGTGACAGCGTTCAGGGTATTTTCACACCAAACGAATCGACTACTCAGGGGATGCTGCGTGCGCTTGATGAGGCTGGTCTAGCGGGAAAGATTTCTTTTGTTGGATTTGACACTAATGATTCTTTGCTAAGTGCTCTAAGAAAAAATAAAATATCAGCCCTTGCGGTGCAGGACCCTTTCAGGATGGGATATACTGCAGTTAAAAATATTGTAGCGTCCATTAAAGGGGAATCTTTTGAGGCTGATGTCGATACTGGGGCTGTGCTTCTGGACTTGGAAAATATTGATTCTCAGGAGGTAAAGGAGCTCCTGAATCCATCTCAGAAGTAAGAAAAAATGCCAAGCATAGAGGACGTAAGTTCCGTGGATTCTAGTTTAGCTAAGGGCTATGGAAAGAATTTCATTGCTCTGTTGATACCGGTCAGTGGGTTAATTTTTGTATTTCTGTTATTGCTGCTGCTGATAATTATCTATGTCCCGGATAATGTAGACAATTTTTTATCGATTCAGAATTTAAAGACGATCCTTAAGCAAACTGTCATCGTTGGTATAGGCGCTTTGGCGATGACAATGATTATAGTCAGCGGAGGAATTGATCTTAGTGCTGGGTCTGTTGTTGCCCTAACCGCGGTCTCATGTGCTCACGCAGTGAATTGGTGTAATGGAAATGTTTTTATAGGAGGCTTCATTCCTTTGCCTGTGGTCTTTGCAATTATGGTGGGTGCGGGAGTGGGATTTTTAAACGGAGCGATATCGGCTCGCCTTGGCATCGCTCCATTTATCGTGACACTGGGAATGATGTTGGTCGCAAGGGGCCTTGCAGAAGGGTTTGCCGATGAGACAGTTGTCAGGTCGCCTGATAATTTTCTAAAAACGCTAATGATGAGGGAGCCTGATCCTAAATGGCTGATCTTTGCTTATGGAGTTTGGATTAATATTTTCCTTTTCTTGCTGATGGTTATTTTAATGCGGTTCTCGGTTTTTGGCCGACGCATCTATGCCCTTGGAGCCAATGAGGAAGCGGCAAGGTACTCGGGGATTAATGTGATACGAAACCGCATTCTTATTTTTACATTTGGAGGGGCAATGTTTGGTTTGGCTGGAGTGATGTCTTATGCGGAAATAGGTGACGGTGATCCAACGACTGCAGTTGCTCTTGAGCTAGACATTATCGCGGCAGTTGTCATTGGAGGAGCTTCACTTGCCGGTGGCCGTGGAACAGTTTTTGGCTCTATGATTGGAGCTATTATAATTACGGTGCTCTACAATGGATGTGTGATGCTAAGAGTAGATGATTGGGTGCAGAAGGTGCTCATAGGAGGGATTATTGTTGCGGCAGTATGGGTGGATGGGGTTCGAGTAAAGCGTAAATGAATATTATTCGTATCTCCATTTAATGATCCACGGATCATTAGTTTGCTTCTGCATTTCTTTTAGTTTTCCTTTGTAAGTTTGTAGTAATTCATAGTGCTTTGCTTCCGCTGCCAAATTTTTGGACTCATTTGGATCCTTGCGCATGTCAAAAAGTTCAAATTCTGGTCTTTTTATATATTCTTGTACTGTCCTTTTTCCATACTTTGTTGTTGGTCCCTGTTTGAATTGTGCTTGCCATGTTGGAGCAGCCCAGAGATCGCTTGCAAATGGAAATGGAAGCGGGTGTGCGATGTTCCAGATGAGTTTGTAATTGCGATCACGAATGACCCTCATTGGGTAATACATCTGAATTTCATGAAATGTATGAGAAGCCCCAATTTGATCCCATCCTGTAGTTTCTTTTTTATTTAATAAGGGGATCCAGGAACGGCCATGGAATTTAACTATTTTTTTTCCTCTATTTTCTTCTGGTGCCCGTTTTTCTGAGCTTTCAAAGTTAATGAGTTTCTTTAGAGGGCCTCTTGTTTTCGAGTCGTAAGCATTGGCAAAGTTCAGTATTGAAGGAGTAATATCAATATGACTTATGAGTGCATCATTAATTAGCCCACGTTCTTTGATGTAAGGATTTCTAACGACGAAGGGCACTCTCAAGCCAGGCTCATAAACTGTGGTCTTTCCTCCGGGCATTGCGATACCATGATCAGAAGTGAAAATCACTAAGGTCTTATCATATTTACCTGCTTCCTTTAGGAGATGAATGAGCTGACCGAGTCCTTGATCGATTCTGGAGCAAGACTGATAGTACTGTGCAAGTTCGGCTCTGCATGTTGGGGTGTCAGGTAAGAAATCAGGCACTTCAACTTCTTCAGGTTTGTAGAACACTTCATCGACACCTTGATGAGACCCTTTGTTAGGTCTATTTCCAAAGAGGTCTGGCTTGTGAGGCGATCCTTTATCTGTTCCTCCCCCCCTGTGCGGATCCGAAGTTGCAAAATACAGGAAGAAGGGGCGTTCATCTTTTGAGCTAATAAAATCTTTACATTGGTTTGCCATTTGAACGGCATTCCTTGAGTTCCCTTTCAATTTTGTTTCGAAGTGATAAACAGGTTCTGGAGCCACATGAAATTTCCCAATGCGAGCGGTACGGTAACCGTTCCTGTTTAGAAGGACCGGGAGAGACTGAATGTTTTGGAAGGATGAGAACTTATGGTAATTGTGTTGGTGTCCGAATTGCCCATTCAGATGATTATGAAGCCCTGTCAAAATGACAGATCTGGATGCTGAACAACTTGCAGTTGTCGCAAAGGCATGTTTAAAGAGGGTCCCATCCGAAGCTAGTTTGTCTAGGTTCGGCATTTTAATTTTTTTGTTTCCATAGCAACCCGCATCAGGACTTTGATCGTCAGTAACAAAAAGAACGATATTTCTTTCTTCAGGGAAAATGTAAGATGCCTGAAGAATGATTAAGGAAGATATATATAGTAGGAGCTTCATTACGTTAATTATTTACGATAGATCATGGCACTGTGTCGACTGATTCTCTATTATACTTTCAGGCTAGGATAAGTTTGTGTTTTTCTTAGGTCATATATGTAAGAATAGCCTCCCCATTATATCTAAATTGTCTGGTTTCATTTCTGTATTTGAGTTAGTGTTCTTCCTGATTTGTGAATTTTATTGTTTTATTTTTAATTGCATTTTCAGCCTTCGCTGCAGTTCTGGATGCTGAGGTGACTTATAATTTTGATGTGAAACCAATCCTTTCGGATCGTTGTTATCATTGTCATGGTCCAGACAAAGGTAAACGTAAGGGTGATCTTAGACTTGATACACAAGAGGGAATTAATCAGGCAATAGAAAGTGGAGAACTCATTGCAAGGATTACCTCTACGGATCCGGAAGAGAAAATGCCTCCTCCCAAATCCAAACTTTCCGTCACAGGGGACGAGATTTCCATATTGAGAGATTGGATTGAAGGCGGAGGCAAAGTACAAGGTCACTGGTCTTTTATTCCTATAAAAATTAGTAAAAAATCAAAATCTAAAGACAATGCTCATCCTATAGATGCTTTCATATCAGATAAATTAAAGAGTCTAGATTGGGATTTTCTTCCAGAGGCGTCCAAGGAGAAATTAATTCGGAGAGTTGCATTTGATTTGACTGGTTTGCCGCCAAGACCCGAAGAAGTTAAAGAGTATATTGAGGATGATTCTCCTACCGCTTATTCTCAAATGGTAGATCGTTTTTTGGCTAAAACCGCTTACGGAGAAAGGATGGCTTCGCATTGGCTAGATGTTGCTAGATATTCCGACACTTATGGATACCAGGTCGATCGAGATCGCTTTGTGTGGCCGTGGCGCGATTGGGTGATATCAGCTTTTAATGATAATAAGCCATATAGTGAATTTATAACGGAACAAATAGCAGGTGACATGCTGCCGGATGCAACTGAGCAGCAAATTCAGGCCACGACATTTTCCCGGCTGCACCCTCAGAAAGTAGAAGGGGGAAGTACTGAAGAAGAGTTTCGTGTAGAGTATGTGGCTGATCGTTTACATACATTTGGAACAGCTTTTTTGGGGCTAACGCTTGAATGTGCACGCTGCCATGATCACAAATATGATCCTGTTTCGCAGAAAGAATATTACCAATTGTTTTCGTACTTTCAGAACATATCTGAATCTGGTCTTTACTCATATTTTACCTCTGCTGTTCCGACTCCTACGATGAGGATCATGGATGATCAGAAGAAGGCTAATCTTAAGGAACTTAAGCAAAAAGTGATAGTTGCTGAAAATACGGTAATTCCAGATGTGAAAGAACGTTTTCAAGAATGGTTGAAAACGGACCCGAAATCCGAAGTCAAGGGGCAGGTATTTCATCAGGATTTTGAAGGAAATCTTGGGCGTAATTCCAGTGTCCCTGGCAAAATTGGTAAGGCAATTAAGCTTACAGGTGACGATGCGTTTGGAACTAAAGTTGGTAATTTTAGAAGATATCAGCCTTTCAGTATTTCATTATGGATGAAGACCCCGGATGTAAAAGAAAGGGCAGTGGTTTTTCATCGATCCAGAGCCTGGACCGATTCAGGAAGTAGGGGCTACCAATTGTTGATAGAGGAGGGAAAATTGAGTTGGTCGCTCATTCATTTTTGGCCTGGCAATGCATTGCGCATAAAAACAAAACAGCAGGTAGCTGCTGGGGAATGGGTTCATGTGACTGTCAGTAATGACGGATCAAGTTCATCGTCAGGGTTAAAAATATATCTCAATGGTGCTGAAGCTGAATGTGATGTTATTCGTGATTATCTATACAAGGGAATTACTGGTGGTGGTGGAGACAATATTTCCATTGGTGAGCGTTTTCGTGACCGCGGATTCAAGAATGGATTGGTTGATGAGTTTAAAGTTTTTAATAGAGAGCTTACTCGGGTCGAGATAATGAGTCAGGTAACTGGAGATCAATTTGACCCGGACCTAGAATTTTATACTTCGGCGATAGATATGAAATCTCTTGAACAAAAGAAACGTTTGGAAAAGGCTCGTGCTGATCTGGCAAATTTTCAGGAAGGATTGCAGGAGATTATGGTAATGCGTGAGTTGGGCAAACCTAAACCATCTTATATACTGGAGCGTGGAGCTTACGATAAGCGTGGGAAGGAAGTATTTGCTGGCACTCCCTCTTTTTTGCCTGGGGATGGAGGTTCTAACCGCTTGGAACTCACTGAATGGTTAATTTCTCCAGAAAATCCTCTCACTTCGAGAGTCGCAGTGAATCGGTTTTGGCAAATGTGTTTCGGAGAAGGTTTAGTGAGGACACCTGAAGATTTTGGTAGCCAAGGCCAGCTCCCTACTCATCCAGAACTATTGGATTGGCTGTCTAATTATTTTATTGATTCTGGTTGGGATGTTAAGAAGTTATTAAGTCTTATTTTAACTTCTTCTGCTTATAAGCAAGGTTCAGACGTGCCTAGGGAAAGATTAGTTCAGGATCCTGAGAATCGGTTCATTAGCCGAATCTCACGTACAAGACTTTCTGCAGAGATGATACGAGACCAATCATTGGCAGTTTCAGGGCTATTGTCTGCAAAGCTTGGAGGGCCTCCTGTTAAACCGTACGAGGTGTCAGAATCATTCAAACCTATGGGAAGAGACAAGGGCGAAGGCTTGTATCGGAGGAGTATATATACTTTCTGGAAGAGGACAGGGCCAGCTCCAGTCATGATGGCTTTAGATGCATCTAAAAGAGACGTTTGCAGAGTTAAAAGAGAAAGAACTTCGACTCCTTTGCAGGCCTTAGTGATGTTGAATGACCCACAAATTAATGAGGCTTCGAGGGTATTTGGTGAAAAAATATATCAAAAGAATGAGGGTCAGATTGGCCCGACTATAATCGAAATGTTTACTAACCTAACGAGTCGTAGTCCATCAGAGAAAGAGCTCAAATTAATGGAATCACTTTATAATGAACAGAGAGATGGATTCTTAAAGGATCCAGAATCTGCAAAAAAATATCTTGCTGTAGGTGATTCGCCTCATGATAAGACAATACCTGAAGAAAATGCAGCAGCGTTGGGTGTTTTGGGTTCTGCTTTATTTAATTTTTGGGAAAGCGTGGCTAAATATTAAAGCTTGCCGACAGCCCAGACCAGACCTCTTGCTAGCAGGTTAATAAAGACTTGATCTTTGAATGTTTCATCAGAGTGGCCATAAGTTGTACCAAATACACGAGCTTTACCAAATTCATTGGTCCATATTACAGCGTGTTTTTTACCGGTCCTTTCGCTGACTGAGAATGCAAGAGGTTTACTGTTCGGCCATAGCTTTTCAATGACATAAAGCTCGTCTTTAGGTGTGACCCACTTTTCAGGAAATCCATTCATAATTGGATGGGTTTTAGCAAAAGGGATGACGGGATATTGAGCTTTATGTTCATGGCGTTTGCTTGTCACTCCTAGGAATTTTCTCCAGTCATCAATCTTTGCTGAACGGTAAGTATGCATTGCACAATGGATCACAAGGGCTGGTTTTCCTGATTCATGTGCCTTTGTGATTTTGCGGATATAGTCTGCATCGACTGTGTCAGCAAAACATTCATTATGGATAATAACATCATAGGGATCTGCCCATTTAGGATCGTCATATAAGGAGATTTGTGCTCGGGTTCCTTTGCCTCCTTCATTTATCACAGTAAATTCAACATTCACCTGTTTCTCAATGCCTGAGGTAAGCGCAGTGGCTTGAAAAGGGTAATTGTGACAGCATCCACCTGTAATCAGGAGTGCCTGGATTTTTTTCCCTGAATATAGTTTCTTTTTATCGATTTTATTTTCTGTTTCGGCAGATGATATAAAAGGTATTGCCGTTAAAGCGACGTATAGAGCTATTTTATGGATCATGTATTAATGATATCACTATTATATATGATTGAGAAAGTTAAACTTTGGTTGAAATCATTTCTGTTTTTTAGATAGTATTTAAATATGAAGCGTCATTTATGTGTTGGTGAAGAATCTACTTTTGGCATGAGCCGCAGGGGAGTTCTGAATCGGTTTGGAATGGGGCTTGGTGGCATTGCGATGTCAGAAATGATTTCTAATGGCGATGCTTCCGCTGCTGGGGCCGAGCAAAAGACTCATTTGCCAGCGAAGGCAAAAAGGGTCATTTACCTTTTTCAGAGCGGAGGGCCTTCCCAAATGGATCTCTATGATCATAAGCCTATATTAAAAGAGCGTCATGGTGAACAGTTGCCCGAAGAAGTTAGGAAAGGGCAAAGGTTAACCGGCATGTCAGGGAATCAGTCTTCTTTCCCTCTCGCTGGGTCTCCTTTTAAATTTTCGCAGCACGGTGCCAGCGGTCAATGGATGAGCGAAATTTTGCCTCATACGGCCAAGGTTGCTGATGAGTTGTGTGTAGTGAAATCAATGCATACCGAAGCAATTAATCATGGGCCAGGAGTGACCATGCTTCAGACCGGATCCCAATTCCCTGGTCGACCCAGCATAGGTGCATGGTTAAGTTACGGATTGGGATCAGCCAATGACGACCTGCCAACGTTTGTTGTTATGGTGACGAAAAATAAGGGAGGACAACCCTTAGTTTCGCGTCTCTGGGGGAGCGGTTTTTTGCCTTCTGAGTTTCAGGGAGTGAGGTTGCGCTCTGGAAAAGATCCAGTTCTATATTTGAATAATCCAAATGGAATTACGAGAATTGGAAGAAGAAAGATGCTCGACAAGCTTGTTGATTTACATCGGTTACAAGTTGAAAAAGATTCTGATCCATTAATTGAAGGTCGTATAGCTGAGTATGAACTTGCTTATAGGATGCAGTCTTCGGTTCCTGAGGTGACAGATATAAGTGATGAGCCTAAACATATTTTGGACCTTTATGGGAAAGATGTAACCAATCCTGGATCTTTTGCTGCGAACTGCTTACAGGCTCGTAGATTGGCTGAACGTGGTGTCCGGTATATTCAATTATATCACCCTGGATGGGATCAACACGGCGGACTCGCAGGAGGGATCAAAGGCCAGTGCTCTGAAACTGATCAAGCTTCGGCAGCGTTAGTCACTGATTTGAAGCAGAGAGGACTACTTGATGATACTCTTGTCATATGGGGAGGGGAGTTCGGTCGCACTAATTATTGCCAAGGCAAATTGAACGGCAACAATTTTGGGAGAGATCATCACCCCCGTTGTTTTTCATTATGGATGGCAGGTGGAGGAGTGAAGGCTGGAACAGCGTATGGAAGCACAGATCCTTTAGGATATAATGTCCAGAAAGATCCAGTTCATGTGCATGATTTTCATGCGACAATGCTCCATCTACTAGGGATTGACCATGAAAGATTGACTTTCAAGTATCAGGGCCGCCGCTTTAGATTAACCGATGTGCATGGTCGTGTCGTGAAGGGGATGCTTGCTTAAGATTAGAATTAATCTTTATTACAGTTATCGGTATAAGAAAAAGTGTGGTTACTCCATTCGGGTGGGCTTAATAACTTTCCGCTTTCCAAATATAGAGGAACCAATGCGCACTGAAGTTGATCCTTCTTCAATCGCAACATGAAAATCGTTACTCATTCCCATTGAGAGACTAGGCAATTTAATGCCGTTTCTTTGCTCTAACTTGTCTCTGAGGTCTCTGAGCGCAGAAAATTCAGGTCTGACCTTTTCGGGGTCTGGATCAAAGGGAGGAATAATCATTAATCCTTCAATTTCTATCCTATCAAGCTGTAAAAGCGAATCGAATGATTGAGATAATTCTTCAGGAGAAAATCCGAACTTTGTGGATTCATTTGAATGATTTACCTGGATATAAATTTTTGGGAAAAGGCCAAGCTCATGAGCAATTGTGTTTATTCTCTCGGCGATATCAAATGAATCAACGCTGTGTATTGTTTCTGCTAACGGCAATACCTTCCTCACTTTGTTTTTCTGAAGATGCCCGATGAAATGCCATCTGATAGAGGACGAGAGGGAAGGGGATTTAACTTCGAGTTCCTGCACCTTATTCTCTCCAAAGATTTTATGGCCACACTCAATGAGCTCAGATACAGTTTCTATTGGCCACGTCTTGCTTACAGCAATGAGTTCAATTGCTTCAGGATTTCTTCCTGATTTCTCTGCGGCACATTTTATTTGAGACTTTATTAGCTCATATGATTCACTAATTGAAGCCATCACATTTGGTAATGTCTTACGCTATAATAGGAATCACCTTAGATGCCAAATTTTTCTATAGAATTTTGGGTTAAGAGCCGTTCTCCTCAGAATTGCTTCCCGCAGTTTTGGCTTTATTAGCCCTTATAAGGTCCTGAGCGATGTTCAAGGCTTCTCGCTTAGTTGGTCCTAGGAAATGTGGAAAATCTGGAGTCTCTTCGGCCAGTTCTTCTTCTTTGTCTTTGGCTCTGCGCATTGATTCTTGATCCGGTTTCTTGAAGTTGTCAGTAGCTTTAATCTCATTACTTTCGACATTTTCAAGAGTCAATCTACTGACCTGGTATTTGCCTTTTTCTTTTGCTGAAATTTCAGTGAAAAGCTTTTTACGTTCATCATTTCGTGATTTACGTCTTTCCTTTTCTTTTTTGTTTTCTGCGAGTCGAGTATTCATATTCAATGAAACAGTGTTTCGGTCATTGATTTCTTTGTAGCGCTTATTGTCTTCAATAATGTAACTGAATTCTTTTTCTGTCTTCACTCGTTCTTGAGATAACTTATTCAGATTGTTTTTTACTTGGGAAAGATCATCAGTTTCATATTTCATCTTGGGGATGGAATCATGCTCGAGGGCATTCGGAAGTGAGGATTCTCCGGTTTCTAATTCATCACGGTAAGAGGGAAGAATAATATCAGGGACTACACCTCTTAGTTGTGTCGATCCTCCTGCGATTCTATAGAATTTTTGGATCGTGACTTTTAAAGCTCCGGCTCTTTCTTTGGTGTCTTTCGGGAAGATGGCAGGCATGTACTGTTTGACAGGCATGACTGTTTGTACTGTTCCTTTTCCGAAAGTCGATTTATCACCAACAATCACAGCGCGTCCATAATCTTGAAGTGCAGCGGCGAATATTTCACTAGCTGATGCGCTGCTTCGGTCAGTGAGTACGATCATTGGTCCATCGTACACAGCGGTGGGAACTTTTGATTTTTTGTTGGTTATTCTGCCCTTGCCGCTCTTGGCTTGTACGACTGGACCTCCATCAATGAAAAGACCAGTGAGGCGAATCGCCTCTTCTAGTGAGCCGCCTCCGTTGCCCCTAAGGTCAATAACGAGTGTTTCTATGTTTTCCTTTTTTAAGCGTTCCAAAAGGCGTTTAACGTCGCCGCTGCAGCTAACTGTTCCACGTTGCATATCGGCATAAAATGCATAAAGATTAATCCATCCTATCCGGTGCTTATTTTTTTCTGAGTCATTAATTTCAATGAGTTCTGCGTTTGCTGCCTTGTCCTTGAGTTTGACTTCGTCCCTGACAATGGAAATTAATTTTGTTTCTGCATCGTCAGCAGCATCGGCAGGAATGACTTTGAGGATGACTGTTGTATTTTTTTCTCCCCTAATCATGTCTACTATCCGATTAAGTTTCATGAAGAGAATATCGACCATTTCTTTGTCCTTTCCCTGAGACACTCCCACGATCCTGTCTCCAATCTGTAACTGCTCTCCTCTATCAGCTGGACCTCCAACTACAAGTCCTTGTATCTTAGCCGCACCGTCATCCATTCCCAGAAGAGCGCCTATTCCAACTAACTTGTTTTGCATTCCTACCCGGAAATTTTCTAGTTCGGATTGGCTGAAATATTCAGAGTGAGGATCATAAACTTGTGACAGAGTCGAAAGGAAAAAGTTACAGGCTTCTTCCTCATCATTCTCATCCAGAGTTTCCATGAACCGGGTGTATCTTTTCAGGATCTTTTCTTTAGGAGATTCTTTTCCATCTTCTCCAAGAATGTCTTCGAGCTTTTTTCCTAGTTCCTTTGCTCGGTCACGTTGACGTTTTAGCCGCAATTCTTCTTCCAATAATTGTCCTTCTAGGATGTTTTCCCAGAGCTGGTCTGCAGCTTTAGCGTCAGCTGCCCATGCTGATTCTTTGCGCCGTTTTTCTACTGTCCTGTCACTGTCAAATTTGAATTCTTTCTTGTTAAGAGTTTCTTCAATTTTTTTAACGCGATCAGTTACTCTGTTTACGTAAAGCGCATATATCTCTGTTGCTGGCTTTATTGAGCCTTCAAAGATGTAGTCATCGAGAGTTGTTTTGTATTTCCTTTGAAATGAGTCAATGTCCTTTTGGTTGAAATATAGTTTGTTAGAGTCGAGGAACTTTATATAGGCTTCTAAGAACTTTTCTGAAACTTCATCTTCAAAATCAGTCTTGGAATAATGATTATTTTGTATCAGATTAGCTACGTATTGTGCGATTGTTCCATAATTTGGAGCAGCGCTTATAGTGGTTAAGAATAAGAAGCTGCCTAAGAGGCAAGAAAATAGTATGGAAAGGGCTTTCCTTTTGATATTCATTGTTTCTGAGGGGTGTCACTTTAAAAAGTGACAGGGAATAAGTTGCTTTAAGTTAAATTGTCTCCTATTCAGTCAAAAGTGTCTAATCATTTTAATCTTAACGTTGGTAATAATAGCATTGATTGTCTCGTTTATACTGGGGGGATTTGTGCAACTAATGGATATTTACTTAAAGCACCAGAGGGGGCGGTTTTGTTTGATGCTCCAGAAGGTATTTTGGAGTGGGCAATCACGGAAAACGTTGATCCTAAGTTACTTATACTTACACATCAGCATTTTGATCATGTCATGGCAGCGGCAGAAGTTTCAGAGTATTTCAAATGCCCTATCTGGGCATTTGCCGAATATGATACTTCATTGACCCTAGAGAGCCTGTTTCAAGATGCTGGAGGCCCTGCAATTCATGTGAAACCTTATCAAATTGATAGAGTCATTGCTGAGACCAAGGAAGGTGAGGAGCTGAGCGTCTCAGGTATGTTGACTCATGTCAGTCACGTTCCTGGACATTCTCCTGACAGTATATGTTTCTATGTGAAGCAGGCTAAGGCACTTTTTGGTGGGGATGTGCTTTTCCAAATGAGTGTTGGGAGGACTGATTTTCCTAATGGGGATATGGATCTCCTAGTGGACGGAATTCGTGAAAAAATATTTCCATTGGATGATGAAGTTACAGTGTTCCCTGGTCATGGCCCAGAAACTACTATCGGTTTTGAGAAATCAAATAATCCTTTTCTTGCCAGTTCCTAAGTTCCTGAATTATTTTCATTCACTTTGAGGGACCGAGTTTTTTTGGGCCACTTGTAAGCGGAAGCGATGAAGACGATTCCAATTAGAATCATGAACGTTGAGAAGAACTGCCCTCGGGTCAAAGATCCGATGTACCCATCCGAAGGTTCACGGAAAAATTCTCCGATGATTCTAAAAACTGCGTATCCTATAAAGAAAGTGCCAGTGAGGATCCCATGATGAAGACTGGGCCCTTTTTTTCTAATGAGGTAAAGAATAATAAATAAAGCTAACCCTTCTAAGAGTGCTTGATAGATTTGTGAAGGGTGCCTGGCATTAAGGTATTCACGAAGGATGCCCTGAACTTCTTCACTTTCTCTGGCTCGTTCAATGACAAAAGTATCTTGCTCAAAAAGAGATTTATCTGAAACTTCTTTAAAATTTGAAGGTCCTAGAGCATTGCTGAGATCTGATCGATTTAAACCATCTGGTGACGCGAATTCTGATTCGCGAATTTCTTCAGGAAACTGAACTGCCCACGGGACATTTGATTTTCGTCCGTAAAGTTCTCCATTAATAAAATTAGCAAGCCTTCCGAAGCAGAGGCCAAGTGGTGCAACGGTGCAGAGGTTATCGCCTATTCCTCGCCACCCTACCTTGTGTTTTCTCGAGTAAATAAAGGTAAAAATAATCAATCCTGCAATACCCCCATGGCTTGCCATTCCTCCTTCGAGAAAATAAAAGAATATTTGAGGGCGATTGATAAATTCCTCAAAGTTATATAGGAACATGTATCCGAGCCTCCCGCCTGCCATAGTGCTCAGAGCACCATAGGTGATGAAGTCTTGAAGTTGTGATTGACGAAGCTCGGAATATCCGAGACGCACGAAACGTTTTAGAAGGAAGTATGCTGTTATGAAAGCCGCAACATAAGCCAATCCATACCATCTGACACCTATCGATTCACTAAATCGGATAAGAAATGGGCTCAGGTCATGAAGGTAATATCCTAATAGCATCGAGAAATTAAATGATAAGAACTTAGAGAATAAGTGAGTCTATAACGATGTCAAACGAGGTCAAGAGGGTCGCGGTTGGAAGACAATCAAGAGTTTGAATGGGAACATAACAAATATGTACCATGTGGCTTTTTTTATTCTAATAAGTATCAATAGTAATAATTGGTAGCGCTTACGAGCACCCCATTTTTCAAAACGATTTGCATCAAAAAATATGCTAATCTTGTCTTAAGATGATAACTGACCAAAAACCTATGAAGAAAAAAATCCTTATCCCATATCTCCGATTCTCGATTCTGGTTGGTCTTACATTTTTTTTCGGCACATTGCATGCTGAACGCCCTAATATTCTCTTTTGCATTTCTGATGATCAGAGTTACGTCCATGCTGGAGCCAATGGAGATCCTGTCGTGCAGACACCCGCATTTGATAGGGTCGCTCGTGAGGGAATTCGTTTTACTCATGCTTTTTGTGATGCTCCGACATGTGGGCCATCTCGTAGCGCTATACTGACAGGACAGCATATATGGAGGCTTGAGGAGGCAGGAAATATTCACAGTACCTTGCCGAAGAAGTTCAATACTTACACGGAATTACTTCAAGGTTCGGGATATGCTGTTGGTTATACAGGTAAGGGGTGGAGTCCGGGGCGCCTTGATGCGGGAGGGCGTGAGGCCAATCCAGCCGGACGTCAATTTACTAATCGGAAATTGAAAAATCGGTTAAAGGCAATGAGCGACTTAGATTACGCTGCTAACTTCGGTGACTTCCTGAAACAAGTTGATAAAGGTCAGCCGTTTTGCTTTTGGCTGGGGACTTATGAACCTCATCGTGGATTTGATCTGGGGAATGGAAAGAGGAACGCTAAGGATCCAGCTAAGGTGATTGTCCCGCCCATCTTTCCCGATCATCCTACAGTGAGAAGTGATATCTTGGACTACTATATGGAAATCGAGCACTTTGACCAAATGGTTGCTAGATCCATGAAATTGTTGGAGATCTCAGGGCAACTGGACAATACCATCGTTGTGGTAACCAGTGATCATGGTATGCCCTTTCCTCGTGCCAAAGCCAGTCTGTATGACGCCGGTTCTAGAGTGCCTCTTGCTATTCGATGGCCGGATGGAATCATTGACCCGGGTCGAGTCTATGATGAGCCGGTAAACCTAAGTGAGCTGGCTCCGACATTCCTCACGGCAACGGGCTTGCCAGTACCTAAAATGATGACAGCTAGTGGGCTCATGGACATAATCAAGGATCGCCCTTCAGACAATCATATGGCTGCTTTCATCGCAATGGAACGACATGACGGTTGTCGCGAGGGAGGCAAAGGCTATCCATGCCGAGCAATCCGAACGAATAAATTCCTCTACATTCTCAATCATGAACCTGGACGATGGCCAGCAGGTAATCCCAACCGTGAATTCTGCGCACGCTACATACCCTTTGGTGAGGTCGATTCATCACCAACAAAGACTTTACTCATGGACAATAAAGACGAGTCAGGATTTAAGCGGTATTACGATCTTGCCTTTGCCAAGCGACCATCGGAGGAACTCTACCTAATCGATAAGGATCCAGAACAGGTTGTCAATCTTGCCAATCAACCAGAATACAAAGCGATCCAGAAAAAACTTAGTGAGCAGTTAAGAGAAAAGTTAATTCAAACCAAAGATCCGCGAGCTTTGGGGCTTCCAGCTCCTTGGGACTATTATCCTTACTATGGTTTAAAGCGAAATAAAAAATGGAAAGTTGCTCCGAAGCCATGAAAGGATCCGGCCAGTTAACGGTTTGTATGTTTACTGATTAAAGCTTTTCCGCGTTCTGTTTGCCAGGGGTGCTCTTGAAGTAGGTAATTGGGAAACTCAAGGTTTAGTTTATAATAACTATGGAACGCAGACGTTGCAGATGAAGACATTGGGGGCACGATCCATGACCAGTCAGCGTTTGGAACGCGTGATTTTTTTTCCTCATTATTACAGAAAGTAGAAAATTCTTTAGATGCAGTGTGATGGTCTACAATTCTAATGCCATCCTCATTGAAGGACCATAAAACAGCTTCGTTCAATATTAGGAGTGCATGATCTTTCCAAAGGCTAGTTTCGACTGTCATGTCCAGACCGAGTCGATTTGCGATTACTGGGAGCTGATTGTAACGGTCCTCATCTCCGAGGTCCCTTGCTCCGATTTCAGTACCCATATACCATCCATTGAAAGGGGCAGATGGGTAGAGGTTTGAGCCTGTAGCATATATCATATCTGATATTATCGGTACACCGTACCATTTAAGTCCGAGCCCCTCTAACCAATCATATTTTGGATGCCTTATCACAACCTCAGCAATGTGCTTGTCTGGAATGGGATAATATTTTAGATCCTCTCCACACTGTAATATGAGTGGCAGAACATCGAACCGGCCAGGACTTGAATTTGGTTTCCACCCCAGCAACTTAGCGATTCTTGTGATTTCCCTGCTCATTGGATCACCTATCACTGTGCCATCCTCTGCCACGTGTCCCGCATATCTAATTAACTGATGGTTCCAGATTCTAATTTCGTTGCTACTATCTTCCCATGGCTTAAAAACTGTTATGGTTGGTCTGATGGCACCTCCATTAGTTGC
>JASLJT010000307.1:0-14949 GCA_030747955.1 Verrucomicrobiales bacterium | reverse complement strand
ATTTACATTCAGGCAACTTCTTCTTCATTAAGTAAATCCATCTCAACCTTAAGGTTATCTATAATGAATTTCTGGCGGTCCGGAGTATTCTTTCCCATATAAAACTGAAGCATTTCTGATTCTGATTTATGGCGATCAAGAATCACCGGATCCAATTTCATTCCATCACCAATAAATTCTTTAAACTCCCCTGGTGATATCTCACCCAATCCTTTGAATCTTGTAATTTCAGCCCCCTTACCACAAGACTCTATGGCTTCGGCTCTTTCCCTTTCATTATAACAATAGAATTGCTTTTGTTTGTTTCGAACCCGAAACAGAGGAGTATCAAGTATATACAAATGACCCTCACGAATGAGTTCCGGAAAGAATTGAAGAAAGAAAGTTATCAATAGCAGCCTTATGTGCATACCATCGACATCGGCGTCAGTGGCAAGCACAACATTATTGTACCTCAAACGTTCAAGTCCATCCTCTATGTCTAAAGCATGTTGAAGCAAATTGAATTCCTCATTCTCATAAACAACTTTCTTTGAAAGACCAAAGCTATTGAGAGGTTTTCCTCTCAATGAAAATACTGCCTGAGTATCTACGTCACGGGCTGTCGTTATGGAACCACTGGCACTGTCCCCCTCAGTAATAAATAAGGTGCTATCGTTAGCCTTTTTATTTCTGTCTCCATAATGGACCCTGCAATCCCTAAGTTTTTTATTATGAATTTTTGCTTTCTTGGCTCTTTCTTTAGCCAATTTTCTAATTCCTTTTAAGTCCTTCCTCTCCTTTTCTGCACGCTGTATTTTCTCCAGCATCGCTTTTGCGGCATCAGGATTACGATGCAAATAATTATCAAGTTGGTCCTGAACAAAACCCACTATCCAACCACGAATGGCAAGACCATCCTTGGGCGCTGTATGAGTTGAACCCAACTTGGTCTTTGTTTGTGATTCAAATACAGGCTCTTGGATCTTCACACTGATCGCCCCAATGATCGATTGTCGAATGTCGCTTGGATCAAACGTCTTTTTAAAATGATCTCTTACTGTCTTTACAACTGCTTCCCTAAAGGCCGCCTGGTGAGAACCTCCCTGTGTCGTATGCTGACCATTAACGAAAGAATAATACTCCTCTCCATACTGACTCGACGAATGTGTTATTGCTACCTCTATATCGTTACCAATGAGATGCGCTACCGGATAAAGCGGTTCTTCACTCAGATTTTTCTCAAGGAGTTCCTTGAGACCTTCTTTTGCTTTGTACTTCTTACCATTAAAAACAAGTGTGAGTCCTGAATTTAGATATGCATAATTCCAAAGCATATTTTCAATGAACTCTTCACGCCACTTGAAATCATTAAAGATATCCTCATCTGGTTGAAAACTAAGAAAGGTCCCATCTGACGCCTTAGAACTTCTTGCCCTTTGCATCTCATTTGTGACTTCAGCTTTAGAGAAAGTAATTGATTTGGTCTTTCCTTCTCGAAATGCCTGGACCTGAAAGTTTTCGGAAAGAGCATTCACCGCTTTAATACCAACACCATTCAACCCAACAGATTTTTGAAAAGCTTCAGAATCATATTTTGCCCCTGTATTAATTTTAGCCGCACAGTCCATTAATTTACCTAGAGGAATCCCTCTACCAAAATCACGCACAGAAATTGAATCCCCATCCAACTTGACCTCTATAACTTTTCCATGCCCCATAACAAATTCATCAATACAATTATCAATGACCTCCTTAAGTAATACGTAAATCCCATCATCCGGAGCCGAACCGTCTCCCCTCTTACCGATATACATCCCTGGTCGCAGACGAATATGTTCTCTCCACTCAAGAGTCTTTATGTCTTCTTCCGTGTATTTCGTTTTGGCCATCTATATTAATTTAAAATCTATTAATAAATAATTCAGATAACTTAACTAATAGCATGGAATATAAGGACTATCAAAATTGATCACTTAGATAAAACAGAGGAATGGCCGAAACTTACTGAAAATCATCAAGTCTTTAATGCTTATCTCCATTTATTCAAAAAAAGACGATAATTGAAATAGTTAATCATTGAATACATTGTCGAACTTTACAGGATCAATATCCTAGTAAAATTATACTCATGGATAATCAATCCACAGGTAAGAAACATCAATCAGGCAGAACAAACGGATTCCTGACTGCAATTCTTCTCGCTGCTTTAATCTATATGGCAACGGTTCAGGTCAAGGCCTGGTGGTCAGGTCAATCTGCGACAAAAATTACACCAAGAGCTGTTACACCAAGGGCCGATCTTGGCGAAGATGAGAAAGCAACAATTAATCTGTTTGAAGAAACCTCACCGAGCGTTGTTTTCATTACTACAATTAATCTCAGACGCGACTTCTTCAGTACAAATATATATAAAATACCAGCGGGCACGGGTTCAGGATTCATCTGGGACAGGGCAGGCCACATCGTCACCAATTACCATGTCATTAGAGGTGCTGATCAGGCAAAAATAACGCTCTGGGATCAATCCACATGGGACGCAAAGTTGATAGGTGCTGAACCGGATAAGGATCTTGCTGTATTAAAAATACAAGCCCCTGACGAACGGCTAAAACCAATTAAAATCGGTGAATCTAAGGATCTTCTTGTTGGTCAAAAAGCATACGCTATCGGAAATCCTTTCGGATTCGATCAGACACTCACAACTGGAGTCATTAGTGCACTTGGTCGTGAAATAGAATCAGTGACGAGAAGACCTATAACAGGAGTAATTCAAACCAATGCAGCTATTAATCCTGGAAATTCTGGAGGACCTCTACTGGACAGTGCTAACCGACTCATCGGTATCAATACGGCCATTTACTCACCTACAGGTTCCTATGCAGGGATAGGGTTTGCTGTTCCCGTAGACACAGTAAACAGAATCGTTCCACAATTAATAGAATTTGGGAAAGTTACTAAACCGGGACTTGGGATCAACATTGCACCAGATTCCTTCGTCAGTGGAAGGCTAAAAAAATCCGGTGTCCTAATACTAAATATTGTTCCAGGCGGCGGCGCTGAAAAAGCTGGTCTTAAAGCAACGACTCAATCATCGAGCGGGCGCATATTGCTTGGAGACCTAATCAAAGAAATTGATAACAAGAAAGTCAATGACTCGTCAGACCTTTTCCGCATACTTGATGCAAAGTCCGTTGGCGATAAAGTTACTGTCACTATTGAAAGAGAAGGAAAAGAAAAGAAAATGGACGTTAGCTTGGGAGCCCTCAAAGATTAACAATCATTTCGTTTATTGAAATTCTCGAAATCCAAACTGATCTCCAAGTAGCAAGGAATCACTTAGTTGGAGAATGCCCCCCGAAGTCGTTGGGTCAGTTAGGCAACTAGCGGCAGAACAGACTCCCCATCGCAAACTTTCATCTAGGCTCTTTTCTTCATGTAGTCCCATTATAAGACCTGCAGCAAAAGCATCTCCTGCACCAGCCGCGCCACGAATCATATCATCAGGTAATCGGACAGACCCTTGTGACTCCTTATTACCGTCAGAAGACACTGCAACTACACCAATAGCTGAATGCACAATCACATGGTCTCTGACTCCAAGGTCGAGTATCTGGCGGGAAGCATCTATCAAGGAAGCAGGATCATTCTCATCTAAAACCAATCCGAGTAACGATCCAGCCTCCAATTCATTAAGTAATAAAATATTCACTTCGGGGAGTGAAGGAAGAACTACACTCTTAAAGTCTCCGAGCTGCGCACTGACAAGATCTACCACGGTAAGAAACCCTAAGGATCTGGCCTCATTCAGAAGTTCACTGGCACCAGTCCTTCCATCATCATCCACCTCATCCAAAGATTCCAATAACAGTAAGTATCCAAGGTAAAAGAATTTTGCACGACTTTCACAAAGATTAATGTCAGCGCGTTGTAGAAGAGCATTAGCTCCCACATGATGAAAGAACGTCCGTCTTCCAGTAGATTCAACGGACATTGCATCAGTGTATGAGGTTGTAGCATCGGATGTGAGCGCCAATCTATCAGTATCAATTCCTGAATCACGGCAATCATTAATTATCCATTGGCCGTCTGCATCATTTCCAACTAACCCTGCAGCCTGAAGAGGAATATCTGCACCAAGCATAGACAGGTCCTTAAGGACATTATATGGACCTCCCCCATTTGACTTGGACTGGGAAAGAATAAATGAAAGAGCATCCTGATCAGGGAATGCGTCAATCAGCTTCACATGGTCAACGATCCAGTTACCCGCCGCAAGGATTCCGGATCGCTGTAATTGTTTTTTGTCCTCCATGATTCACCTCCAATTAAGTAATCTCAATGACCTGATTTAGTTGTTGGGACTGGATTGCTGCTGCAAACAGGCGATGACTCATCAATGCTTCATCAGGAGTCACGCAACCAAAGTATTCATTTAAATCACCATCACGTTCCGCAAAAAAGGCAGCCCACATTTGCATAAGAACATCAGGAAATCCGGGTTCAAAAATACCACCAGTGATAGTCTTAAAGGGTGTATCAAATCCAAGATCTACTCGACGCCACTCTTGCTCTTTGCCTCGGGAAAACTGCCAAAGAGTGCGTGGTTCCTTGGTACTAAAACGGGCACCTCCATCAGTACCTAGAACTTCTATGAACCAAGTATCCGTCTCCCCAGGAGCCATTCGTTTCATTTCGAGTCGCATAGGAACTGACTCGGCCCCATCAACATCAACCCAAGAATGGAGCATAGCATTGTCCCAAGTGTCACAAGATCCTCCTGGCCTCTCCGGATATCCTTTTTGTAACTGCGCATAAACTGAACGTGGTTCGAACCCTAATCGAAAAGGCACATGGCATACATGCATCCCAAGGTCTCCCATAACACCTATCTCACCACAGGTTTTTGACTGACGCTTCCAGTTCGCGGCCTTGTTGGGATCCAAATCACTGCCATGATGAAAACCTGAACGCACTTCCAAGATTCTCCCTATTCCACCACTCTTTGCAACTTCGTACACTCTCTGAGCACCAGGAAAGAAGGGGAACTCCGAACTGCAGCGGACGAATTGACCTGAACTCTTAATTGCCTCAACAATCCTTTCTGCAGAACCAAGATCAATCCCGAAAGGCTTCTCAGCCAATAGATCTTTTCCAGAATTTAGTACATCAATATAGATCTGTTCATGCATGTTATGAGGAACTGCAACGTAAACAACATCAATGTCAGGAGAATCCAGAATTTCCTGGTAATTATCAGTCAATAATTTACAAGTCGGAACAGAATTAAACCATTCGAGAGCTTCCTTATTAAGATCAGCCACGGCACACAATGAAGGATTGACCTTACTATCATTAATCGCAAACCAACGCCCAAAGGCACTAGCGACTTCGCGCCCCATGAGTCCACCACCAATGACTCCCACATTAATATTTTTGGACATAATTAAACTTCGCCAATCATCTTCAATGCCTCTTCGCTACTTGCACCATCATGAACTACAGCCATGAGAGCGCGCGTAATGCCTGCAGGATTCTCATGTTGAATAACATTGCGCCCATAAACGATACCTGAAACTCCCTGAGCAATAATGTCCTCGGTCCTCTTTAATATTTCAGCATCGGAAACCTTTCCTCCACCCCTCACAAGGACCGGAACATCCCCAGCCACCTCAACGACACGGTGATAAATAGAAACATCGTCAGTCGGATCCGCTTTAATAATATCCGCGCCAAGCTCTACAGCCTGCCTAACTAGCGGAAGGATCTTTTTCTCATCACCATTGACCATGTATCCACCGGATTCCTCATTTGGCCGAAAGACTAGGGGCTCAACCATCATTGGCATCCCGTAATGATCGCACTCAGGTTTCAATTCAAGAATATTATCAATGCACTGGGCATGCACTTCAGGAGCGTCCGGAATTTCAAATAAGTTCACACAAACACAAGTAGCATCTAGCTGGACGGCTTGGAGAGCAGCGTCAGCTATGACGCTACTAAAAGAAGTATCAGGGAGTTCCTTACCATAGATGTTAGCAACATCCACACGGAGGACCAATGAAGGCTTTTCTCTCCCAGAAACAGACTGCAGATGCCTGGCCTGACCAACCGTTAGCTGAACAGCATCAGGGCCAGCCTTAACGACAGTCGAGATCGCTTTTGATGCATCTTCGATACTACCTAAGAAACCATATTGGTTAAAGAATCCGTGATCTATCGCTACATCAAAGCACCGACCTGAATTCGCGTTAAATAGGCGTTTTAATCTATAGTCTTTCATTGATTTTATTGTCATATCATAACCCTAAATAATAAAAATACTCAAATTCTCTTCTCACGTATCTTCATTGTAACAAATCACAAAAAAACCCAACCCTGTGAAGGGTTGGGTGAATTAATCTTATTTTCGTAAAGAAAAAAGAATAAACTGGCAACGACCTACTCTCACGCGACCTTTCGTCGCACTACCATCGGCGCTGCAATGTTTCACTTCCGTGTTCGGGATGGGAACGGGTGGTTCCATTACGCTATGGTCACCAGAATCCACAACTTGATAGTTTAATTTCTTAACATAGAAATAAAATTCAAACTGTGACTTCTGAGGGCCGGCTCGAGTCCGATGTACTCGAAGCGTTCTCATATTTTTTTCAAAGAACGGTCAGTGGGACCAGTGATCCAATTCACTGACATCTGTATACGGGTAGAATTTTCCGAAAGTTACTATCCAGAGCCCCTTGCCGAACGGCACGGGCCAATTTCACAAGTTTGTGAAAACGGAGGATTGTGAAACAAGTCAGACGGATTATTAGTACTGCTAAGCTAAACATGTTACCATGATTACACCAGCAGCCTATCAACGTGGTAGTCTTCCACGATCCTTCAGGGAAACTTTATCTTGGGAATAGCTTGGCGCTTAGATGCTTTCAGCGCTTATCTGTTCCGAGCTTAGCTACCCGGCTATGCCGCTGACGCGACAACCGGAGCACCAGAGGCTCGTCAAACTCGGTCCTCTCGTACTAGAGTTTGAACCCCTCAAGTTTCCTACGCCCACAGAGGATAGAGGACCGAACTGTCTCGCGACGTTCTGAACCCAGCTCGCGTGCCACTTTAATCGGCGAACAGCCGAACCCTTGGGACCTTCTCCAGCCCCAGGATGTGACGAGCCGACATCGAGGTGCCAAACCGCGCCGTCGATATGAACTCTTGGGCGCGATCAGCCTGTTATCCCTAAGGTACCTTTTATCCGATGAGCGACGGCGATTCCATATTCCACCGCCGGATCACTTTGGCCGACTTTCGTCTCTGCTCGACTTGTAGGTCTCGCAGTTAGGCAGGCTTATGCCAATGCACTCGAAACGCGATTGCCAACCGCGCTGAGCCTACCTTCGCGCTCCTCCGTTACTCTTTAGGAGGAGACCGCCCCAGTCAAACTGACCGGCTGCCATTGTTCCTCTGCCTGATAAAGGCAAGAGGTTAGATTCCCCAACATTAAAGGGTGGTATCTCACTGTTGGCTCCCCGACCCCCTAAAGGGTCAGTTCAAAGCCTCCCACTTATGCTGAGCATTAAAATCGAGAAAACAGTGACAGCTTACAGTTAAGGTCTATAGGGTCTTTCCGTCCTTCTGCGGGTACGCGGCATCTTCCCCGCGGATACAATTTCACTGAGCTCCCTGTTGAGACAGCGCCCATCTCGTTGCACGATTCGTGCAGGTCGGAACTTACCCGACAAGGAATTTCGCTACCTTAGGACCGTTATAGTTACGGCCGACATTCACCAGGACTTAGGATCAGAGCTTCGCCGAAGCTAACACCTCCCCTTAATCTTTTGGCATTGGTCACGTGTCACATCCTATACTTCCACTTTCGTGTTCGCAGAATGCTGTGTTTTTGCTAAACAGTCGGATGGGCCCTTTCACTGCGCCCGGGACAAGTCCCGGGACCCCTTCTCCCGAAGTTACGGGGCTAAATTGCCGAGTTCCTTAACAGGGTTTCACTCTTGCGCCTTAGTATATTCTACCCACCCACCTGTGTCGGTTTGCGGTACGGGGGCCTACTTCTATTCACCAGAACTTTTCTTGGCACTCGTTTCAAAAAACCTTTCGGCCCGAAGACCTCCAGCAACATTTTCAGTCGTTGTCTTTTCTCCACTCATGCGTCCTTCTAGTTTAAATTATAGGCCGTCAAAGGAATATTAACCTTGTTTCCATCGCCTACGCCCTTCGGCCTCGGCTTAGGTCCCGACTAACCCTGGGATGACCAGCATGGCCCAGGAAACCTCGGGTTTACGGCGGCCGGGGATCTCACCCGGCTTATCGTTACTCATGTCTACATACTCACTTCTCAACTCTCCACCATCAGTCGCCTTAAGGCTTCAATGTGTTGAGAACGCTCCTCTACCACGCACAGTAAACTGTGCATCCAGAGCTTCGGTATAGTGCTTATCGCCAATCATTTTCGGCGCAGGATCTCTCGATGAGTCAGCTGTTACGCTTTGTTTAAATGGTGGCTGCTTCTAAGCCAACATCCTCACTGTCTATGAAATCCCACCTCCTTTCCACTGAGCACTATTTAGGCACCTTAGCTGCTGATCTGGGCTGTTTCCCTTTCGACTACGAAGCTTATCCCCCGCAGTCTCACTGCCGCGTTCCACCCCCCGGTATTCGGAGTTTAGTTGAGTTTGGTACCCGGGTATGGGCCCTAGCTCATTCAGTGCTCTACCCCCGAGGGTAAGCACGCGACGCTGCACCTAAATGCATTTCGAGGAGAACCAGCTATCACGGGGTTTGATTAGCCTTTCACTCCGACCCACAGCTCATCCGAACAGTTTTCAACCTGTACCGGTTCGGTCCTCCACAACGTTTTACCGTTGCTTCAACCTGGCCATGGGTAGGTCACCTCCGTTTCGGGTCTAGCGCCTGCGACTATGGTCGCCCTATTCGGACTCGCTTTCGCTACGCCTACACACCAAAAGTGCTTAAGCTTGCCACAGACACTAACTCGTAGACTCATTAAGCAAAAGGCACGCGGTCACCTCCGAAGAGGCTCCCACTCCTTGTAGGCACACGGTTTCAGGTACTATTTCACTCCCCTCAAAGGGGTACTTTTCACCTTTCCCTCACGGTACTAGTTCACTATCGGTCGCCAGTTAGTATTTAGCCTTACGCCATGGTCGGCGCAGATTCATACGGAGTTTCACGTGTTCCGTATTACTCAGGGACATCCTAGGCTCCTTCGAGTTTTCGCGCACAGGACTTTCACCTTCTTTGGTCGTGCTTTCCAACACGTTACACTAACTTTCAGGATACCACATCGGAGCCCTACAACCCCAGGAGCAAAGCCCCTGGTTTGGGCTGATCCGCTTTCGCTCGCCACTACTTACGGAATCGCATTCGCTTTCTTTTCCTCCGGTTACTGAGATGTTTCACTTCACCGGGTTCGCGTATCCTCCCCTATATATTCAGGGAGGAACGTATTCATATGAATGAATACAGGTTACCCCATTCGGAAATCCCCGGGTCATAGCTTGAGTGCAGCTCACCGAGGCTTATCGCAGCTTAAACACGTCCTTCATCGCCTACTGGCACCAAGGCATTCACCGTGTGCCCTTAGTAACTTGTTTCTCGATCCGATTATCTTCCCTGCCCTAAAGCAGAAGAAGAAGAAACTGATCTCGAAGCCGTTTTCACTAAAGTTTGCAAGATTGAACCCGGCCAAAGTTCGGCCAGGGCTCTATCAATAATAAAATTGCAGATTGTTCTACCCAGTATACAGATGTCAAAGAACAGGGGGTCCCGTTCAAAAATCAGCCGACTTTCTTCTGATACTCAGAAAAGTTTTCGCAATGGTGGGTCTGACAGGACTCGAACCTGTGACCCCCGCCTTATCAAGGCGGTGCTCTAACCAGCTGAGCTACAGACCCGATACGATTCTGGGGGGCTAGGCCCACCAAAAAAAATGGTGGAGGCATGCGGATTCGAACCGCAGACCCTCTGCTTGCAAAGCAGATGCTCTACCAACTGAGCTATGCCCCCGTAGATTGTTTGTCAGGAAATAAATCCTAAGCCCACGGGAAGTCTGGGGAAATGAAAAAACTAAGTTGTACGTTGCGGGCATCACTATCGTGATGTTGATGCGATTGCTGGATGATTATAAAATCATCCATAATCAAGCTTTGAGCTTGAGGTCACTTCAAGTTTTCACCTTCAGTATTTGCGCCTTTGCTTAATATTCCGGTTTGACCCGGTACTGATTCCCCGTGATGGGGAAAAGCTTTAGGCGTCGACCTATTTGCTTTTACTTTCTTTTAAATTAATTAGTAAGAAAGTGATTCCATGTGAGACAGAACCGGCAAAGTGCTCCTTAGAAAGGAGGTGTTCCAGCCGCAGGTTCCCCTACGGCTACCTTGTTACGACTTCATCCCAGTTACCACCTACAGTGTAGGGCCCTTTTATTAGGGTACTTCGACTGCGAGCGGCTTCCATGATGTGACGGGCGGTGTGTACAAGACCCGGGAACGTATTCACGGCACCGTAGCTGATGTGCCATTACTAGCGATTCCAGCTTCATGAGGGCGAGTTGCAGCCCTCAATCCGAACTGAGCCCAGTTTTTAGGATTTCCTCCACCTTACGGTATCGGTTCACATTGTACTGGGCATTGTAGTACGTGTGCAGCCCTGGGCGTAAGGGCCATACTGACTTGACGTCGTCCCCACCTTCCTCCTGTTTAATACAGGCAGTCTGACTAGAGTCCCCGACATTACTCGCTGGCAACTAATCATAGGGGTTGCGCTCGTTGCGGGACTTAACCCAACATCTCACGACACGAGCTGACGACAGCCATGCAGCACCTGTGCATGTCCAGCCGAACTGACGATCTGCTTTCACAGAACTACGACAAGCATGTCAAGCCCAGGTAAGGTTCTTCGCGTTGCATCGAATTAAGCCACATACTCCACCGCTTGTGCGGGTCCCCGTCAATTTCTTTGAGTTTTAGCCTTGCGGCCGTACTCCCCAGGCGGCGCGTTTAACGCGTTAGCTTCGGCACGGACGGGGTCGAACCCGCCCACACCAAACGCGCACCGTTTACTGCTAGGACTACAGGGGTATCTAATCCCTTTCGCTACCCTAGCCTTCGTGCCTCAGCGTCAGTTAGTGTCCAGAGTCTCGCCTTCGCCACTAGTGTTCCTCACGATATCTACGCATTTCACTGCTACACCGTGAATTCCAGACTCCCCTCCACTACTCTAGCTTGGCAGTATCGGATGCAGTTCCGAGGTTGAGCCCCGGGATTTCACATCTGACTTACCATGCCGCCTACGCACGCTTTACGCCCAGTAATTCCGAACAACGCTTGGGACCTTCGTATTACCGCGGCTGCTGGCACGAAGTTAGCCGTCCCTTCCTCTTGAGATACTATCAGGACCCACCGGTATTAACGGTAAGTCTTTACTCTCTCATGACAGGAGTTTACAACCCTAGGGCTGTCATCCTCCACGCGGCGTCGCACCATCAGGCTTTCGCCCATTGTGAATGATTCTCGACTGCTGCCACCCGTAGGTGTCTGGACCGTGTCTCAGTTCCAGTGTGACTGATCATCCTCTCAGACCAGCTACCCGTCGTCGCCTTGGTAAGCCGTTACCTCACCAACTAGCTGATAGGCCGCGAGCCCATCCAGAAGTGCGAGGCCTAAAAGGCCCCCGCTTTGATCCTCAAGAGATGCCCCTTGGAATCACATACGGTATTAGACCACCTTTCGGTGGCTTATCCCCTGCTTCTGGGCAGGTTGCTCACGTGTTACTCACCCGTTCGCCACTAGACTTAGCAAAGCAAGCTTTGCTAAGGATCTCGTTCGACTTGCATGTCTTATCCACGCCGCCAGCGTTCGTTCTGAGCCAGAATCAAACTCTCCGAAAAGAAAGTATGTAGTCTCGGCCGGTGAACCGGCTCCGACAAATATTCTGACGGGAATCAGGGTGCCTACTTTCAAGCACCCTGTTTACCGCGCACCACATCGCTTCAAGCGAGCGGCACGCAACGTACAAATTAGCTTTTTCAATTTCCATTCAATCTCTCGATGACGCATAACGTCTTCGTTCGATTGAACCTGTTTTCTCAAAGAACAACAACTTCCCTCAAGTCATAAATACATCAGCACTCGATGGTAGCATTTGCACTCTAGACCCTACGGGATCCCTAACTTCTTCCAGTCAGGGGGGCGGGAATTATAGTCGAGCACCCTTGAGGGTCAAACGATTTTCTCTAGCTATTGCACGTTTTTTGGCATTTTTTTGCCTTAAAAACCACTTTTTTTTAATATAAAGCTTATAAAGCGTTAATCTTCAATGACGTCTGGCCAATTTGTGTGAAAAAATTCACCCGCACTTTTATCCACTCTCTCATAGGTATGAGCTCCAAAAAAGTCTCTCTGGGCCTGTAATAAGTTGGCAGGTAGGTGCTCAGAGCGGAAACTATCATAGTATCCTAGTGAAGAGCTGAAAGCGGGTACTGGGATACCGTTTTGTATTGCTAGACAGACAACTTCGCGCCAACTCGACTGGCTTTTATCTAAGATGTCATTGAAATAGTCATCCAGCATCAGATTACCCAGCTGTGGATTCCTCCCATAAGCCTCAGTGATTCGGTTAAGGAAACGGGCCCTTATAATACAACCGCCCCTCCATATTCTAGCAATGGAACCGAGATCCAAATCCCAACCATGAGAATCTCCTACCCTTTTCATAAGATCAAGGCCCTGAGCATAAGATATTATTTTTGAAGCATGTAATGCATCTCTAACTTTCTCAATGAGTTGCGTTTTCTCAATTCCTAAACCTGACAAAGAATCATTAGGAGGGCCACTCAATTGAGACGAAGCACTTACCCTTTGCTCCTTCAAAGAGGAAAGAATCCTAGCCTCAACGGCAGCATTTATAGTTGAAATCACAACACCATTTTCAGCAGCACTCATTACTGTCCATCGTCCAGTTCCTTTCTGGCCAGCACGGTCCAATATCATATCAACGATTGCATTTCCTGTTTCTGGATCTTTCTGTGCAAAGATCTTGCTTGTAATCTGAATGAGATAGCTTTCGAGGTCTCCATTATTCCAATCAGAAAATACCTGAGCCAATTCATCAGCGGTGAATCCTGCAGACTTAAAAATATTATAGGCTTCACAAATGAGCTGCATGTCACCGTACTCAATACCGTTATGAACCATCTTAACATAGTGCCCTGCACCGCCGGGACCGATAAGAGTAACGCATGGATCATTTTCGACCTTTGCAGAAATTGATTCAAAGACTGGTCGTATTATTTCCCAGCTCTCTTTGGGGCCCCCAGGCATGATGGCAGGCCCCTTTAATGCGCCCTCCTCGCCACCAGAGACACCAGTCCCTATAAACAACAATCCCTTATCATTCAATTCTTCTGATCGTCGTTCACTATGAATGTAAAAAGAATTTCCACCATCAATGATCAGATCTCCAGCTTCCAGTAGCGGCACTAACTGTTCAATGACTTTATCAACTGCATCACGATCATTAATATTGTTTCCAGCAGTCGATTGAACCATTAGCATGACTTTCCTTGGCCTTTGAAGGCTACCCACGAACTCCTCAAGACTTTCAAAACCTTCAACACTCTTACCTTTAGCTTCCCCGCTTAGAAATTCCTTCATTTTTTCAATGGTTCGGTTATAGACCGAAACATTGAACCCTCGGCTCGCCACATTAAGTACCAGATTCTGACCCATTACTGCCAGACCTATTAAACCAAAGTCATTATTGCTCATTTCTTTTGCTTTGCTCTTATTATTAAATTTGTAAGGATTTCTAAACTCTTAATCATTCAAAGGGCGAACGACCACGAGCGCAACAAACAATGCATAATCTCACTTTTATTTTATCTAGTCAGGAAATACCAAATCAAGATCCTAAATGGAACGAAAATATTGGTGCCGAACTAATATTCTGGGGCATTGTCAGAAAGTTGGAAAATGGCAAACCTATAAAAGGAATAGAATATAGTGCCTACCCAGAGCTCGCAGAAAATTTAGCAACCAGATTCGCCTTAGAAGCTGAAAAAAAATTTGGGGAGCACAAGGCACAAATAATCCACAGAACAGGTTTCGTTGCCGTTTCTCAACCTTCAGTTGTTCTCCAAGTCGGAAGCTGCCATAGTAAAGTTGCCTATGAAATTTCACAATGGTATCTGGAAAAAATAAAAAAATTGCTCCCAATCTGGAAGAAAATCGTCTACTAAAAAGGCCATGAATCTACCGAACAAACTTACTATAGGACGACTGGGAATGACTGGTCTCTTTGTTATGGTGATGTCGGTTCCTGACTCATATATCAAAGACAATCAATTGCCTGATTGTCGTATCACAATCGCTATAATTTTCTTTTTGATTGCCTCAATAACTGATTTCCTAGACGGTTACTTCGCCAGAAAACTTGATCTTGTGACAGACTTTGGAAAGTTAATGGACCCGCTCGTGGATAAGATTCTCACTAGCGCCGTTTTCATTGTTTTAACGAAAGAGGGGATGGTTCCAGCATGGATAACCATTACCATAATTGGCCGAGAATTTCTTGTCACGGGGCTCCGCTTACTTGCCTCTAACCAGGGATCCTTACTTTCAGCAGATTCATTAGGGAAATGGAAAACAACGTCTCAAATCATTACCGCTACTTACTTTTTGATCGCTATTGGATCCGATGAAAAAATTATAAATCCTCTAACATCATTACAACAGCCATTCATCGGACACGTGCTCCTATTCATTTGCACGTTAATAACGGTAGTTTCTGGCGCCTCTTACGTTAAGAAAAATCTCAGTCTTATAAAAACGGACTAGATAACTGACTTATCCTCCCCTGTTAAAAAGGCCGCGGGACGGAACATGAATGATGTCATTCGGCTCAAGCGTAACGTTTGTTTTGCTGGTCGTTTTAGATAAATCA
>JASLJT010000306.1:0-8891 GCA_030747955.1 Verrucomicrobiales bacterium | reverse complement strand
ACACACCCTTCAATCATCTCGACACCCAAACGAGCTCCCCCATACTCCAATCGTTCTAAAAACCACCATTCTGATTGAGCCAGTATATTTTTCATTGTGACTTAACTTTAGGGTCATGTGAATCCTCATTTATTTTAATCCTTCAGATGTTTTACCACCGTGTTTATGGATCAATTTTGCAATTTCTTCGTGTTCCTCTTTGAGTGCCATGTCCAATGGGCTCCCCGCAATAGACCAAGCATTGATGTTCGCCTTTTCTTGAATAAGAAAGGTAACCAAAGGCTTATTGCCTGCTCTAACTGCTTTATGTAGAACCCTAAATGAACCCTTTCCAAGTACACAATCAATATCAGTTCCATTCTCTAGGCATTGCTTTACTGCATTGAGATTTCCCTCTTCAGCTGCCAAATGAAAATCTCCGATCGCTTTCAGCTCTTTATAAGTGATTTGTCTTTGAAGTAATGGATCTGAGAATTGAGATTGTTCCTTTATTGGAAGTTTAGTCACATAGGCATAAAAAGCACCCATCGGAGTACCAGTGCTATCAGTAAATTTGGCCCAAAGTTCATCTCTACCCTCTTTAAGTTTAATTTTAAAGGTGATCCCTTCATCGCTTTCCTTGACCGGAAGAACTAGTTCTTTACCACCTAATTTCAGGTGAGCCTTGACGGCTGCAAATGGTTTTCCTGCTGCTGCTCTGAAAGGTTTTACACCAGGCACATCGGCTCCCGATTCGAGTTCTGCGGTGATAGCCTTACCTGCTTCTTTAGGCCAGCGCCTCAGTTCCACAGTATAATCTCCAGCACTTTTGATATCTACAGCCCAAAAGCCTGTATTTGAAGGTTTTTTCTCGGCATTGCGAATGTGACGTTGATTCCATGGCGTGCTTCCATCAGCTATCCAGTCGTGGCAGGTCAATGTTACTGGGTTTGCTAAGGGGGCATCAGCTCCGAGGTATATGGCAGTTGGTTTGCCGAAGGTCGGGACGATTTCTTTCCACCACGCATCATAAAACTTTGTGAGGCGCGCTACTACTTTAGGGTTTGCGTTGGCGATGTTTTTCTTCTGTCCTGGATCAGCATTAATATCATAAAGTTCTTTCCCGTTTACGAGTCGCCATTGGTCAGTCATTACTGAACTTTTACGCCACTTAATCGGGTCTCGGACTCTCTGTGAGTCTGTAACAAGGATACGGTCTGGCCATTTTTTAACGGCTCCATCAATGAGTGGCCGGACATTCATACCGTCAAACTTAACACCTTTAGGTGCTTGAACTTTGCAGTAATCAATGAGTGTTGGAACAACATCTACGTAAGAGGTGATTGTGTCTACGTCCCGTCCCTTATTGAGACCTCCCTTTGGCCAATGCATGAAGAAAGGAACACGGTGCCCACCGTCATATTCACTTCCTTTGCGACCACGCATTCCATTATTGTGAATATTTGCCCCGCTTGATGTGCCGTTATCAGTCGTGAAGATGAAAATGGTATTTTCTGCGAGGCCTTCATTTTTAAGAAAAGCTCTCATTGATCCAACGTTTTCATCAATATTGGCGATCATTCCAAGAAAGTTACCGACATTAACTCCCTGCTTAAGATAGGGTTTACTGAACTTTTCAGGTGAATGCATTGGTCCGTGCGGGGCATTGGTGCAGAGGTACACAAGGAATGGTTTTTCGCTTTTCTTTACTTTACGAATGAAGCGCTTGGCATAATCAAAATATACATCGGTACAGAATCCCTTTACCGGAACCGCTTTACCGTTATGGAAATAGGAACCGTCAAAGTATGCGTTGTCCCAGTAGTCTGGTGTCTGCCCCACACCACCACCACCGTGCCTTAGCACTTCTTGGAAGCCCCTGTCTTCAGGTCTGTAAGGATAGTTGTCACCTAGGTGCCACTTTCCGAACATGCCCGTGTGGTAACCACTGTCACCAAAGATCTTACCGATTGTTACTTCATTATGACGAAGCATAGAACGGCCCATGATCGTGTGCCAGACACCGGTACGGTTCGTCCAATGACCGGTAATTAGTGCGGCTCGGGTCGGTGAGCATGTAGGTGCTACATGGTAATCGGTGAGTCTAACGGATTCGCCGTGAAGTCGATCCAAGTTAGGTGTCTTAAGGATCGGATTTCCATGACACGAAAGGTCTCCGTAACCCTGATCATCAGTCAGAACGATAACAACATTAGGCTGGTCAGCTCCGAGGCTTGGGAAAATTGCCAGAAACAGAGAAAAGAGGGCGAGTAAATAAAGTTTTGTTGCTGAAGATTTCATAAATGACCCTGAAGATAGGCCAAAAATGGTATTTCGCACGTTCCTTAGAATTTATCCATTAACCTGAGGTAATTCTCTGGAAAAACAGGGTTTTGTTAGGTTTAATTATGATTTATCATTCGTACCTATGCACGAACTTAAAGTCATTGAGATAGGATGTGGAGAATGGGGATTCCGCAATTTACCGATGCGCGAGCATTTTGAAATTGCCCGGGACTTTGGTTTTAAGTGGCTTGAGTTTGGAATTGGCGGGGATCAGACTGGCCGGCTTTCTGAGTTTCCAGAACCAGATGAGATAGCGGAGTTCAAGGCTCTGAATGAGGAATTTGGTATAGCGACTCCGTTCTGTTGCATAGAGAACGATTTTACCCTTGCTGATGAAAATGATCACTTGGAGGTGCTGGAGAAGTCCAAGAAACAGATTCAGGCAGCAGCAGATTGTGGTGCCAAGCAGGTTCGACTATTTGCTGGATTTACACCTGTTGAGAAAGTTAGTTCGGAGATCTGGGACCGGATGATAAAGGCTTTCTGGGATGCTGACCAATTGTGCGAGGGGCTAGGATTGACTATCGCTATTGAGACTCATGGAGGAATCACTTTTGATGAGGATGAATCCGCTCATCATTTTAACTCAGTCTCTACCGATCCTGAGTCTCTGACCCGGCTAATAGAACAGTTACCACCGAGAGTCGGATTTAATTATGATCCGGGCAACATAAAAGCGGTCCGTCCCGAAGACAAAAGTTGCTGCTTAGAGCTCATTAATGATCGTATTAATTATTGTCACCTTAAGGACTGGACAAGGAAAGGTGAAGGATGGGTAGCGGTTGCCATTGGTGATGATGATCTGGATTATGGGCCACTATTCGAGGACATGAAGTATGACGGGGTATGCCTGATCGAATATGAACCACTTCACGATTCCAGAGACGGGATCCGCCGCAGCCTAGATTACTTACAACGAATAGAGGAGGGAAGCCAAGTTCTGAAGTTCCAAAGATGAGGAATCGAACCGTCATTCTTGGGGCGATCTTATGCCCTATCCTATTTATAGCTTTCCAGCCTAATGTTGAAGCTGAGGAAAAGTTCAATGTTTCCGAAGAGGACAGAAACTACTGGGCATTTCAGCCCGTGAACACGACTAACCATGAGAATTCTTCAATTGATTCGATAGTTGATGAGGCAATCAAGACTAATGGATTGGTTCAGAACAGTTCTGCTGACCGGAAGGTTCTTATCAGAAGGGCTTACTTTGACTTAATTGGCCTGGCACCAACATATCAGGAAATTAAAGCATTTGAAGCGGACCCTTCTAGTACAGAAAAAGCTCTATCATCTTTAGTTGATAAATTATTAGCCATGCCCGAATACGGAGAACGTTGGGGACGTCACTGGCTGGATGTGGTCCGATACGCTCAAACCAATGGCTATGAGAGGGATGACGAAAAACCAAATGCCTGGAGGTATCGTGATTACGTTATTAAAGCATTTAACACGGATAAGCCTTATGACAGGTTCGTTCTTGAGCAGCTGGCAGGAGACGAGCTCATACTTGAAGCTTTTAATAAGGATAAGCCATTCGTGGAAGGTGGGGACGAGGGGCTCATAGCTACTGGCTTTTATAGACTCGGTGTCTGGGACGATGAACCTGATGACAAGAAGGCGGCAGAATATGATGGCCTTGATGATATATTGCGAACGACAACAGAAACTTTCCTTGGACTGACTACTGGTTGTGCGCGGTGCCATGACCACATGTTTGATCCGATATCACAGAAAGATTATTATTCGATGCTGGCATATTTCAGGAATGTCAGAAACTATGCAAAACCCAGTGACAAGGGAATTATTCTGAGAGCCATCAACGGAGGCAAAGCTCTGAGTGTTAGTGAGCACGGGAAGGAAGCGCCTGAGACTCATGTGTTAATTCGTGGTGATGCATCTAAGCCTGGCCTCAAAGTTAAACCCATGATACCTAGTATCTTTTCTACCATTGGGCCTGAACCGGAACCAACTGAAAATAGTTCAGGACGGCGCTTGGCCCTTGCTAAATGGATCACAGACCCCACCAATCCACTGACGTCTAGGGTCATGGTAAACCGCATTTGGCAGTATCATTTTGGAAAGGGTATTGTGGGAAGCCCAAATGATTTTGGGCGCGCAGGTGAGCCGATATCAAATCTTGAACTTTTGGACTGGCTAGCTACTGAATTTGTCCAAAGTGGATGGTCCATTAAACATATGCACCGAGTCATTATGAATACTAGGGCTTACCGAAGATCTTCGGATCCTAATGGTGATAATGAAGCGAAGGATCCAGGTAACGTGCATCACTGGAAAATGAATCTTAGGCGTTTGGAGGCTGAAACGATCAGGGACCGTATTCTCCAGATGAGTGGCCAGCTCAATCAAAAACGAGAAGGCCCCAGTTTCTATCCTGCATTGAATGGTGAGGTAGTAGCGGGCGCGTCAAAACCTGGTCGCGGTTGGCGTTGGTCAAATGAGGAGGATCAGAAACGGAGGAGCGTCTATGCCTTTGTCAAGAGGACCATGGTATATCCTTTCTTCGAACTTTTTGATTATGCAAATACTGAGGGCTCTCTGGGGACCCGGCCGCAAACGACTGTTGCTCCGCAGGCCTTACTGATGCTGAACAGTGAACTCATTGCTGAAAGTGCCACCCTCATTGCAAAACGTGCTATTGCCAGTAAAGATCCTGTCGGTGAAGCTTTTCGTATTGTATTGGGTCGGGATCCGATTACTACGGAGCGGAGTATGGCGAAAAGTTTTTTAAGTAATCAGCAGGAAAAACAAAAGCCATTGAAGGGACAAATACGATTTATCCCAGACTATTCGTCGGCATATTTCAATGAGTATCATAAGATTCTACCCGCCAAGCAATTTCTAAAAGGGCCTGCTTTTGGGTGGGATTATTTTAAAGGAAAATGGACAGGAGGCTATGAGGGGATACTCAGGGCCGAGCGTGACTGGCCTGCTTTTGCTTTGTTTCAAATGGACTCTACAGACTTTAAGATCAGTGGCCAAATGCATTTAGACGATATTACGGAAAGGGTATCAATTTTACTGAGGGCCCGTCCAAGAGGCGATGAATTTGATGGTTATGCGGCAATAATTGATGCCGTTTCCAATGAGATTATCTTAAAACGTTACCGGAAAGGTAAATCTGAAATTCTTGTAAAGGCATCTGCCGGTGACTTGAGAAGAGGCTTCTTGGATTTCACAGTAGAACTGATTGAAAATAGGATTGGGTTTAAGATTTTTGGTCCAGTAGGATTTGATGCCGTAAATATTTATACAAAAGATGAAAAAGCGATCACAGGCCAGGGCCGCTTTGGTGTCAGTTCGTGGGGAGGGAATGTGACCTTTGATAGGCTTTCGTTTGAACATAAAGGAAAAAAATATCCCATCATTCGAATAGATCATTCGGATTCTGATTTGATCAACAATGACAAAAAAATTGTACTTAAGGAAGACCCTACAATTATTCAAAGAAGATCAATGGCGGAATTTTGTTCGCTTTTATTGAACCTCAATGAATTTGTTTATGTTGATTAAGGATAAAGAATTTGGAAAAGGAACTCTAATGAGAAAAATCACATCACATCTGGAAGAGCATAGCCGAAGAAAATTTCTTCAATCTTTTGGGAATTCGATGGCCGGCCTTTCTCTGTCGGGAATTTTTTCTGGGCACCAAGTCTTTGGTGCGGCTCCGGCAAGTTCTCTCATTAATCCCATGGCACCAAAGCCTCAGGACTTCGCAGCCAAAGCCAAAGCATGTATTTTTCTTTATATGTATGGGGGACCTTCACAAATGGACCTCTTTGATTATAAGCCGGAATTACAAAAGAATGATGGTAAAGAAGTCAATATGGAGATTAGACGTGGGGATCTGCGCAAATCCAAACTCCTGGCATCAAAGAGAAAATTTAATCAGTATGGTGATTCGGGCCAGTGGTGTTCAGATGCCATTCCTAACATAGCGAAGCACATGGATAAGCTTGCTGTTATCAAGTCGCTTTATATGGATTCCTTTGCTCATGGTTCTGCTAATCTGCAAATGAACTGTGGCCGAATATTGCAAGGTCACCCCTCCTTAGGTGCGTGGGTAGCTCATGGGCTGGGCACAACGAATCCTAATCTCCCAGGCTTTGTCGTCATGCTTGATGCCCGGGGCGGACCAATTCCTGGAGCAGCAAATTGGGCAAGTGGCTATATGCCGGCAGCTTATCAGGGGACCATTTTAAGGTCCAAAGGCAATCCAATACTGAATCTTAACCCTCGTTCAATGATTACCCATTCCATGCAGGGAGATAAGATAAACGCCATCAATGCTTTCAATAAAATGCACCTTAACGGTAAGGAGTCATATTCTGAACTGAGTGCCCGTATCGCCAGTTATGATCTTGCCTATCAGTTGCATACGTCTGCTCCGGAAGCTCTTGATATTTCCTCTGAAGATGAGAAAACAAAACGTCTCTATGGGCTTCATATGGGCAAGGGTGAGCATAACTTGTCAATTCCGACCTCACACTTTGGTCGTCAGTGCCTGATCGCACGTCGCTTAGTTGAAAAGGGGGTCCGCTTTGTCCAGCTTTATTCTGGGGGAGGACATCAGCAACAGAACTGGGACGCTCATAATGGTGCTGAAGAAAATCTTAGCATTCATTGCCCCGAAATTGATGTCCCGATTTCCGGGCTACTTGAGGACCTTGACCGACGCGGGATGCTTGAAGAAACGCTCGTTGTGTGGGGAGGAGAATTCGGTCGTCAGCCCGTTTCTCAGGGAAATAACGGCGGTCGAGACCATAACCCGAAAGGATTCAGTTACTTTCTTGCCGGGGGTGGTGTCAAGGCAGGGACAAGTTACGGAGAAACGGATCCACTGGGCCATGAGGCCGCAGTGAATAAGCACCACGTTCGTGACCTCCATGCAACCATCCTGCATCTCATGGGTTTAGATCATGAAACACTCACCTATCATTACGGTGGATTGGATCAGAGGCTGACAGGAGTCGTGCCTGCTGAGGTAATACGTGGGGTCCTAGCCTAGCTAGCCTAGGACCTGCAATTTATAATTCCCTTATAAAACAATAAAGGACCTATTATTTAAGCGGAAAAAGGGAGCATTATTTTTATGGATCAGGCTTACTTTCCAAATAATACGCAGATCGGTCCAGGAACACTGATGATATTGCGGGTCGGAAAGCTGAGCTCTCCCGTGCTCTGATCAATCTTATGGACAGCCACAGTATTTGAATGGGCTCCTGCCGCAAATATCCATTTTGATGAGGGGTCAATATTAATGTTGCGCGGCCAAGCTCCCCGGATCGACTCCACTTCAGTGACTGTTAATTTTCCTGTCGAAGGATCCGCTTTATAGCATGTGATGCTGTCATTACCACGGTTCGAGGACCATACAAATTTACCATTAGGATGGACAAGAATTTCAGCGGCTGAGTTAAAGGTTTCCTTTGCCTTTACTTCATCGGATAAGGAAGGAGTCGTAGTTAGTCTTTTTGCTTTTCCCGTGCCCTTATCATAAGCGAAAGTTGTGACCGAGAGAGAAAGTTCATTGAGCAGATAAATGAATTTTCCATCGGCAGAAAAACGCATGTGCCGTGGACCTCCTCCGGGTACACTAGCTGCGAGTGCATGCTTAGTGATGGAAATTTGATCGGCGCTGACTTTGTAGATGTGGATATTATCTGTTCCAAGGTCAGGAACGAATGCGTATTGACCGTCCGGTGAAAAGCCACACCAGTGAGGATGCGGAGAATTTTGCCGATTACCTACTACTTTTGAGCCTCCATCATGATCTATCACGACAGATTGACCCAGTTCTCCATTTTTATTTAAAGGAAAAAGTGCTGTGGACCCACCACCGTACTGGGCAGTTAATAGGAACTTCCCCGAAGGATGCACCGCGACATGTGTTCCTCCTCCGTCCCTGACTAACGAAGTAGTGAACTTTTCTAAAGAGCCGTCTTCTTTCACATGAAACCCTGCCACGCCGGGGCCCCCATCAATGCCGGCCACTGCGTAAATTTTTGTTCCGTCAGGATGCCAGGCAAGGAAACCTGGCCCGTTAATTTCAGCGGCCACAGATGCTTGAGATAATTTGCCGCTCTCGGTATCAAACTTAGACATGTATATGCCCTTTGATCCGCGACCGCCTGTCCCGAAATAGACATCAATTTTTTCAGCATTTAGCGGTGTTTCAAGGAACAGAATAATAGATAGTAGGAATAGTAATCTTTTCATGATGATTTTTATTTCAGGAGTGGTTTAACTTTGGATTCCAGTAATTGAAGGTCAAGTTGACTGTTTTTCTTAGGGTAGGAATTTTTCAGTAAGTACCAGTTCTCGGTGAAAGATGCTTTTTGCCCTGGCTTCATTGTTTCCATTGGGCCGATAGGCTCTAGTTCACAGGCCGGGACCCAGTCCTTTTTGGGGTACCAGATCGATAAGGTCAGTCCCGCTATTTCTCCATAGAGCCTTTTTGGGAAAGTTTTATATGTCTTCACAAAGGCCAAGTCATTTGGCATTTGATAAGCAAACCATCCTGCAAAACTATCAAATCCAAGTTTAGG
>JASLJT010000305.1:0-5596 GCA_030747955.1 Verrucomicrobiales bacterium | reverse complement strand
GCACGCCCACAAGATATGGAGTAATGACTGGCAGATATTGCTGGCGCTCTAAGTTGAAGTCAGGTGTTCTTAATGGTTACGGGGCTCCTCTAATTGAACCGGGGCGAATTACGGTCGGATCCTTTCTCAAGGATAACGGTTACGCCACGGCCTGCGTTGGCAAATGGCATCTGGGATTAGGTTTCGTCCGGAAAGAAAACTCAAATAACAAACAGGACTTTGATTACTCGAAACGACTAACGGACGGGGCTCACACTCGTGGCTTTGATTTCTCTTTTATTATTCCTGCGTCACTGGACTTTCCTCCTTACGTATATATTAAGAATGGTTCAGTTACCGCGGCGCCTGACCGTACTCAGCCCGGAGTTTCTTTTCCGGGATTTTTAAGGGAAGGTCCTATAGGAGCAGATTTTTTTATGGAGAATGCCCTGGATCACTTAGTTGATCAGGCAGTCGTATTTCTGAAATCAAGAAAAGGTGGTGACAAAAACCCGTTCTTTCTTTACCTGCCACTGACGTCTCCGCATAAGCCAGTCCTTCCCCATCCCCGGTTCCGCGGCAGTACGAAATTAGGAGTTTACGGTGACTTTATTTTTCAGACTGACGCGATGGTGGGAAAGGTCCTGAGCGCACTTGATGAGGGTGACTTGAGTAAAGATACATTGATTCTGTTCACCAGTGATAATGGTTCATTCATGTATAATCGTCCCAGTGATCCGGACCATCTGGAAGATTCTAAGGTCCAGGCTTATAGGCCTGAAAACCATACTTCGAATGCTATTTTCCGCGGGACCAAGGCTGACGTGTGGGAGGCCGGGCACCGGGTCCCTTTCTTTGCTCGTTGGCCAAAGAAGATCAAGGCCGGCTCAAAGTGTTCGCAAACCATTACTCATACGGACCTCTTTGCGACTTGCGCAGAGCTTGCTGGTGTGAAACTTCCGGAGAAGGCGGCCGAGGACAGTTTTAGTTGGGTCCCTCTTTTCGAGGGTAAGTCTGATCAATTTAAGCGAGCGCCAGTCATTAATCATTCTGCTAACGGTACCTTTGCGATTCGTGATGGAGAATGGAAATTAGTGCTGAGCAATGGTTCCGGTGGTCGTGAAAAGCCTCGCGGTAAACCGTTCAGTAAGCCTTATCAGCTATATGATCTTAAGAATGATCCTGGTGAGAAAAAGAATCTGGCGGTGAAGTATCCGGAAATTGTCAATCGTCTGACTGCGTTGTGTTACGGCATACGTGACGGGGGACGTAGCCGATAACTTTTTGCTCTTATCTTTCCTGAATGCCTTGATAGACGGATCTTTTAAATCCTTCGATGAAACCATGGTCCGTCGGAAACTTCTGTGCCAGTCCGATCATGATCAGTTCCTTCTGTGGATCAATTTGGAACATTGTCGTGGCATAACCGAGCCAGTTGTATGAGCCTGCCGAACCGTTCAGGCCTTCCGGATCATCCTCTTCGTTAATCCGGAAACCGAGCCCGAACGAAGTGTTTTCTCCGAGAGGAGTCGTTGCTGCCTGTCCTGCCGTGCCCAGATAAAAGGGCCACGTTGCCCCGTTCAACTGATTAGTAGTCATGTCACGGACAGTCTTTTCTTTGAGAATCCTGTTACCGTTCAGGGTCCCTCCGTCAAGGAGCCCCTGGCAAAATCGGGCATAGTCCTGAGCAGGGCATAAGAGTCCCGCGCCTCCGGACTCCCAGGTCAGTTTTTCGCCGTAAATACTGGCCCGGGGATGGTCTGCGATTGTCCTCCCGTCCTCGTTCCATTCATAAGCGACCGTGAACTGGTCTTCCTTTTCTTTTTTGATCCGGAAAGAGCTGTCTTTCATGTTGAGCGGTTCAAAGATCCTTTCCCTGAAGAATGTTCCGAGGCTCTTTCCTGAGATCACTTCTACCAGATGGCCGAGCACGTCCGTGCTGAGCCCGTAAACCCATGCTGACCCGGGTTCTCCAGTGAGTGGAAAATTGGGTAGGTCGTGGCTCAGAGTCATGTTCTTTGTCCTGAGATTCATTGGTATATTGGCCTCGAGGTACATTGAGTCGACTGGGTGGCTTCCAAATAATCCGTAAGTGAGACCGGAAGTGTGAGTGAGTAGGTGCCGTGCCGTGATAGGGGTCAATGGCTTTGAGTGGTTACCGCCTGCATCATATACCCTGACTTTGTTAAAGTGAGGCAAGTGATTTGATATCGGTTCATCAAGTTCCAGTTTCCCTTCCTCTGCCAGCATCATGACTGCTACGGAAGTCACGGGCTTTGTCATTGAGTAGACGCGGAATATGGAACCCAGAGACATGGGTTTATTTTCTTCGACATCGGCGAGTCCTGACGATTCGAAGTGAATGATATTCCCTCCCATTGCGACCAGGGCAACGGCACCCATGATGTTTTCATTCTTTATGTTTTCCTCAATGAATGAGGAGACGCTTTCAAGTCCTCTCAGCTCCTCATTAAGATTCTCCGAGACAGGAGATTCGGGGCCTGTAATGTTAGTTTTCAATGATTAAGGGTTCAGATCAGTTAGGGTATTAGTAAATAGATAATTATCCACGCAAATATATTTTCCTTTGAATTTTTACTGAGATATTTGATCATGACCCATGGTGATGAAGGTTCGTGTTCGATTCCTCCGATGTCTGAGCATTGTATTTTTTATTTGTATTCTCACTTTGCATCTTTCATGTGATGTGAAGGAGCGGATCGTGGATCAGTCTGATAGGGAAGTGGCCGGTCCTGGTCCGTACGAGAAAATCCATGAGTTGAGTGGGACTATCATTCTTAAGCCCTGGAGCAAATCCGCGGAGTCATGGAACGCGGGTGGTGGGTCCTATTATGTTCTGGATGTTGGAGATGAGAAGATCATGGAATTCAGTGCTAAGGAAGGGGTCATTATTCGCTTCGGTGAAGGGGTCAATGCTGGAGATTTTGAGGGATTGATTGGAAAAAGAGTTCAACTGACTGGACATTATGTCCCGAAGGAAGCGGTCACTGAGCCTCTTGGTCAGTTCCCTGTTGGTGCCAATGGTAAGCCTGCGCCGAGAGGCTCGGGCTTCAAGGTCCAATCTTTTAAACTTGTTCAATAAAAAGCGGCGAAATCACCGTCACTGGTGAAGCCGCCGCTTAATATTTTAATTGTTATTACTTCTACTGATTCTCCTCGATCTTGAAGAAAATCTTACGGGCCCCTTCGAGTGGGTTCGGTAAGCCGGGCTCACCGACAGGAGGATAGACTGTACTCTCACCTCCGGACTCAATGGAGTCATCAACGTCCGCACCGAACTCCTCGAGCGTCTCGGAAAAATACAATGCGTAAGTCCTGTTCGGCTTTGAGTTCCACTCGAACCGGAAACTGTCATCCTCCGCATCGTAAATGACACTGGTAAAGTCAAACGGCACGGAAAGCCCGAGCATCTCCTCGATGCTCTTTCCTGAACCTCCGTCCCAGATCTCCGCAATTTCGTTCGGCTGCAATGCACGTCCCCAGACCGCAACGTCATCAACTTTGCCCTGCCAGTTACGGTTCCTCGCGTCCGGGTTGTCACCGATGCGCATCGGGTTACCGCGGTCCTGCAGTGTTGCCCCGGCCTTACGGGCCACTTCTTCTCCGTCCAGATAAAGGATCTGTTCCTGAGTGTCAGCGTCAGTGACTCCAGCCACATGGTGCCAGGTCTCGGGATCTCCACCTACAGTCATTGCCACGTTGTGACGATCCACGTCACCATTACCTCCGGTGAAGGTCATCTCGGGAGGATTGTCTCCTCCGCGACGGTGAACTCTCCAGCCATTTCCTTCTCCCTTGGCCACGAGGCACTGCCAACTCTTGTTGATCGCCTCCGCCGTGTACCAGGCCGATACCGTGAAACTCTCTCCAGCAAAGTCGAACGTGTTCTCATCACCTGATATTTCAATGCTCTGGCTACCGTTCAGGTAAACAGCTCCATCAAACTTACCGGTCTGGAACTCGATCGGACCACCTTCCTCAAGGCCGTGATTCTCAGCCTTCGCATCATCAAAGTCTGAATCGAGCGGCCAGTAGGACACCAGATTCGTCTCAAAGGCAATGGCTGTGACCACTAACGGATCGGTCCCGTTCTGAATCTCATTGAAGTCGGTGATTCCATCACCGTCAGTGTCCTTATTATCAGGATCAGTTCCGGCAGCAATTTCCTCACCATCAAGAAGACCGTCACGGTCCGCGTCAGGGTTCAGTGGATTGGTCTTATGTTCTTCAATTTCAGCCTTGTCACTGAGACCATCCTCATCAGAGTCCGCCTTGTTAGGCTTAGTTCTCGATTCGAACTCTTCAATGTTCGTTAACCCGTCATTGTCATCGTCCCCTTCAGGATCATCGACTCCGTACTTCTCCTCCCAGGCATCAGGTAACCCGTCACCGTCATCGTCTTCCTGACTCGCTCCGATCGGGCTCGTTCCGTCCGCGAGTGCTTTAATGGAACCTTCGGGAAGCACTTCATTCCAGACAGCAACATCATCAACCAGACCACGGTAGTTGTCTCCGCCTCCGTTACTTCCACCTACGAGGAGGTTGCCGCTTCCATTTGGTGCGCGCTTGCCGCCTGTCCAATCAACTTCACCGTTCAGGTAGATCGTGCCAACGTCAGCGTCTCCGTCGTAGACCCACGCGGCGTGTATCCACTGACCTTCTAGGGTGCTGAGATTAGTTGCACCGTTAGTGTCAGCTCCCCAGTGCGCCTGATGGAGAAATCCTCCGTTACGGATACCGTTGTGGATTCCCTGGCTGGTCTGTCCCCAGAGGAACTTATTGCCGCCCAAGTCACTCGGTTTGATCCAAGCTGATAGAGTGTAACTGTTCTCGCCTTGAATGTCCTGAATTATTCCAGACATATCGACGCCTGGAATATTAAGGTGACCTCCATTGAAGCTGGCACCGGTCGTTGGAGTAGGGCCGCCTTCAGCGCCTTCAGCGTCGAAAGTTACATCGCCGTTAACTTCTCCGTCATTAGCGTTACCACTTAAATCAATGGCGCTATCTTCAAAATCTAGGTAAAGGATTGGCGCCGGAATCCCTCCTTTACTGTTCGGATCAAGTGGATCAGTTCCCTCAATAACTTCTCCGCCATCAGAGAATCCGTCACCATCCGTGTCGGCATTGTTCGGATCAGTGCCGGTATTTTCCGCAGTGATAAACAGACCTGTTTTAGTTTCGACTCCATCCAATAAACCATCATTATCAGAGTCCGCTTTTCTGGGATTAGTACCTGTATTGGTCGCACTGACATAAGTTCCTGTATTCGTTTCCACAGCATCGCCTAGCCCGTCCTCATCCGTGTCCGCTTTGGTCGGATCCGTCCTAGTCTCCTCGTACTCATCGAGGTCCGTTAATCCGTCACCATCAAAGTCCCCGTTGCCTCCGCCTTCTATTTCCTGATTTGATAGAGCATAGATAAGAGGCGAAGAACTACTCTGATCTTCCCACCAGTTCGGCACAACTTTAGGGGTTTTCACATTGAGGACCAGTTTCCCATCGTCTCCGGCTGTATATTTGAAGCTCAAGTAAAACACTTGGTGATTGTTTGCCATGTTGATCGGAGGTTTGGAGGCTTCAGCAATATCATATG
>JASLJT010000304.1:0-4828 GCA_030747955.1 Verrucomicrobiales bacterium | reverse complement strand
AACACGACCAATGTATCATCAAGCATGCCTCGCTCGCTCAAATCATCGAGTAATGCTGCAGCTGGCCTATCAAACGCAGGGAGCATAGTGTTTTTTAATCGGTTAAAGTTATCGGCGTGTGTGTCCCAGTGATCTCCCTTGGATCCGTTAAGGTCTCCAGCTGAGCAGGCAACCGTAACGATGGGGACTCTTGCTTCAATTAGGCGCCTGGCTAGTAACATACTTTGACCGCAGATATGTTTGCCGAATTTGGAGTGGACGGAATCAGGTTCTAGATCAAGATCGAATGCCTTACGTACTGTTGGGCTCATGAGCATGTCAGTTGCCAGGCCCTGAAAGTGTTCCAGATCATTTATTGCTGGTCCTGTCCCAGAAAATTGATTAAGACGACTCAGGAGACCGAGCCTTGAGCTGAGCTTCTGGCGGTCAATGGCTTCTTTAGGATTAATTCTTGATGCTCCCAAATCTCGTGATACGCCTCCAAACTCTTTGCCGTTTGGAGTTCTAATGACGATTGGATTATAACTTGCTCCGAGCCATCCTCCATACTCGCCGGCTTGAAGAGTTCCATTATCAACGAGGGGATAAGGAAGTCTGATTGCTGAAGGTAATCCGGGTGGAGCCACTTTAAATTTAGATATGACTGATAGTAATGAAGGCCAATCGCTAGAGGAAGGAGGTAGATTTGAGGCAGTATCAGATTGAGGCGGCTTATGGCCTGTAAAGTTCCAATACATGGCCTTGCCATGCGCAGAGCTTCCGTGATGCATTGATCGGACTATCGCGAGCCGTTCGGTTTGTTTGGCGAGGAAAGGCATGTGTTCGCCGATATGTGTGCCAGGCGTAGCGGTAGGGATAGTTTTAAATGTTCCTCGTGTTTCGCTTGGGCCATCAGGTTTAGGGTCCCAAGTTTCAAGATGGCTCATTCCGCCCCAAGCAAATAGAATGATACATGATTTTGCTCTTCCAGATGGGCTTGGGTTATTTTTGTCTGAACTTGCTAAACTTTGGAATTTTAAGAAGTCAGTTAGGGAAAACCCAAGGCAACCAAGGCTCGTAGATAACACTTTCCGCCTATTGATGTCAGGTGGAAGAAAAAGATCGCTCATTGCTTCAAAGGTATTCGATTCTTATGTTAACAATAAGGCATCAATTCGACTAGTGATCAATTTTCTATTGGCCGAAAGTGAGTGCTAGGAAATTATAAAAAATTCTGTATAAAATTAAATAAAATTTACTAATACATGTCATTTCTTTGCGTGACCCAAGCTGACCCTTTCTGTAAAGTGAAAGTTAATCGGACATGATAATAAAAATTAAGAAGAGGTCTGGGACTCATTTGATTGCCTTAGGCATGGTTTGGGGGCTAGCTCTTTCGTGCTCATCGATGGAAATTTCCTTTAATCGAGATATACGTCCGATCCTTTCTAATAAGTGCTTTGCATGTCATGGGCCTGACGAGCATGAGCGAAAGTCAAAGCTCCGGTTAGATCGTTCTGATGGATCAGATGGAGCGTATCGCGAGAAAGATGGCACGACAGTATTGAAGCCGGGATCTCTAGAAGGGAGTGAACTCTGGCACAGAGTGATCACGGATGACGTGGACGAAATTATGCCGCCTCCAAAGGCAAAGAAAAAACCTCTCACCAAGGAGGAGCAAGAACTTATAAGGAAATGGATTGAGTCAGGAGCAACTTATGAAAATTTCTGGGCATTTGAGAGTCCTAAAAAGTCTGACTTGCCTAAGGTAAAGGAACAAGGGTGGAGTAGTAACCCTATTGATTTATTTGTCCTAAAAAAAATGGAATCCGCGGGGATGGAACCTTCCGAAGAGGCAGATAAGAGGACTCTTATCCGGCGCCTTAGTTTTGACCTGACGGGGCTTCCTCCGGACCGTTCCGAGTTAAGAAAATTTGCTTCGGATGACAGGCCTGAGGCTTATGAAGAAATGGTTGATAGATTATTGTCGAAGAATCAGTACGGCGAGCACTTGGCCCGTTACTGGTTGGACCTTGTCAGGTTCGCTGATACGAATGGAATGCATAAGGATTATTACAGGAATTTTATTGCGTACCGAGATTGGGTGATTAGGGCATTTAACGAAAATTTAGGGTATGATGACTTTGTCCGATATCAGTTAGCAGGAGATCTTTTTACTGAACCTAGCACTGATCAGCTTGTCGCTTCTGGTTTTAATAGGCTTCACCTGATTATTGATGTTGGGACAGCTTTACCTGAAGAGAGTTTCTTTAAGAATGTTACGGACCGGGTCACTGCCGTAGGAACTGCATTCATGGGAATGACCGTTCATTGCGCTTCCTGTCACGATCACAAATATGATCCCCTGACTCAGAAAGATTATTATTCGCTCTTTGCTTTCTTTAACAATATAGAGGCGAAGCCTGAAACTGAACGGGGAATAAAGAATGGGATCCAGCCTCCTTTCGTTGCTGTTCCCAACTCAGATCAGCAAGAAAGAATTAAAGAGTTAGATAGTCAAATTGCAGAGATTCGAAAGAAAGTAGAAGAAATAAAAAAAATAGAGGCTGTTGAAAAAGATCCGGAAAAAAAGCAGATCTTGGTTGGGGAACTCACTGATCTGGATTCAGAAAAAAATAAATTAAAGAAAGAGCAAGAGCAGATTAATCGGAAACTTCCTTTGGCAATGGTCATGAAGGAACGGAACGAAGTGAGGCCAACTCACATTATGAAGAGGGGGCAATATGATGATCCTGGTGATCTAGTGAGCCGGAACACTCCAGAATTCTTGTTTCCAATGAAAAAGACTGGGGAAGTTGCATCCCGGATGGATCTAGCTAATTGGTTTGTAGACAGCGTTAACCCTTTGACTGCGCGAGTCGCCGTTAATCGGTTCTGGCAACAATTGTTTGGCATTGGATTAGTGAAAACCTCTGAAGATTTGGGCGGGCAAGGTGAGATTCCTAGTCATCCTGAACTGCTTGATTATTTGGCTGTATTATTTGTCGAGTCTGGCTGGGACATTAAAGCTCTGATGAAAGAGATGGTCATGTCCAAAACTTACAGACAGTCCTCACTTATGGCTGCTGAAAAATTAGAGGCTGACCCGGAGAATCGTTTCTTGGCACGGGGTTCCAGGTATAGGATGGATGCTGAAATGATACGTGATCAGATTCTGTTCACTAGTGGGATGCTGTCTGACACAATGTATGGGAAGAGTGTGAAGCCACCGCAGCCTGATGGGTTATGGAAATCCGTTACCATGATAGGGGAGCGGTTCAAGGCAGACTCGGGAGAGTCAATACGCCGCCGCAGCTTGTATACTTATTGGAAGAGAGGTATGCCGCCTCCGCAAATGACAATTCTTAACGCTCCAATCCGTGATGCCTGCGTTTCCCGCAGGGAAAGGACTAATACTCCTTCTCAGGCCCTTCTTCTTTTAAATGAGAGTGAATATTTAAAAAGTGCAAGAAATTTGGCTCAGATTGTTCTTACGCCAAAAAAAGCGAATCTTGCACAGCGGATTGCGTTTGCTTTCGAGACAGTCACATCAAAGCTGCCAGATCAAAAAGAACAGGTGATGTTGTCTGATCTCCTTAAGAGCTTACAAAGCTCCTATAACTCTCAGCCATCATTGGCGGATGCTCTCTGTGAAGGAGTCCAAGTACAAGGGGAAGGTCAGAAGGCTGAGCTTGCCGCATGGACCATATTAGTAAATGCCCTATACAACTTAGATATTACAAAGACCCGTGAGTGAATGTAACCTAGCATTGTCAAATTTATCGAACGCTGAATCGCGTCGTTCCTTTCTATTGAATTCAGGAATGGGAATCGGAGCTTCTGCTTTTGCCTCACTCATTGCTAGTAAAGAATCTTCTGCTAAGGAGCCTTCTCTTCCAAAAGCTAAAGCAAAACGAGTGATATTTCTTTTTATGGCAGGGGCACCTAGTCAAGTTGACCTCTTTGATCACAAGCCTGAAATGCACAAGCTCTTTAAGACTAAACTGCCGGAATCAGTAAGTAAGGGGCAGAGAGTTACGACGATGACGCGTGGGCGCGAACAGCTCGTTGCCCCAACCATGTTCAAGTTCTCTCAGCAAGGCAAGAGTGGGGTATGGATGAGTGAACTTCTCCCGAACTTATCAACAGTAGCAGATGATATTTGCTTAGTTCATTCATTCAATACAAACGCGATTAACCATGATCCGGGGAAAACATCATTTTGCACCGGATCAGAAATTCCGGGCAAGCCCAGTATGGGGTCATGGCTCAGTTATGGGCTTGGGACTTTAAATAAGGATTTGCCGGATTTTGTGGTAATGCCGTCAGCATTCTGGAGTGGCAAGGTTAATGTTCAGGCACTGTATGCTAGGCTATGGGGGAGTGGATTTCTCCCATCAAAGTATCAGGGAACCTCATTCCAGACTACCGGTGATCCCGTGTTATTTCTTTCCAATCCGAAAGGAGTAGATGCTAAAGTCCGACGAAGAATGTTGGATTCGCTTGCTGCCTTGAACCGGAAGCACCATTCAGAGATAGGTGATCCAGAAATCCAAACTACCATTGCTCAACAGGAAATGGCATTTCGTATGCAGTCTTCAGTTCCAGAATTGACCGATATCTCTAAAGAGCCAAAAAATATTCTAGAGATGTATGGTCCTGAAGTAAACAAGCCAGGTTCGTATGCGAGGAATTGTCTCTTGGCCAGGAGAATGGCTGAAAAGAACGTTCGTTTTGTGCAACTCTTCCATCGTGGTTGGGACCATCACACAAACTTGCCTGTTCATATGCGAGGTCAATGTCGCGATGTTGATCAACCGACAGCTGCTCTTCTCAAGGATTTGAAGAT
>JASLJT010000303.1:0-14163 GCA_030747955.1 Verrucomicrobiales bacterium | reverse complement strand
CTCGGTGAGGGATGGGACGCGAACAAGATCAATGTACTCATTGACTTAACTTCCGTTACGACCTCAATGTCAGTTAATCAGCTCCGTGGACGTTCTTTTAGGCTCGATTCTGATGTGCCTCACAAAATTGCCAATAATTGGGACGTCGTCTGTATTGCGCCTGAATTTACAAAAGGCATGGACGATTACAAGAGATTCAAGGATAAGCACAAGAGGCTTTACGGGGTCACTGATGATGGGGCTATCGAGAAAGGTGTTGGTCATGTGCACGCCTCCTTCATGGGAATGCGTATCGATGACGTTGAGGAGAGTATGGTGAACCTGAACCGAGACATGCTTGATAGGGTCGGTCTACGTTCTCAATTCTATGAGCTCTGGAAGATTGGAAAGCCCTACCATCCTGAACCCATTAAGGCCGTTGAGATCAAAGCTTCTAGAAAGGGAACGGACAGGGTAGGTTTTCCTCCCGGAAGGATGGGCGATCCGGAATGGACCGAGACGACCCTGACCGAGGTCATCGCCAAGGCCATCATCCGATCCTTATTCGAAGCTGAACTCATTGACGCGTCGAGTTGGTATGAGCTTTATCAGAAACTCCATGTCAGTGAAAGGAACGGTGGCTACATTAGGGTCTTCCTAGAGAAGGCCGATGAGAGGGCATCTGCTATCCTTTCCGAGTCTCTGGCTCAGGTATTTGGTTCGATCGAGGATGCTCGTTACCTGATCGAGAGGGGAGTCGACTTCGAGTATCAAGAGAGTCGATTTCAGGGAACTTGGATCGAGCAAAAGTTACCCAATTTTCTTTCCAATTTTATTATCTTAAAGACCATGAAAACGAAGAGGCGTTTCGAGGTAGTGAGGGTTCATGCTGTTCCAAAGGCACTCGCCACGAAAAAAGAAATAGCACTCATTTTTGAGAAGCACTGGAATAAATTAGTGAGTCCAGGTCAGGTCCTTTACCGGCAAAATAGTCAGACTCAGGTGTTAATGGATAAAGCGACTGAGGATGGGCTAATTGTTAATGATGCGGTACATGAAAAAGAGGTATTTATATGATTTTCAAATTTAGGTATAGTTTAATTTCAGAATAAAACTCTAAAATATTTTTAATTGAAGCGACTTAGTACAAACCTTTTTTGGATCCTGATTAGTTTAGTGGGATCGGATGCAGCCGAGGTCTCCTCAGACATGCTCTTTGCGCATAAGATTTTGCCTATGTTTAAGTCCAAGTGCCTAGCGTGCCATGGGGAAGATCCTAAGAAGATCAAGGGTGATTTTGATATGAGAACTTACTCGGGCCTTCTCAGGGGCGGAGAAAGTGAAGAGCCTTCCGTTGCCCCGGGTATGCCCTTGCAGAGCCCTTTATACATGGCCGTGAAGCGTGATCATGAGGATCAGTGGGAGCCCATGCCGCCAAAAGAAAATGATAAACTCAGTACTGAACAGACTGATCACATCCGAAATTGGATCGAGGGGGGAGCACCGTGGCCAGGTCCAGAGCGCCTATCTAAGTTATTGAAAGAAAAAGATCCATGGTCTGCCGAGGGCAGTGTCAGAGTGAAGACTAGTGGAGGCCTGTCCGAGGCCTGGACTAACCGCAAATATGAAGAATCAAAATTGTGGGCTTACCAACCGATAAGGAAGCCGAAACTAAGGACTAATAATCACCCAGTCGATGCTCTTATCGGAGCCCGTTCGCCTGAGGGGCTAAGTATAGCACTTCCCGCTGAAGCGGTGGCACTGATCCGGCGCGTCACATTTGATCTTACTGGATTACCACCCAAGCCGCGAGAAGTGCAGGCCTTTAAAATCGCTTGGGAAAAAGATAAGGACAGGGCATGGGAGGATTTAATTGACCGATTACTTCTCTCCCCACATTACGGTGAACAGATGGCGAGGCATTGGCTAGACGTGGTGCGCTACGCGGACTCTGCAGGATTCTCTAACGACTATCCGCGTCCTCATGCATGGCGTTACCGTGACTATGTAGTGCGTTCATTTAATAATGATAAGCCTTATGATCAGTTCGTGCGCGAGCAGATTGCCGGCGATGAAATTAAACCTAAGGACTCGGACCATATCATAGCGACTGGCTTTCTCAGGATGGGTCCTTGGGAGCACACGGCTATGAGTGTGAAGGCAGTGACTCGGCAGCAATATTTGGATGATGTGGTTAATTCTGTGGGTGTGACTTTTCTTGCCAATGAACTGCGTTGTGCCAAGTGTCATGATCACAAATTTGACCCCATACCGACCCGGGACTATTACCGGATGCAGGCAATCTTCGCTCCAGTAACTTTCTCTGAACGTAAACTTCCATGGCAGGATTTTGAAAATAGAATTGGTATAAAAAAGGACCATGAACGTTACCAGCGTTTAATAAAAGAAAAGGGGATCCGCAGTATCACATCATTGCCTGAGGCTGACCGGCCAGTGAGCCAGTTCGATAAGGAATCGGAGAGAGCGGGTCATTCGAAGGTCAATAATAAGCGAAGGCAACAGCTCAATTATCAGCTTAAGCGAGCTAATCCTTCTGTTTTCTCAGTCATTAATGGTGCCCCTGACAAGATTCATATTCTGAAAGGAGGCTCCATTGAATCGCCCCAAGCAGAAGTGGGTCCTGGAGTCTTAAGCTTATTTGAGGGTTCAGAGGAACTTGCTTCATTAACTAATAATAAAAATGGTCGACGCAAAGAGTTAGCACAATGGATTACCAGTAAAGACAATCCACTCACTGCTCGAGTCATAGTGAACCGGATCTGGCAATGGCACTTTGGTAAGGGCTTAGCTGGTAATCCTAATAATTTTGGTGGAACAGGTAAGCTGCCCACGCACCCTGAACTGCTCGACTGGCTAGCTGCGACATTCATTGAGGGTGGCTGGTCAGTAAAGAAAATCCATCGGTACATACTGACATCGGCTACGTACCAACGCAGTGCCTCTCACCCTGACCCTCAGGCCTTGGCAAGATTGGATCCTGAGAATATAAGTTACGCTTCCTTTAAGCCGCGCAAATTAACGGCAGAAGAACTCCGTGATTCTATGTTGGCAGTTTCAGGTGAACTTAATCTGATCCTCGGAGGAATTCCCTCTCACCCCGAGATTAATGAGGAGGTCGCTATGCAGCCACGCCACATCATGGGTTCTGTGGGTCCAGCCTATCAGGCCGATCCTTTACCTTCGCAGAGGAACCGTCGGACCCTTTACGCTGAGCGGATCCGGACATTAGCGGATCCGATGTTGGAAGTCTTTAATAAGCCCGGGCCCGATCTTTCATGTGAAAGGCGAGAAACTGCCACCATTGCCCCTCAGGCATTCACGATGCTCAATAGTCCAATTATTCGGTCCAGGGCACTGGCCTTTGCTGCTCGGTTACAAAAGGAAAGACCCGGAAATATTAACGAACAGGTGCGTCGAGCTTTCCGATTAACTTATCACCGGATGCCTCGTGATTCGGAAATGAAAATGAGCTTAGAATATTTGACGAATTCCGAGAAAGAGCATGAGGCTAATCAACAGGCAAGAGTCGAATTGCCGAAGTACGTGGTTCGCCAGATGGTGGAGGAAATGACTGGCCAGGCATTCTGGTGGGTAGAGGATTTAGACATTTACGCTGGGCCAGATTATGTGCCTGACCTGAAGCCATGGGATGTGGGATCAGATACCCGAGCCCTTGGAGATCTTTGCCTAGTGCTTTTCAACTCGAACGAATTTATATATATCTACTAAAAAATGAATCGGAGGGAATTTTTATATGGAGTCAATGGTGGGTTAGGAGCATTGGCATTCCATTCAATGTTGCGCGCAGAGGAGAAGAGCGGGCCATTAGCTTCAAAGGTTGCGCACTTTCCCAAGGCCAAGGCCAAGCGTTGTATCTTTCTCTACATGGCCGGTGGTCCGAGTCACATTGACACATTTGATCCAAAGCCGAAGCTCAAGGAGCTACATCTTAAGAAGTTTAAACGGCAGAGTAAGTTCCTTTCCGCGATGGGTTCTGGTGAGCGTTATTACGTGCAGAGCCCTTTCAATTTTGTGAGGGCCGGCAAGAGTGGTATTGAAATGTGCGAGCACTGGCAGCACCTGGCCGGGGTCGCTGATGAGCTCTGTGTCTATCGCGGCTGCAAGGCCGAGTCGATCAATCATCCTACTGCCAATTATCATATGAATACTGGTAACAGGTTCGGTGGAGATCCCGCTATCGGTTCCTGGGTAACTTACGGGCTAGGCACAGAGAACGAGAATCTTCCTGGCTACGTGGTCCTGCCCGAGGTGGCCTACCCGCAAGGAGGAGCGGCTAACTGGTCGAATGGATTTTTACCACCGCATTTTCAGGGGACGACTTTCCGTTCGAAAGGTTCACCGATTCTTGACTTGCATCCGCCCAAAGGTGTCACTCGTGAGGCTCAACGCAGTAACCTTGACCTGTTGGCCGGGCTCAATTCGATGCACGCTAAGCGGCATCCTAGTCATGAGGAATTGGCCTCTCGCATGGAAAGCTATGAGTTGGCGTATCGCATGCAGATGGAGGTTCCTGGGATCCTTGACTTAGGGAAGGAGAAGCAGTCTACTCGTGAATCTTACGGATTGGATGACCAACGGACCGAGGAATTTGGGAGGAGGCTACTCTTAGCAAGGCGCTTACTTGAAAACGGTGTGCGTTTCGTGCAAGTGTACACGGCTGGTTGGGATTCGCACGATTATATTAACCGTTCTCACCGTGAGCGAATTCGTTCAGTTGATAAGCCCATTGCTTCACTAATTAAGGATCTCAAGGATAGGGGTCTGCTGGATGAAACCTTGATAGTCTGGTGCGGTGAATTTGGCCGAACGCCTGATAACGGTAAGCGTGGAGGAGGAGAGCGCCTCGGACGCGATCATAATAAAAATGCTATGGCTGTCTGGATGGCCGGGGGCGGAGTCAATGCTGGTCACGTGGTCGGTGCCACGGATGAGATTGGAGAAAGTGCTGCCGAAGTCGTTCACCCGATCCGTGATTTGCATGTAACTATTCTTAGGTTACTGGGTCTGGATGACAATAAACTTACTTATTTTCATGGTGGTCGCTTCAAGCAGCTCAGTCAGACCGGAGGTGAGGTCATAAGTGAGTTAATGGGCTAGAATTTTAATGAGGGCACTGATTTATTTTGTTCTCAATAATAATTCGATCGGGAGAAAAAATAAATCTAAGCAATCTTCATTGCCTTAAAAATCTCTTTAGGGTTAAGATGCACAGGGCTCATTAGTTGAGCCTTACTCTATCAAGGAATAAATTTTCATGACCCCTTTCCTACTACTCGCACTCGGAATGGCCATTGTCCTGTCATTGGTCATTTGGCTCAAACTTCATCCTTTTCTTGCACTGACCTTTGCCGCGGTCGTGGTTTCTTTTTCGACTCCTCAGGCCTCACTTGATAATTATGCTGAGAATCATACCCGCTCTCAGATTGAGCGTGGTAAGATGACTGAACCAAAGGCTAATCAGTTCAAGGAGGACTTTAAAAAGTTATCACCAATGAAGAGGGTAGTGGAGCAGTTCGGGGGAGGTTGCGCTAAGGTTGGCCTGATCATTGCCTTCGCAGCTCTGATAGGAAAATGCATGCTCGAGTCGGGCGCCGCTTCGAGAGTCGTTCTTTTGGCTCTTTCACTCTTTGGAGAGAAGCGTGCCGGGCTAGCTTTCCTATGTTCAGGATTCGTATTGGCAGTACCGGTCTTCTTTGACACGGTCTTTTATCTGCTCATACCGATCGCGGTTGCAATGGCTCACAGGACCGGCGGTAATTATTTATTTTATGTTCTCTGCATTGTGGCCGGAGGCACGATGGCCCATTCATTGGTTCCACCAACGCCAGGACCACTTTTAGTTGCTGAGGAGATAGGAGTTGATATCGGAGCCATGATGATTGGCGGTCTCGGTATCGGACTCTTTACGGTGATATTTGGTTACCTCTATGCCCGGAGAGCTTCACGTAAATTTAAACTGAGTCCTCCCAAAGTTCCTGATACCGTGCATTTTGATACTGATAAGCTGCCATCAGCTATGATGTCATTGCTGCCTGTCCTCTTGCCGGTCATTCTGGTGACCGGAGGTACATTGCATGGAATTATTAAGCCTGACGGGTGGGAGATTTTCAAAGTCTTGGGTGAGAAGAATCTGGCCCTTGGAATTTCTGCAATGTTCGCTTTCCTTGTCTTGTACAAGAGCTGTTCCGGGGACAAGGAAAAGTTAAGGAGTTCTTCTTCTGATGCTTTTTCATCCGGTGCAGTCATTGTTATTATTACGGCTGCAGGTGCCGCTTTTGGCGGTGTCTTAAAGCAGACTGATATTGCGACATCGATCGGTTCCATTGAAGGGAGTCAGGCTTTGGCTTTGCCGGTCTGTTTTTTGATCACGGCCCTCGTTCGAACGGCTCAGGGATCAGCTACCGTCGCGATGATAACAGCGGCACCGGTTGCTGCAGCATTTGCTACTCAGAACCTTGGGTTTCACCCCGTGTACCTAGCTCTTGCCGTAGGTTGTGGATCCAAGCCAATCCCATGGATGAATGATTCCGGTTTTTGGGTCGTGACCAAGATGTCAGGAATGCAGGAGTCTCAGACCCTGAGGACCGTGACACCCATGATGTCATTGATGGGTCTTTTCGGTCTAATCGTCACTCTTATCGCCTCATTTATCCTGCCATTTAAATAAAAATGCGTGACTAGCGTTGACCTTCTGGTCGATGAAAGGCAATCATGTTCTTTAATGTCTGAACGAGACCCCGCTACTTTAAGATCTTACCGTTGGTATGGCCCTGACTCTCTCAGAGCCTTTGGTCACCGGTCAAGGGCGCGTCAGTCCGGTCTCGGTGAGAAGGATTTTTTTGGTAAGCCCGTGATCGGGATACTGAACACATGGACCGATCTTAATTCATGCCACATGCATTTTAAGTCGACCGTGGAATCTATTAAAAGAGGTGTTCTCCAGGCCGGGGGACTGCCTATGGAAATTCCAGTCATGTCCTGTGGTGAGAGTTTAACGAAGCCGACATCTATGCTTTATCGGAACTTTTTAGCGATGGAGGCTGAGGAGATGATCCGTGCGAATCCGATCGACTGTGCGGTTCTATTAGGAGGATGTGATAAGTCAACCCCAGCTTTAATTATGGGTGCTATCTCGGCAGGTGTTCCTGCCGTGTACGTTCCTTCGGGTCCAATGATTAAGGGTAACTGGCATGGTCAGGTCCTTGGATCAGGATCGGATGTGTGGGGATACTGGGATGAAAAGAGAGCAGGAAATTTAAGTGAAGAGGAATGGAAGGAAATTGAGGGAGGTATTGCTCGTTCATCGGGACACTGTATGACGATGGGAACTGCATCAACGATGACCGCTCTGGCCGAGGTCATGGGTTTCACGGTCCCGGGAGCCTCTTCGGTCCCGGCCATGGACGCAAATCATCTCCGGTTAGCTGCCGAGGCTGGTCGACTAGCGGTCAATAATGCCTGGGACGGGCCAGATCCGGGAACTTTGGCAACGAGAGAATCTTTTGAAAATGCCATTGCTGTCGATATGGCTCTCGGAGGCTCGACGAATGCTATTGTGCATTTGCTGGCAATGGCCGGTCGGGCAGGCGTTGACTTGGATCTGGATGATTTTGATACAATATCCAAAAAAACACCACTCATTGCTGACCTTCGTCCTTCTGGTCGGTTTTTGATGGAGGACTTTTATTTTGCCGGTGGGCTTTCTGCAGTGCTGAAAAGGATGGAGACGATCCTGCACATGGATGTTCCGACCGTGAACGGGATGACCATCGGTGAGAACGTCAAGGGAGCTAAAGTCTTCAATGATGAGGTTATAAGGACACTCGAGGACCCGGTCTCTGCGGACGGCGGCACTGCTGTCCTGAAGGGCAATTTGGCTCCCAATGGTGCCGTCATTAAACATTCAGCTGCTTCACCTTCACTGTTACAGCACACTGGTCCTGCTATCGTTTTTAACAGTTACAAGGAACTTTCTGAGAGAATAGATGACCCGGAACTTCCGGTTACTGAAGATTCTGTTTTGGTCCTAAGGAACGCGGGTCCGGTAGGGGCTCCAGGGATGCCGGAGTGGGGGATGTTGCCTGTTCCAAAGAAGCTCCTTGAGAAAGGGGTCCGTGACATGGTCAGATTATCTGACGCGAGGATGTCGGGGACAAGTTACGGGACCTGTGTCCTTCATGCGGCTCCGGAATCATCGGTCGGAGGACCATTAGCTGCCGTGATGGACGGGGACAAGATCACCTTGGACCTAGAAAATAGAAGAATTGATTTGGATGTTCCTGAGCAGGAGATTGCACGTCGGATCGAAGATTATGGCTGCAAGGATGAGCGATATCATAGAGGTTATACGAAGCTCTTTATTGATCATGTGACTCAGGCCGATAAGGGATGTGACTTTGATTTTCTTGAGGGCACTGAGGGAACTCCAGAGCCTGAAATTTACTAAGGGTTAACCCTTAATTTGAGATGTTGTTTGTTATAATTTTTAGTGGGGCCTTACTGGCTCTCTTTGTGCTGAGGTTAGTATTCTTTCGTGGTCCCATAGCTGAGCATGTATCCGATCCACCTGAAGGAATCCTGGATATGCATTGCCACACTGCCGGCATTGGTGCAGGTGGAAGCGAGGCTTGGATTTCTGATGAATTACGTAAGAGTTGGAAATTTGGACTATACCTGAAGGTATTTGGTAGTAATGAGGAGGAGGTCAATGAGGAGGGGGACCAGATCCTAATGGAAGTCATTGCTTCTTCGGTCCGTGCTTCGGATCACGTTGATGGTGCCGTCATTCTGGCAATGGATGCTCCTTACACTGATGATGGGGAGATCGATAAGGGATCCGGGGAAGTTTGTGTTCCTAACCGGTTCGTTGGAGAAAAAGTAAAACTGTATCCAGAGCTTCACTTTGGTTCTAGCGTTCATCCGAACCGATCAGATGCGCTTGAAGAGCTGATCTGGTCAAAAGAGAATGGTGCTGTTCTAGTGAAATGGCTGCCAAATATTCAGAATATTGACCCTTCAAATGAACGGTATGTCCCTTATTATCAGAAACTTGTTGATCTTGATATTCCACTTTTAACGCATGTGGGGGATGAGGATTCATTTTCCAAGACGAATAACGCTTTAGGTGACCCTCAATTACTGAAACTTCCTTTGGAAAATGGAGTTAGAGTCATTGCTGCGCACGTAGCAAGCTCAGGTAAGTCTCAGGGCCAGGACAATGTAGAGAGGTTGCTGGAAATGATGGAGGATTTTCCGAACCTCGTTGCTGATCTTTCGACGATCACTCAGACAAACCGTAGAAAATATTTAAAGACCGTTCTCAATGATCAGAGGCTCATTGGTCGTTTGATGTACGGGACCGATTATCCACTCACAAACACTCCACTTGTCACGCCTTGGCAATACCCTTTGAATTTAACTTTGAGGCAAATGTGGGAGCTGAGTAAGACTCGAAATTCGTGGGACCGTGATGTGAAATTAAAAGCGGCCCTCGGTGTCCGATCTGAGGTCTTCAAAATGAGTAAAGAATATTTAGGGGTCAACTAAGTATTTTTTAAACTCTTTTTATAAAGAGCTTTAGGATGATTGTTCGTTACTGCGATTGGTGTTAAAGTGATGAATGAAAATTTTACTCTTGGTATGGTTCTATTATTTAATTTCTTTCAGTGTTGCACAGTCAGGTACGAGCACTGAGAAAAGGACAAAGGAACTGGATAATTATTGGGCCGAAGTGTCACGTTCAGTTCGTGAAGGTGATTTCCAAGGTTATGAGGCGACATGTCATAAGGAAGGGGTACTAGTTTCAGGAACCAATAATTCGAGTTATCCTCTTTCAGATGCACTGGTCCGTTGGAAAAAAGATTTTACTGCCACCAAAGAAGGAAAGATTAAAGCGAACGTTGAGTTCAGATTTTCACAGAGGATCAGTGATCCGACCACTGCACATGAGACGGGTATTTTTCTATATTCAAGTGGTGATCCCGGAGCGAATCCCAAGAAGGAGTATATTCACTTTGAGGCACTCCTTGTGAAAATAAAGGGAAGTTGGAAAATTATAATGGAGTATCAGAAGTCCAAGGCCAGTCAGGCTGAGTGGAACAAACTGGCGGTGAATTGATGGAAAAAATTAAGAAGCATTACATTAATACTCTTGAAGAAATTAAGAGGAAAACCGAGTCATATCTTGACTTTAATTGGAAGATTACAATAATACTTTTTTAATCACCGTTATTCAGATAATAAGACAATGAATGTAGAGATCCTTTATTGAGGAATGTGAAACTATAAGCCCCAGGCCGTCAGTTCGACGGACGAGATCAAGGAGGGGTTTGCAGAAGCGAGCGTTGAAATTATTGAAGGGAGTGGAGGGGTCTTTGAGGTCACCGTTGACGGTTCACTTATTTATTCAAAGAAGGAGACGGGACGGTTTCCAGAGAAGGGAGAATTGATCAGTTTAATGAAATAAAGAGCCGCCCCCTTTCCTTTCATAAATAAACCCCACTTAGAAGGAAGGGGACGGCAAGTCTCAGCAAGTTCCACATAAACTGATGAGATACTAATATAACTACCTGTGAGCGGCAGATATTAGGGAAAAAAAACAAAAAAGTTATTTTTCGCATAACATTGACATAATAAATATCATTTTTTGCAGGTAAATCTCTTATAACTGGCTCATTTTGTGTCTATTCTATAGACTAGATAATTTCCCTACTAATTGAATTGATGCATGTCTATCCAAGGTTCTGAAGAAGATCCGATTGAGTATCCAATCACTTCAGAGATTGATTTACACACTTTTCGTCCCAATGAAGTGAGTTCACTTCTTAGGGAATACATTAAAGAATGCAGGCAGAGGGAGATCCTTGAGATTCGGGTCATCCATGGCAAGGGGACAGGAACTTTGCGTGAAGGGGTGCATCGACTTTTAGATCAAATGCATGACCAAGTTCGAAGTTATCGCTCAGGAAATGAAACGAGTGGAAGTTGGGGAGCAACATTGGTAACGCTCAATAGATTATGATTTAGTCATTAGATAAAACTTGTTACTTAATGATCTATTATTAACAGAACTTATGATCGTCGACAAAGATCCAGACTTTTCCGCATAGTTGTAGATAATTATAATTAGTCGAGCAGATTCATTTTTCAAGCTCCTTGATGGCTGATTTGGTCACCTTGGATAACTGTGAATTTGGCTCTGCGGAGGTAAGTAATTTTTCTAAGGGTTCTTTAAATTGTTTCATATTCTCATCAGCGATGATTCTGATGGCTGCGATTTGAATCTTTTTGGAAGGATTTTTAATGGCATTGGAAATTAGGTCCCTATCTTTTTTTTCCTGCCATCTCGTAGAAGTTAAGAGTGCTATTTTCGAATTTTCTGATAGGGATTCCCATTCTAATTTTGTTTTATTTTCGGATCTTTGAGTGTGCCAAAAGAAAGAGGCAAGTTTAAAAAGATCATTGTCCATTCTCTTTAATGGTTCCGCTTCCAATTTTTCGGGTGATTTTTCAGCGGCTATTGAGTTTTGCTTTTCTGGTTTATTTCCTTTTCCTTCTAAAGGAATAAGTTTCCAGACCTTGCCTTTTCCGTGTAATTGGTAACTCGCATTGACCCAGTCAGTAAAGAAGACGGATCCGTCCTCGGCATGTGCAAAATCCACTGGTCTAAAATTGGCATCTCCTTTAACTATGGTCTTCATAGTTGCGGAGTAGTTTGAGCCCTTCTTGGTCAGTTTGTACTGTTCAATTTGTCCTAGTGCCCAGCTTGATACCCATAAATGTTCACCATAAGGAATCACTGAACAGGCAGCTTCACCAGTCCCGCAAATCATCGGTAGGGTCCCTGGAAGTTCACCGTCCCATGCCTGTAATGGGTTCGTTCCTGGTCTTCCGTACCTGAACTGATAACCGTAATCGCCTCCCGGGACAATCTTGAGAAGTCGATTCGTTGGTCTTTGGTCAGGATCATTGTCTACGGCAAACATTTCCCCTTCCTTCGTTAAGCAAATTCCAAAGGGATTCCAGAACCCAGTCGCTATTTTTGAGAGGGATCCATCTGAGAGATCATAACTATAAATATTACCGCCTTCTCCACCGCCCTTCAAACTCGTCACTTCTATTGGGCCAGAGTAACTGATAATTTCATAGTCCTTTCCGAGGTTTTCACCGAGTCCAAAATAGAGTTTGGAGTGATCAGAGGTTAAAACTAATCCACAAAGACCGTTGTGAGGATATTTCCCGGGTGTTTTTAGTGTTATTAGGCTCTCTTTTGAATCTACAGTCCCGTCACCATCCTTGTCATCTAGTCGAAATATTTCTGCGCGTGTGGCAACGTAGGTAGAGCCTTTCCCATTTGCTTTGATTGACATTGTATGGGTTCCTCCTTCGTAATAGATGTCAACCTTGTCGGCTTTACCGTCATTGTTCTTATCAGAAAATGCTAGGATCCGGTCATTTTTAGGTCCCTCATAATCATCGGGCCGGAAATGGGTGTGAGACTCTACTACTAGGAGTCGACCTGACTGGTCCAGTGTGCAACCGATCGGGGTAGAGACCATTGAATTATCGGCAAAGAGTTCGAGTCTATAGTTAGGGTCAAGGGACTTAGGTTCTTCTGTAAGTCCAGAAATAGGAAAGCTAAGTACTGCTAATAGAGGTAAGAAATCTTGTAGTTTCATATTTAATTATTTCCGCTTATAGGGTTTGCTCGATAATTGACCCCTTTCTTGAATGAGACTGAATAGTCTGAGAATTTTTTATTTGGCTCAGGATAATCAGTGCTCACAAATTGGGCTCCACTTGAGAGAGCTTTGTCCCTCCTATAAGTATCATTTTTTCTTGCTTCCTGAGTGTCAGAGTCTGCTCTCGTGCGGACCATGAAGCCTGATTTCACTAAGCGTTTGATCTGTGAGTGCGCTCTGATGGGATCATTGAGCTTAAAGAAGGCAGCTCCGGGGTCATTCTCACCGACACTGGCAAATAAGAGTCTTCCTTCCAGTGATGGATTTTTTGCAACATACATGTCGCGGATCTTGCCGCCATTATCGAGTCCAAACATGATCTTTCCTCTAGATTTATCAAGGGAAGGCCATCCTGTTTTAAGGACCGCTTCCCTTAGGGTTTTGAATGTTCCCCTGACAGAGTCCGGAGTAATGATCCGTTCTCTTTTAAATACGCTGAGGATTTCTTTTTCGACCCCTTCAAGTAGCGAACGGGTCAAGGGGACCGGTTTCTTCGCAAGAGGAACGGGGCTCTTATCTTTCATCTCAAGAAGTATGAAGACGGGAACGTGCGAGGGTGTTTTTTCTGACCATGCTTTAATTTCTTTTAATGCGGAGATGAGAGTTGGGGTCGTGGTGAGGTAATCGACTGCCGAGTCATGGAGGACCTTGAATCCTGGTTTCTCCATTTCCTTACTGAACATTACGGGTGCATTGAAACCAAGTAGGTTAGGGGCTTTCCTTCTTGAATAGTGGCCTCCCTTAGGATCAGCGAAAACATCCAATTCAAAGTGACGTACTCCGAGTATCTGTAATTGCTCTGTGAGTGGGCGATGCGTGTATTCAAGGGAATTCTTAAGTCCACGGTTGATAATGCCTATCCTATTAAGATTCTTTGCAGGGAGAGCAATATGGTATGAGTTGTGAGTCCCAATGAGCTGTATCTGATTGATTCTTGTTGATTCTTTATCTTTAGCAAAGGAACAGGTGACCGATATGAAAATCGATAATGCTGCGGTCGTACCAAAATGGGCGAGGACCATAGGTCTATATACTATTTAACCTTAGAGCTTCTTGATCTTAATGTTTCGATAAGAGACAAGGTGCCCGTGGTCCTGAAAACCTATGTGTCCTTCTCTCTTGAAGTCCTTCAATGGGGTCTTGTATTTGTTCTTGGAGCCATCCGGATTCTTATTAGGCTCTGTCCATTTATTAAGATCCATTCCATTAATGACTTCACCATTCATTTCAACGGTGATCATATTATCCTTTGCAGTAATTTTGACTTTATTCCAACCGGTCGTTGCATTATTTTTCTTTGGAGGGACCAGGTCATATAGAGCGCCAACCGAGTGCTTGTTTTGACCCTTAGGTTTATCAACATGAACCTCTATTACGGTCTGCACGGGGTTCTTAGGGTTAT
>JASLJT010000302.1:0-24424 GCA_030747955.1 Verrucomicrobiales bacterium | reverse complement strand
CGTTCGTTTGTAGGAATATTTCCAAAAATTCAGGCCCAATTGGTCCGAAGCTTCTTTGGCCTTGCCGGCATTGGCTAATATGATGCCCAGTTGATATTTTACCCACAAAGAATCAGGTCGGATTTCTAAAGCCCTTTCGGCATCTTCGATAGCGAGTTGATCAATGAATAATTCATTAAAAATCCAAGCTCTCTCGAGTAAGTGCTTTACCATATAAAGTCCTTTGCTTAGGGAAGAATCAATATTAATTAACCGTATTTTAATCTTCAGGAGTTTGTCATATGAGGGATTCCATTTTTTGGCTTGATCACTGCTTGGGAATGAAGCCCTTAGCCTCTTTGTAAATTGATCGATCGCGTCCCATTCACGATTTCTGAGATTCAGATTTATGATTTTGGACAGGTTCTCAGGATCGTTGGTTAATTGTACAAGTTTTCTTAGGTATTCCGGTTCTTTTTGCCTGTTGAAATGTCTGCTTTGGTATTCTACCAGTTTGGTCAGGACTGAGGCCCTTGCAGGATCGATCTGCAAAGCACGGGTCCAGTACCCTAGAGCATTTTTTGATTCTTTTGAACCACTCTTTTGCAGTTCAATGTCACCGAACATTTCCAGAACTTCAGCATCTTCTTTACGCAAAAGGCTGGACAAATGAGCAAGCGTTTTTTTGCATTCTGAGAATGCATTATTTTTGATTTGGGCACGTGCTATTTTCCGAAGGAGAATTAAGTCTTCCGGATTCTTATCAAGCATTCGCCTTGCGATTTCAATGATTGCAGTCGTGTCAGCGGCGGTTTCGGCCTTTTTGAGTTGTGATTCTAGATTTGCTTTGGCGCATGGCAAAAAGCATAGATTCAAAATGATGAGGTAAATGAGTCGGGATGAATGCATTATTATGAGAGGAGAACTAATGGATAGTATTATTACGTGTTCCTAGAGGCCTAGCTTTCAAACTAAACACTATTAAAAATCATTCTCATTTATAGAGACAACAACATAGTGTTCACGTTTATGGGCCATGAAGATTTGGCGGGGATTTTAATAAAGCAAATTTAATTATATTCATATATTAAAGATAATTGTTATGAAGTTGTTAGTATGAATCCGCTTGCTATGCGTTTAGCTTAATAGGAACAAAGCCCCGTTTATCTATATTTTGAAAGCTCTGGGAGTAGATTATGGAGAAGTCCGCATTGGAATTGCATGTAGCGATGATTTGGGGATGTTTGCCCATCCGCTTGAAACAGTTCAGGCTTGCGAAGCGAATCCAATTGCAAGAATTGCTGAAATTGTTGACCAAAAATCAATTGCAATCATTGTCATTGGTATGCCCCGAAGCCTAGATGGATCGTATGGCAAAGCAGCACAGAAAGTATCAGATTTTGTCGATAAAATAACCAGTACCATGCCAACTATTAAGGTGGTTACCCAAGATGAAAGGTTCACCACTACTTTGGCTCAACAAAAATTACATGATGCGGGGCATTCTATCAAAAGCAGTAGACATTTAATTGATCAGGCGGCCGCAGTTGAAATTTTGCAGTCATATCTTGATGAAAAAAAAGATGAGCCCACTTAAAGAGAGGGAAAAGTTTATTTTTTAACGGCCTTTGACAAAGAGTCTTTGGGAAGCGACTCTAATTTTATTATAATGAAGCAAATTCTTCTAGGAGTTTCAGGTTCAATTGCTGCTTACAAGTCTGCTGATGTTGCGAGTGGTTTGACCAAGAGTGGGCACTCAGTGACCGTGGTTATGAGTGACGAGGCTAAAGAGTTTATTACGCCATTAACATTACAGGTCCTTTCAAAGAATCCTGTTTTTACTAGTTTTCATGATGAGAAGCAAAGTTCCAGACCTGGGCATATCGAGCTGGCAGACCGTTCGGATCTTATTCTTATTGCGCCAGCAACCGCGAATACAATAGCGAAGTTTGCTAATGGGATTGCGGATGATCCATTAAGTTCAATTTATCTTGCAACGCTCGCTCCTGTAATCATTGCTCCAGCCATGAATGGTAAGATGTGGAATCATCCTGCAACGCAAGAGAACGTTGAAAAATTGGTTTCTCGGGGTGTGCAGTTTATAGGCCCTGATGAGGGGATGCTCGCTTGTGGATATGAGGGAATTGGTAGGATGTGGCCAGTTGATGGGATACTTGATTCGGTAAATAAGATCCTCTCAACCGACAATTAGAGATTAATTTTATCTGTGCGTATCCTCATAACAGCCGGGCCGACAAGAGAGCCAATTGATCCTGTAAGATTTTTGAGTAATCGTTCGACTGGTAAGATGGGATATGCAATTGCAACGGCTGCAGAATTGCGAGACCATGAAGTATTATTGATTAGTGGCCCCGTCAATGTCCCTAGTCCAAGGGGCTGTCATATTGTTTCTGTAGAGACGGCATCCCAAATGTATGATGAGGTCATGGAACACTCCGAAGGATGTGATGCTGCAGTAATGGTTGCAGCAGTTGCTGACTACACACCCATAGAAACGAGTCCACAAAAACTGAAAAAATCTGGTGATAAGGACATTAAACTTAAACGGACTAAGGACATCTTAGGATCAATGCGTCAGATTTTTGGATTCGATGGAGTATTAGTCGGATTCGCAGCAGACACTGAGGAATTGCGGGAAAATGCATTATCGAAGATGAAAAGAAAGGGCTGTGACTTTATTGTTGCTAATGATGTTTCACGCAAGGATATAGGATTTGAATCTGATAATAATGAAGTCACTATCTTTCAAAGTGACGGATCAAAGGATCATATTACAAAGTGTTCTAAGCAGGAAATTGCAGAAAAAATTCTCGATAAGATAGAATCATTATTAAAAGGATAAATGAGCGAATTTCTAGAAATATCCAAGAAAGCGGCAAAGGCCGCGGGCCAATTATTGAAGGATAATTATGGGAAAGATAAAGTCGTAGATGCATTCGAAGAGCATGATATCAAATTACAACTGGATGTTATGAGCCAGTCTTTGATTTCGGACTTAATTTTGACTGCTTTTCCTGACCACTCTATTCTTGGTGAAGAAGGCGATAGTGGATCAGAGAGTGGTGATTATCAGTGGATCATTGACCCCATTGACGGAACGGTGAATTATTTTTTCGGGATTCCACATTTTTGTGTTTCAATAGCTCTCCGCCAACAATCAACAGATCAATGGATTCTTGGTGTGATATATGACCCCATGATGGATGAACTTTGGGCAGTTAATGTTGGAAGCGAGCCGACACTGAACGGTTCTCCTATATCAACGAGTGATCGTGGAGAAATGTCTGAAGCAGTGGTGACTGTAGGGTTTTCTAAGACCAAAGATGCTATGGAGGCAGGCTTCATCCGTTACCGTGAAATTGCTTCTCAGGTCAGGAAATCCCGTATGATGGGAAGTGCAGCACTTGCATTAGCTTATATTGCTTGTGGAAGGTTAGATGCATATATAGAGGAAGTGATCAGTTTATGGGACATTGCTGCCGGTAAATTGTTGGTAGAGGCTGCAGGAGGGAGGGTCGATCTTATTGATAGTAATGTTACGAAAGGCAAACTTTCAATTTGTTCGTGGAACGGTAAGTTGCCTCTAGAAAATACACTTTCATAATAATCATGGCATCAAGATCAGGAATAGGATACGACGTTCATCGGCTAGTGGAAGGTAGACCCTTAATACTTGGAGGCGTGCACATTCCTTGGGACAAGGGCCTTGATGGGCATTCCGATGCTGACGTCTTAAGTCATGCCATTGCGGATGCTATTCTGGGAGCGGTAGGCGCTCCAGACATAGGATATTTTTTTCCTCCTACAGATGAATCAATCAAAGGAATTAGTAGTCTTAGTATTCTCCAAAAAACAGCAGAGGAAGTGGCCACTCGAGGAGGAAAGATTATTAATATTGATAGCAGCCTAATAGCGGAGGAGCCAAAGATTCTGACTCATGCTGATGCAATGAAAAAAAATATTGCTCAAGCCCTTGGGTTAGAAATGGATCAGATTGGCATTAAGGCAACGACCAACGAAAGGATGGGTTTTGTTGGGAAAGGTGAAGGAATGGCAGCTATGGCCGTCGCTAGCGTTGAGGTTTGACCGTGCTGATTGAGATCCAGAGGGTCGCGTAATGCTTGGCTTCTTTATTAGACCGCTGCTCGGTTGACCCACTCTTCTGCGATGGCCTTTAGGTTGAGAGACGGTTCATCTTCTCTATCAAAATATTGCTTTTCAACAGATGCGATGGATTCATCTAACCGTAATTGAATTTCTTCGGAAAAATCTTTTTCCTGATGAATTTTCCGCAAAAGGCCAAGAACAGAAAAAGGTGTAATTTCATTTGGAACATTAAAGTTGGAGATCTTTTCTTTGCTTCCTGAACTTTTCAGATTTTGCTTTTTAAATTTCAAGGCTATTGCTCCTATAAAAAGGACTACAAGTAGAGCCAATCCAATCCATTTCGAATTCTTCTGACCGTAATTCTGTTCTAATAGTATGGTTTGACTAGAAGCAACTAAATCAGCGTCTTCATACCGCTGAAAAAGCATTTCTTTAGTTTCAGTTATTTGTTTTGGGAAACTAAATTTAAGGGAAGAGTCATTTGTGCCTTTTTGTGTTTTTGTGAAAGTGAGTATCCAGTTCCTTTCAGTGATGGGACTCCCTGACTGAGATTCTGCATCTAATCTGGCTATGGAAATCTCTCCCCCAGATGAATCGGTTTGTTTAAAGTTATTGAGGTTCGACTCAAGTAATTGGTCAAGATTTGGAACCAGACCATTGGATGAAGCTTTAACTTCAACTTTGAGCAAGCCCTGATCAGCTTCCCTCTCATCCAGTATTTGAACGATTTTGAGGTTTTCAGTGGGGCGAGCTTCACCAATTTTGGGCTTAGAATCGATTGGAATTTGAGCCGTGGCTATTGGAAGAATCACATATCCTCCAGTATCTAGAAAATCCAGATCGATCTGCATCGAAGGTATTTTATCAATTTCTGGAGTGCGTGCCTTAAGTAAAATATACGCGTAAGGAGTAATGCGCCATCCTTCTTGTCCTGCTCCCCTTGAAGTGATTTTGCTATCGTGAAATGTAACTGACATAACATCGAAGTGTTCTGAAAGCGCTGAACGGGTAATATCTTCAAACTTTTCCCGATAATTTTGTGTTGGCCTGCCATAGTTATAGGCGTAGCTGGAATTATTTTGATTTGTAAGGTATTTGGCAAATCCGCCGGATTCGCGTTCTATTTCTTTGGTATGGCGAATGTCAACGAAGACTCCGAATGGTGATTCATGCCCGACCGTACTTGAACCGTCGATCCTTGCCACTAGCTGGATTTCAGTAGTCAGGTCATTATAGTAATTAAAAAGCTTTTGCGCTTCACTGGCCTTTTCATGATCACCAGCAATTGATAAGCCATGACGAAGGTAACGCTGTTTGAGTTCTGGTTTCACTGAACTGATCCTCGCTGCAAGAGCATTTGCAAAGCGGGCTAAGTGCCGCTCTGCGGATTTGTTCGGTAAACCAGAAAGCGCAGTTTTTATTTTTTCAATTTGTCGGGGAGCGGGGAGTTGTGTTTCGCGAAGTGCACTTAGATCACTTGCACCTAAGGCAGCGTAGAACCAGTGCTCAAAGGCTTCGGTCGTTTCTTCTTCTTCGTTGTCAGGTGAAGTCGAGATGTATAGCTCAGCAGCCTTTGAGAACATTTCATAACTTTTCTTTCGATCGATAGAATAAGTGGAGCTCTTTTTCGATTCCTGCTGAAAGTTGATTTTGTCGAGAGCCAGACAGGCTCTTCGTAGATGGAGGCGCCAATCTTCAGGATTTGCTTCAATTGTTTTCCCCAGAATATCATCTATTCCTTCATATCCTGCTATTACTTCGGCAAGGATTTCATCATCTTTGCGTTTTGTCTTTGCATCTTGCTGTGTTTTAGGATCACGCCAGACTGTCGCTAGATTGACTCGCATAGTGTTAGCTAAAGCTGCAACAGTTTTCGGGCTCATGTCCTTAAAGGTTCCGAATACTTTGGTGATTGCGGTCATTTTATATACCTCGGCACGGCTATGAATTTTAGTGAAGGCTTCGGCGAGTTTGTCCTGATTAATTTCACCTATTGGTAAGGATTTCAATTTACCCACCCAATTGGCCAGTTCGGTTAGACTCCGTTCCTGCTTTGAGCGGGTCAGCGGGATAGAGTTTGCTCTTTGATTATATCCATACATATAACCGTACCGATAAGTACGGTTGCGATTCGCATTTGGATTATGATTATCTGCCCAGACACGCAAGAATTCTTCAGCCAGACTTTTTCCGGTTTCGGGGTAATTAGCAGAAACTTTCTGGATGTAAGGAAATGCCTCTTCTGGTTCATTAACTTTAAGATATAGCTGAGCATATAAAGTAGAAAACTGTGGTTGCAGGTCAGCATCTATTTGAAGAAGCCAGTTTTCATTTGGGCGCACTTTTAGCAGTTCTCCGGAGGCGATTGGTGCAGGAACATTACTCGGAGTAGCCGTAGAATTAACTTTAGGGTTTTCGTAATACATGTTGCCGTACTGATCCCAACGCATTCTCGGGCTAATCGTTTTTGATGTGTCCCTCTGATAGCTATAAGAGGCTTCGGAGAGCCAATTTAGAGCAAGTATATTTAATATCTCCGACCATTCGTTAAGTTTAATTTCATTGATCTGAAGCAAAGATTCTGTGGCTGTTTTTTGCAAAGTGAGCCGCCGAAGGCGCGCAGAGGATGCAGGTTCTGATCTGCCACTTGATGTGAGGGCTCCAATCGTTGCAAGTACTTCACGACCAAGTTTAGCGTCTCCAGTGAAGCTTTCACTTAGCCATCGTGCTCCTTTTTCCTCTTCAACTCTAGGGGCGAGATCCACTGCCCTTTCAAGGGCAGATTCTTTACTCGTTTGAATAGTTTTTGGATTGGCTAGAACCAATTGAGTGGCTTTCCAGGCCATGCCAAGGTGTCCCTCTTTGGGTTCTTTTGCATGAAGTGCCAAATGATAATTTGCAATAATATCAAGTTCATCAGGATCATTTGAATCATCAATTTGTGGTAGGAATTTCCCAGCTTCGGCTGCGAGTCCAGCACTGATTAGCAGTCTGGCTGCTGTCATTCGTTTTTTACTGTCACTGGAGCCGCCAATTTTTTTTGTTCCCTTATCGAGTAAGTTAACAAAAGTATCAGGAAAGTGACCGCGAGAGAGTGCTATTTTCAATAAACGTCCCAGCTTGGGTATTGTGGTTTTTTCATTGAGATCAACTGGACAGGCATCCCCTAAATATAATATATCAGTGGGAGAGAGGAGATGCTTTTCGGCATATGCCATGTTTCGTGGTGGCGTTACCTTTCCGGGCGTTACGCTTGCAGATGATATTGTTCTTGTGGGTCTAATGCGTGGCGGTAGCGCGAGAGTATCCAACAGACTCAGGTAAGCCTTGTTTGCGTTCTCGGTTTTCTTAAATTGAGAGGAAAAAAAGTCCGCTACCCCATTCCAATTGCTCTTAGTTAGATTTTCAGCCAGTGATTCAATTGCAATGTCTGCTGCGCTTTTTGGTTGTTTTGAACTGCCTTTATCCTTTTTGTTTTGATCAATGTTTCCCAAGTTTCTTAAAAGAGATGAGGGGCGGCGGTCAATTAATACTTTTGGCAGTTTTGCAAGGATAAGGGCATCAACATCAGTGGGTCGCGTTGCGATTGTTGCTGCACCTGTGGTTGTATTTTTGTTGATAGAATCCCTCAGATTTTTTTTATCTTCGGACGGCGGTATGACCTTCACCGGAACTTTAGCCGTCCGATCTTGAGCTACTAAAAGTGAACCAATGGATAACTGAAGCGCGATGCTTGTTAGGAAGAGCCGTCTCATTTAACCAAGTCGGGAGAACTGATGTGGTTTGTAATTTGTATGTTGGGCAAGCCCTTCAGGATCACGATCCGATCCCGTCCGGTGGAGGAGCTTGGCCTGCGCCGCGAGAGTCCGCAGGCTTCTTACCCGTTTTACTTTTTCCGGCCCGACCGGGCCTGGTTCCACTTCCACATCCTCGTCATTGGTTAGGCAGTGGCAGGCCCTGAAGTTCATCCAAATCTATGCGAGCAAGCTTTATTGAAGCTTCAAGATTTTCGAATAATTGATCAGCCGATTGCTGTTTCCCTTCACTCTTTGCAAATTCGGCAGCTGCATAATAATTTTGGCGCGATGATTCAATGACCGGCTCCCAAACTTCCCGGGAATGGCCTTCGAGCCTCATTAGCCAAGTAATATAATACTGAGCATTGGCAAGAGTTGATTTTGTATCGGCAGCCAACTGTGGTTCCGTGTTTTCATCTAGTGCTGATAGCATTGACAGAAGGTCCTTATAAGCTTCTGGGAGTTGTGAGCACTGCATCTGTGCTTTGGCTTTCTCTAAACGTAACCTGTTGCTTGTAGAAAAATTCTCCTTAGGCAATAAACTGATCGCTTCATCAAACTCGATCACAGCTTCAGCAAATTCCTTATTCATCAAGTGTTTCTCTGCCAAATCAATGTGTGTGGTTACCTGGTCAATTTTAATGCTTTGTTGACCAGGACCAAAATGATACGCCGCCGCACCAAGTGGAACGAGTAGCCAAATAAAGATGAAGAACTTACGCATGATTAAAGGGACGTTCTATTATGTTAGTCTTTGGACAGACATGTTCAAGTCTAAACCTTTTTGTTATGGAACAACTTTAAAAGTGAGGGGAGTATAATGAGATCAGCAATGAGCGCTGTACTAAGCGTTGCGCAAGCAACTGCAGTGAAAGCGCGATACATAGGAAGTGAACTGAAAAGAACACTTCCAAGACCGCAGAGCATGACAACCGTAGTAGCTATAAGGACCTGTCCTACACGCATAAAACTACATTCGAGGGCCTCATCCATATTGAGACCATTTCTTCTTTCGCTTTGGTAACGACTCAGGAAGTGGATTGCATCATCAGCAGCGATGCCGAGACAGATCGTGAAAGCACAAACAATTTCAAGAGATAGTGGTAATTTAAAGGCGGCTAAGACCGCAGCACATGCCAGTAGAGGAAATAGATTTGGAATCATGGCTATTAAGCCAATCCGCAAAGAACGGTAGGCGATTGTTATCATGATGAGGATGATAATGGCTGCTGCAGCGAGGCTACGGGCTAAGTCATTAAGCATGCGATGGACGTATCGCCCCCAACCGACAGCTCCTCCAGCCAATCCAAACTTATAATCAGGATTTTTCTCGCTTAGCTTCAGAAGTTTATTTTCTATTCTTTCATAGACGGGTGTGTATTGAGCGACTCCGAGGTCTTGTATCCTGGTAATGACGACTGCCTTTTTAAGATCTGGACGGTAAAGGGGCTTAATTAAATCTGGAGGCGCTCGTTTCAGGAGAGGCATACGTAAAGAAAGATCTTTTCCAAGACCAGGGAGCGAGGAAAGTACTCCCCGTATCGATAAGGGTTGGCTCAAAAGTTTTTCCTCTTTAACTATCTCTTCGATGTTTGCAATGATAGGTACAGGGTCACTGTCATCGGATTCCCATTCGACAACTATGCGGATGGCTTGTATCCCTCCTAGGCTTTTATCGGCCTCTATGAGAGCTTCTCCACTTTCGCTTTTGTCTGGAAGCTGGTTGAGCAGATACATGTCTGGCTTAAGAGTCGAAGTTAGCCATCCAAAGAGAATTGTGAGAATAACAGAAACAGTTACTACCCACTTAGAGCGTTTAATGACAAGGCCAATGAATTGCAGGAAAAATTCTTTTCCTAGGGCGGACCCTAGTTGCAGAGATTTTTTTTCAGTTTCTATTTTGTGCTTGAATGGCAAAAGGCCAAGGAGTGGCAGTAAGAGAACCACGGCCATGAATGTGATCAGTGTGCCGACGGCACAGTCTCTTCCAAAGTCACTAATCATGTTTGCTTCTGCAACGGTGAGGGAAGCAAATCCCGCGGCAGTCGTTAAAGCTGACAACATGCATGGGAGTCCTAATTTACGCATTGAAGCTGCCATAGATTCTTTAGCAGAAGACCCTTCATTGAGTTCTCGACGAAACTGAAAAACAATGTGAGCGGCGTTAGTGAACCCAATCATTGTTAATATGATGGGCATGATCACCATAGAGAGGCTATTGAGGCGTTCATTAGTGAAGCCAAGCATTCCAATGGTCCAGAAGACGCCGACCGCGGGTGGCAAAGTGACTATTAGAGTCATCACTAAGCCGCGAAAGAAAATAAGAGCAAGTATTGCAGAAAGAACATAGCCTATGATTTGAAAGCGTAATTTTTCAGTTTTCATTGCATCACGGCGGGCAATATCTATCGGAACCCTCCCGGTCAGTTTAGCTTCCAGATTTGAACCCTTTAGAGCCTTGTTGCCCTCAGTTCTAATGAGACTAAGAACGTCGCCAATGTTTTGATTTTTTGTCAGCTTCAAACTCAAAGGGACCAAGGAAGTGCGAGCGTCTGCAGACAATAAATTCCCCGCGACTATGGGATGATTTAGAGCCCTTTTTCGGCACGCCTTACGTTTTGAGTCAGAGTCATTTTTATCTGGAAACAATGGAAGCTTAAGTAGTCCAATTCCGTATGAGGGTATTTGATCAAAACTGAATGCCCGAGAGACGGCGGGAATTTTTCTTACCGCTTTTAATAGATTCTTATAAGATGTGGCAGTGCCCTTTTCAAATAAATCTCCATTGTCATTTTTATGAGTAATGAGTATGAGAATTTCTGATCCGTCTGGCCCGAATTCGCGAGTCACTTTTTTGGTAAATTCGTAATCAGTTTTTGCGCGGGCACTTTTAATGTTTCGATCTCCACGCTCAGATAAGTTTCCGTAAAAAGAAAGACCGCTGATAACTGCAAATAAAGCAATCGCTAACCATGGGCGATGGACAGGGATTTCTGAAAATTTCATTTTTTACTACCCGAATTTGATCGGATCCCGACACGCCATTGAGTGCCAAAAGAATTTAATATGAAAGGGAGTGAAGCTAGAACCAGAGCAGATATTCCTATCGCTATCAAAGCGTATTCTCGCCTAGTCATTTTTTCGAGGGCGCTTTTTTCTTCAACTGATACGAGAGATGAAATTGTTTCGCTTGGGATATGTTTCACGTTTCCATCATGGTAAGTGCCATTAAGCCGTAAAGCTATCTGCCTAAGAGTTGAGGCATCCTGTTTGGAGTTTTGGCCGTCCAGGAAGGTTCCCTTTATTGGATCGCCTACTCCAATAACCAATATCCCATTGACGGATCTTGGCATCTTCGGAATTCCTATGGAAGGAACAGTATCACCGTCCGAAAGTAGAACAATCGTTGTGCTGTCTTGGCGCCATTCACTAGAAATTTCGGCGGCAAGATTGAGCCCATCAAAGAGATGAGTTTTACCGGCTTCAAATGCAGTATACATGTCCATACTATCAAGAAAATTTCGAACTACTTCTGCGTCTTTAGTATCTACAACGACCGGTTTTGCTCCGTTATATACTGCTATCAGGGAAAGCCTCATTTGTTCGACCCTGACCCTTTTAAAAAATGATTCCATTAATTCAAAAGCGCGTTCCCGCCTTCTCTTTACTCCTCCCTCACCAGCGTCTTTTATTTTCATGCTCGGAGACACGTCGAGAACAATTACAATGTGACGTATTTCATCAGGATCAACTGCTTGGGCTTTGTGAACCTTAGGCTGGATAGTTAAAAGAGTAGTAAGTCCCCAGATTCCTAAGGATAGAGCCACACATCTTGCTGCCGGCGCTATTCGAGCCCATGATGAAGGAAGGGCCGAAGGGCCGAAGGATAAGGTCGCAATGTTTTTGATACGGCGTGAATGTATCATCTCAGCCCCAATTGTAAGTACTAGTGCAGCTAACGCTGAAATTTCCGGATTCACTACCATGGTGTATAACGTAAACCGAAGAGACTCATTAAAAACATTAAGGCTATGGAGGTTCCTGCCATCACATAGGGTTTAAAATTGTCCATCGATTCGGCACCTATCCTCTCGATTTTAGTTTTCTGCATTTTGTCAATTCGAGCGAATATTTCTTTTAGAGCCAATGGATCGCCAGCTGCAAAAACTTCACCGCCGGTCCGATTAGTTATGGTTAATAACTGTGCCGGAGGTGATCCAGGTGCAATGTGAATGGCATATGTAGAAATATTATTAGCTACAAGTTTATTGGCTATCTCAATGTCTTTACCGCCTCCAAGATCAGCACTGTAGCCGTCTGATAAAAGAATAATGAGGCGATCACCTTCTTCGCGTTCAACTAACAATTTTGAGCACTCCTCAAGGGCCAGACCGATTTTAGTTCCGCCTCTAAACCAAATAGGCAAACGTGTAGGGCCTAAAAAATCGGTTGCATATCCGAATGCTGACGGATCAGAAGTCAGACGTATCCAGTGTAAGAAATGATCTCCGAAAACAGTTAACCCAAAAGCATCTTCTTCACGATAGTTAATGAATTCATTGATTGCTTCCATGGCTGCCTCGTAACGGTTACCATCGCCAAAAGGCGCCGTCATGCTGCCGGACACATCAAGAGCAAATTGAATATTGGTTAATCTTTTTTTAGTTTTTGGATCGGAGAGTTGTTGAGGTCCGGCCAGGAGCAGTACCGCAATTGCTAATAACAATGCTGGGAATGAGGAAGTCACTTTAAGTATGTATTCCCATCGGCGATTGCGGGTCATTAGTGATTCATCTACCGGTATTACTACCTGATGGCCATGGCCATTTTTGCGCCAGATCCAGAACAGTAACGCGGTCGGAATCGCAAGCAAAATGAGGACTGGAGAGTGGACAAACATTTAGTAGATATTTTTCTATCGTTCAGTCAACTTTTGGTTTCTGGTAAGGCTTGAGCAGAGTTTCTAAATCAGAAGGCTCTTCTGGATTTGGACAATGGAACCAAGACTCAAGTTTTTCGAACAGAGGTGCCGCTTCTGGGTTCGATTTAATTTTAGATAGTGCCGTGCTAGGCGATTCATTCGAGAGATTCATTCGCTGACTCCAAAAAATAATAAGTGTCCTTTCTAGTCTTGCTTGACCTTCTTTTCCAAGTTTTCCTTTTTTAGCAGCTTCTACTAGAGGTCGTAAACTTTCTGCCGGGCTGAGCACTTCAGGAGTAGAAGACTCCATCAAGTTCAATCTTTTACGAGCACCAAATATCAGTACTAGGAACCCTATTAACCAGAAAGCAGCTCCAAAGATCACTAGATGTTTGTATTTTATGAAACGAGGTAATTTTCCATCGTCTGGTGGATTGGGTCTAATCCGTTCTGGTGCTAAGGATGATTTGAACATTACCGGCAGCTTAGGCTGATCAGTTCTTGGCTTGTTATCCTTGCCTTGTAAATAATCGCCCAGATCAAAGGACCCTGCTTCTAATCCATAATATTCAAAATCGTATCGAAAAGAGTTACCATGCGGATAAACCGATTTGATACGTAAGACAATGGCTGATTCTTTACTCAGGGGCTTAGCTTCCACTTCAGGACCTGGAATGACGTAATCTTTTATCTGCATTTTGATGCCAATGGGAGCGGCTTCTCGTTGCAGCTCCTTGGCCATGAGGCACGGAAGGGTAAAAAATAAAATGCCAATAAACAGTGATCTTTTCATGGCTAGCGCGTTCCTCGACTAAGTACAGCGCGAGATTTAAAAAAATGACGCAATTTATGAGCTATTGGTTCATTGGTGAGCAGTTGTAAGTAATCAATGCCGGACTTTTTTAGTTCCTCAGCAATAAATTTAGAATCAGTGAGTTTGACTCTGTTTTTTGTGATTCCTGTGTTTCCGGTTTCGGCTTCTCTTGTTTTCACAAATCCAGCACCTTGTATCCCTGATTCTATTGGATCAATCAGCTGGAGGGCAACGCAATCATGTTTTTGTGCTGCGAGTTTGAGTGCCGGCATGGCTGTAGAATCGTGCAGATCTGATATGATAATAATCATAGACCGGCTCGTTAAAATTGGCATAAGCTCGGCCAAACGAGTGCCTACGCGGGTTGGTTCATCGACACGATAGGACCGCAGTTTAAGTATCCATTGCAGTATGCGGTCAGCAGATAGACTTGGCTTTACAAATAAATCACGACCCCCTGCTCCAATCACTCCTACTGGACTTATTCGATCTAATGCGGCGAATGCGATCCCTCCAGCGATTCTTATGGCCGATGCGTACTTACTAATATTTGTGGAAGAAATTGTCATCGAAGCGGATGTATCGATGAGCAAGTAAATGGGCATTTGTTTTGGAGCTTCGTATTCCTTAACGTGAAATTTTCCTGTACGGGCAGTGACTTTCCAATCTATTGATTTGATAGGGTCGCCAATCTGATAGGCTCTTGATTGTAGATATTCTATTCCAGATCCGAGAAACGTAGACCGGTCGCTACCGTATCCTATATCATCGGCCAATTTCTTTATAGCGATGATGAATTGTCGTGAGTCAATTGGATCGCAGGAATCGAGGAATTTTTCAGTCATCTGCAGAATAGAATTCGGCGCCAAAATGGATGAGATAATTATAAATGATATTATCCCATAGTTGTTAGAATGTCTTCTAAGACATCTATAGTACTCATACCTTCGGCTAAAGCTTCGTAATTGAGGCGCATACGGTGCAGGAGGACATCCTCAGCTAACGCAAACAAATCTTCAGGTATTGCGTAGTCTCGTCCATGAATGAGCGCTCGTGCCCGTGCACCTTTAATAAGTGCTATGCCAGCTCTGGGACTTGCTCCGAGTTCAATGTGTGAATGATTCCGGGTCCGACTAATGAGCTCAACGACATGTTTAATGAAGACTTCGCTAACGTGGATTTTGTGTACGGCATCAATTACGGAAATTAAGTCTTTAGGTTCTCCGACAGGATCTTCGGAAACAACGTCAAATTCAGTGTTGGCCACGGCTCCTCCCTCTTCTTTTTGAATGCCAAGATTCAAGTTCCTAGTTAAAATTTCCTCTTCTTCGACTGGGGTCGGATATTGGAGTCGATGACATAACATGAACCGATCGAGTTGAGCTTCGGGCAATTCAAATGTACCACTTTGTTCGATGGGATTTTGTGTTGCAATAACAAGGAAGGGCACTGGAAGACGATACGTATTGTCTCCGATGGTAACTTTGCGCTCTTGCATGGCTTCTAGTAGCGCTCCTTGAACTTTTGGAGCTGCGCGATTTATTTCATCTGCAAGCAGAAGGTTAGTAAATATAGGGCCTTTATGTGTAGTGAATTGTCCACTCGCCTGGTCAAGAATTTCGGAGCCGAGAATGTCCGATGGTAATAAATCGATAGTAAATTGGATTCTAGAGAAATCTAAGTGAATGGCTTTGCCGAGGGCATTTACTAGGAGAGTCTTTGCAAGTCCTGGCATCCCTTGGAGCAGAATATGCCCGCTAGTGAAGAGAGCAATGAGCAAGCGCTCTACTACGTCATTTTGACCAACAACGACATTTGATACCTGTTCACGGATTGCTTGAATGTAAGATGCGTGATTGTTATAACTAACCATTTTACTAGGACAGGACTAGAGAGATTGTTTATCCTAGTATAGGTTTGCTCCTTTTCAGATAAGAAAATGAGAAAATTATAATTTTATTGAGAAGTGTTAAGAGCGCTCCTCAATGGGGAGTATAGGAGGTTGAGAATCAGCTCCGATATAATCTGTCAGTGGACGATAAAGGCGGTTATCATCAAGCTGTTCTAATACTTGAGCGGTCCATCCACTTGCCCTGCTAATGGCAAATATAGGGGTAAATAGATCCGTTGGTATTCCTAGACTGTAATAAACTGTCGCAGAATAAAAATCAACATTAGCATTCAGCCCTTTGCGCTCCTTCATGATGTTCGCTATGCGTTCCGACATATTGATCCATTTTGGATCTCCAAGTTCTTCAGTTAGCTTAATTGCCATTTTTCGCAGGTGCGGTGCTCGTGGATCAAGTACCTTGTAGACCCGGTGACCGATACCCATTATTTTTTCTTTGCGCTCAAGTTTACCTTCAACATATGCATCCACGGCATCTTCAGAACCAATTTCTTCTAGCATTTGTATGACTCCTTCATTTGCTCCACCATGCAGGGGGCCTTTTAGAGTTCCGATCGCTGAAGTGATGGAGGAATAAATATCACTTAGAGTTGCAATGGTGACTCGAGAACTGAATGTTGATGCATTCATTCCATGATCAGCATGTAATATATAAGCAACGTCGAGTGTTTTTGCTGCATCATCAGAAGGCGCTTCTCCATTAATAAGATACAAAAAGTGAGCAGCTTCACTAAGATCATCCCTAGGCTCGATAATTTCCAAACCTTGTCGACAGCGGTGAAACGCAGCGACTATTAGCGGGATCTTGGCAACGATTGCTAATGCACGCTCTTCATTCAGTGTTCGGTTCTGATGATCCCCCCTTTGATCATACAGTCCAAGCATCGATACACCGGTACGCATAATGTCCATTGGGCCGGCATCTTTAGGCGATGCTTTAAGGAAATCTATGATTCCTTGAGGAAGATTTCTGTTAGTACGTAATGTTGAAGTTATTGCATCCAATTCTTCGCGGTTCGGTAATTGTCCGCGATGAAGCAAGTAAAGAACCTCTTCGAAGGAGGTATTTTCGACAAGATCGTCAATAGTATAGCCGAGATAGGATAATTTACCTTCTTGGCCCTGAACGTTACTGAGCTTGGATTCGTTGGCTATGATTCCTTCTAGTCCTTTTGCTGCTAATGCCATGATGATTGTTATTGGGGGGATGCTAAATTAGCTCTTTTAAGTATTTATGTAAGATGGGGCGAGAAGAATATCGAAGAGGCGGACACTTGCAAAGGGCTTTTATACCTCTCTGATATACAGTTTGAAGTTTTAGCCTTTTTAACAGCAAATCACCAAACTTTCTTAATTTTTTTTCACAAAATATTAGCTAAAGCAGAACCCATTTCTGATGGAGTTTCGGCTACAGCGATGCCTGCTTCTCTCAAGGCTTCCTTTTTGGCTGAGGCATTTCCTTTGCCACCAGAAATAATGGCCCCGGCATGACCCATTCTTCGACCAGGAGGAGCCGTTGCTCCGGCAATGAAGGCAGCTATGGGCTTATTGCAATTTTCTTTGGCCCAGGCCGCAGCTTCTTCTTCAGCACTGCCTCCAATCTCACCAATCATGATTATTGATTCAGTGTCTGGGTCATCATTAAATAGTTTTAGTATGTCCAAATGACTGGTCCCGTTGATAGGGTCTCCTCCAATTCCAACACAAGTGCTCTGGCCGAGTCCAAGAAGAGTTGTTTGCCACACAGCTTCATAAGTTAGTGTTCCAGAACGAGAGACAACTCCAACCGAACCCTTTTTGTGAATGTATCCTGGAGCTATGCCAATTCGGCATCCTCCAGACGATTCTGGACCATCTCCTGGTGTCACAATCCCAGGACAGTTTGGTCCAATAAGCCTAGAATGACTACCTTCCATCATTGAGCGCACTCGCATCATGTCTGCAACCGGAATGCCTTCGGTAATTGCTACAATGAGGTCCATGCCTGCGTCTACAGATTCCATAATGGCATCACCAGCGAATGCAGGAGGAACAAATATTGCTGAAACTTTTGCTCCTGTTTCATTCATGGCTTCGTCTACGGTGTCGAATATTGGAACTTTGTCTTCAAAGACCTGCCCTCCCTTGCCAGGAGTGACTCCTGCAACTATTTGGGTTCCGTATTCTAAGCTGAGCTGGGCATGCGTAGCTCCGAATCCACCGGTAATTCCTTGTATAAGAACTTTTGTATCTGGTTGCACTAAGATAGACATAGTAAACAGTTGTTATAAATCGTTAATTGAAAGGTCAGGGCGGTTCCACCAATGATTGTCATCACTGGGCAAGAATTTAGTTATATCAGTACATTTAAACCTGACAGCATTTGTTGGGGTTTCTTGAATTTGTAGTCCAACACAAATTAAATCTTCATCCTTTGTTTTAAGAAAAGAACTTAGCTTTGCATAATAACAAGCAGATCTGATTTCGGTGGTAGGGTCACCAGGCGTAATGAGAAGTCGAGACAAAAGATCAGGTTCATTTTCTTTAAAATATGTAATGATAGGGTCTTTTGAACTGACATGAAAGCTATGGTCAACTGATCCATCAAGCCAATCAAACCAAAGGCCTTTCACATCTTCAAACTCGACAAGCATATTAGTATCAGTATCGAGTTTCCGATTATTTTCACTGGCAATTTCAACCGTCACAGTTTCATCATGTCCATGAGGAATCTTACAATTCGGGGCCGCACCACTGATGAGCCGATGCCCCATTGAGTAGCGACGCGAAAAGCGTAGAGTGATGTCGTGATTGTCGGCCAATTTAAAGGATTTTAAGTTAAATTTATTAGTTTTTAATGATCAAGTACTGATGGCTTGGACAGCCTTTTCGGCGGCATCAGATAAATCATCGGCCGCGATCAAATTGACTCCAGAATTTGCCAGTGTTTGTTTCCCCGCTTCTACATTATTACCCTCAAGACGAACCACTAACGGAATGTTTAAATCTACCTGTTTACATGCCCCAACAATTCCATTTGCAATTACATCACAATCCATTATTCCACCGAAAATATTAACGAGAATACCTTTCACATTTGAGTCTCCCAGAATGATTTTAAAAGCATTCGTGACTTGTTCTTCGGTTGCACCTCCTCCCACATCTAAAAAGTTAGCGGGCTCTCCACCAAAATGTTTGATGATGTCCATTGTTGCCATTGCTAGTCCGGCACCATTGACTAAGCATGCGATGTTTCCATCAAGGCCGATATAATTCAGACCAAATTCTGAGGCCGCAACTTCTCTTGGATCTTCTTCCGAAGGATCACGTAAGGCTTCAATTTCAGGTTGTCTGTATAGAGCATTGTCATCGAAACCAAATTTTGCATCTAGTGCTAGGACTTGACCGTCAGGCGTCGTAACTAAAGGGTTAATTTCAACTAACGAACAATCGCACGATATAAAGAGTTTATAGAGAGCCTTTAACAATTTCCCGAACTGTTTGGCAGTGTTTCCAGCAAACCCCAGATTGGATGAGATTTTTCGAATTTCATAAGGTTGCAGCCCAGCCAAAGGATGTATGGTTTCGCGGATGATTTTTTCGGGGGTTTTTTCGGCCACCTCTTCAATGTTTACTCCGCCCTCTGTGGAGGCCACGATCACGGGCGCGCGGCTTTCTCTGTCCATAAGTATAGCCAGATAATATTCTTTTGAAATGTCTACGGCCTGAGCAACCATGACTTTGTTGACGACTTTACCAGAATCACCCGTTTGGTGTGTTACCAAAACTTGGCCAAGCATTTGTTTGGCAATTGACCCAATTTCTTCTGCACTTTCAGATAAGTGTACACCACCTTCGAAACCATTTTTGAAGTTACCTTTTCCCCGACCCCCAGCATGTATTTGAGCTTTTATTACAACTTGTCCGGTCAGCTCTTCTGCAATTTTTTGAGCCTGTTCCGCTGTTTCAGCGACGCGTCCCTGTGGTGAGGGCACATTAAATTGCTCAAATAGCTCCTTGGCTTGGTATTCGTGTATATTCATTCCTTAGTTTGTGAAGCGATCGGAATCTTAGGGGGCGGAATACCGGCGGTCAAGAAGCGGCTCGACAAGTTTTAAATGAGTTTGGTACTGGAGCTTCCCATTTCCCAATCCCTTCTAGTGACATTCGGTGACAATGTAATGCTTGACGAGGCAGGATAAGCTCAGATTCTAATTCTTTTGTCCATCCGTTTTCAATAAATTTGAGATAACAGTTTTCATTTATACCATAAATTTTGTCGCCAACAATAGGGAGATTGACATGCAATGAGTGGACTCGAATTTGATGCATTCGACCGGTTTCGGGGATTGCTTTTAATAAGGAAAAGGGTTCGAGTTTTTCGATTAATTCAAATTTAGTGATGCTAGGTTTTCCATCAGGATGTGGGATTTGTTTTACCCATATTTTAGATTTTCCTACCTCTCCCGCTCTTAAAATAGGAGCCTCGACAGTAAATTTTTTTTCTTGAGGTGTTCCATGAACAAGCGCCAAATACTCTTTTGTTATTTGGCGTTGTTGCATGGCAATACCAAATTCCCTAGCCGTGGTTTTATTTTTTGCGACAATCACAATGCCGCTAGTTTCTCTGTCTAATCGATTGATGATTGATAATCGCGCTCCGTTCGCGATGTCATAGGCTAGGAGATCTTTGAGCCCATCTAAAAGCGTTGGCGGATTGCCAGGAACGGAAGGATGTACGAGTAATGGGGCAGGCTTATTTACAACAATGAAATCTTCTGTTTCACAGAGAACTTCAAAGTTTGTATTATTTACAATCACACTGGTTTATTTGTGGGATTGAGCGTTGTGTGGAAGCAAAAATTTACAATAAACTTAATCTTCTGAATCCTCGTTCTTCAGATAATCTGAAACATTTTGCAATGCATCAATTAGTTCCTGCAAGCTTTCTTCAGGGACCATGATGGTATCACGTCTTCCTCTAACGTCTTCTGTAATTTTAAGAAACCGTCCACGATCATTCGCTTTCAGATCAACAAAAAAAACTTTACGGTCAGAAAATATCTTTTCTGTATAAAGTGGTTCGTCGCGTCGGCGTCTGTAACTGCCACCGTTATCTTCTTCTTCTTCTTCTTCAAACATGCCAAGTATGGGCTTTCCTCTATTATTTAATTATCTGGATTGGGGTGAGAATGCTAATACTGTATATTATCTTCGCAAGTATCAATTCATCATTTTATTATTTGTAAAATTAACTGCTGGGAATTTATCACGAAGTAATACCACAAGAATGGCGAGCCCTTTTTAATGTGGCAGAGGCGGCTTCCCTTGCCCGAGCAGCACCCTCTTTAAGAATATTTTCAATGTATTGAGGATCCTCACAGAGCTCGTTTCTTTTTGCACGCATTGGCTCAAAATATTCCCAAAAAGCTTCAAACAAACGCTTTTTAAAGTCTCCATAACCAACGCCCCCTTTCGAAAAATCATCTTTCATTTCTTCTAATTGTTGATCCGATGATACTAAGCTAAATAGATCTATAATGATCGAATTCGATGGATCCTTGGGATCTTCAACTGGAGTCGAATCAGTCGTGATTGACATGATTTTTTTTCTTGTAGCTTTTTCCTCACCAAAAATTTCTAAAATATTCCCATAACTTTTACTCATTTTTTGACCGTCTAGCCCAGGGACCCGTGCTTTATCTTCTCGAATTTTTGGTTCGGGAATAACAAAGACATCACCGTAAAGATTATTGAATTTAGTTGCTATATCACGAGTCACTTCCAGATGTTGTTTTTGATCATCGCCTACAGGAACAACGTTGCTGTCGTAGATAAGAATGTCTGCTGCCATTAATACTGGATAAGCAAATAGGCCGTGCGTTGCCTCAAGACCACGTTCTGTCTTATCTTTATAAGAATGACACCGATTAAGAAACCCCATCGGAGTTACGGTGCTCAAAAGCCAAGATAACTCTGTTACTTCTGGGACATCAGACTGCTTAAAAAAGACTGCTTTGTTGGGGTCTAAACCACATGCCAGAAAATCAATCGCAACGTTGCTGACATTTTCTTTCAAGGCGATAGGGTCTTGAACCGTTGTCAATGAATGATAGTCCGCAATAAAATAGAAGGCTTCTCCTTCTTCTTGTAAACGAATTGAAGGCTGCATCATGCCGAAGAAGTTTCCCACATGGAGTCTGCCGCTTGGTTGAATGCCGGATAGGATACGCATTTATATTAATATGTTTATGATCGAGACCATGCCTCAAGTGTCAAGTTTAGTACTGCGCAGTAAGTAAGGTTATGAGCAGGCCAATTACGATTTATTTTATAATCAGCTATGAATTCTATGTAGAGTAATATTTAAGGAAGAAATTTTGGAATAGTATTGCAGGATTATGGGGAGTTGATGACCCGAAGAAGCTTAATTTGCAATTATTAGTGAAAAAATATCATTATTAGTAAGTTTTTTATTTCTATTTGATCTAAAGTATTGATCTTAATAATTGTAGTATTCTGGTGACTAAAAAATAGTGATCAGTTTGTGACCTTTGGTGGGGTTAATGACATCTAAATAGTGAGTAAGGTTAATTTTATGATAATTGATTTTACAATTTATTCAGGGACAGCCTCATAAGAATCTGCCGTGGATGCGTTAACTGATGATGAATTGGTTGCTCGGTGTAAGACTGAGTTACCTTACGACGTTACTGCATACCGAGAACTGTTGAGGCGCCATGAACCTTTAGTCTATAGAAGTTGTTTAAAAATGCTCGGTTCTGTTCAAGATGCTGAAGAAGCTTGCCAAGATGCATTCTTGCAGGTGTTTCATAAAATTGATCAATTCGAAGGCCGCTCAGCTTTTAAGACTTGGCTTTATCGTATCGTCTATAATCGTTGCATTGAGACCCGTAGAAGAGATGCTCGTCGCAGTGAGAATCATGCGAAGCTGGTAGAAGAAATGACACAGGATGAAATTGCCCGCGAAGATCCTGAAATGAAAAATGCACTGACCGGAAAAGTTCATGAAGTCATAGCCAAGATGAGCGGTGAAGATTGTCGCCTCGTAACACTAAGATATGTTTCCGGGCTAAGCCTTCAGGAAATATCTGATGTTCTTGAAATCGGGTTGAGCGCTACTAAGATGAGATTATATCGTGCGCAGGAGAAATTTAAGGAAATCTATAATGATTTGGATACTGGGGAGGAGCTAGAAGAGGCATGATAAGCGATGCACAATTTCTTGAGCAGGATGCGCAAATCCTAAATATTTTTAAGGAGGAAGGTTCATCCTTAGATGGTGCCCAAATTGATTCTGAAGCAGCTAGGGTGCCGCGAGATTTAACTATTGAAGATTTAAAAAGGATTGACCGAATTGTTCAAAAAGCAAAATTCAGTGTCGTCGCGAAACATTCTATTAGTTTTCTATTTAAAACGATTGGGGTGGGTACAGCTGAATTGGCTTTAGCGTTTGTTGGCGCAGCCAAAAGTGCAAATTTAACTAACGGCTCAGCGAATACCGAAGAGCACGAAAATGATCGTGTAGATAACGAATAATTGATTAACCTTTAATAAAAGACCAATGATGACCTTGCTAGCTCAAGCCGCACCAGAGACCCAGAAGAGTTGGGGTAATTCTCTATTAGTTCAATTGAATCAAATGGTTGATGAATTTACGGCTTTCATACCGAAATTACTGACCGCCATTATTCTTTTATTAGTTGGGGTAATTATTTCAACTCTCGTAGCACGAGGGACACGGTTCCTGTTAGAAAAGTTTGGTGGTCTGTTAAAGGAGAAATTTGAAAATAACCAAATTATTCAGAGATCAGGTTTTTCGGGGATCTTTGTTCGTGCGAATACTCATGCACCTTTTTCAATTATTGTGAGTAAGAGCCTTTTTTGGATTCTTATAATCATGTTCTTGAGTTCTTCTGCTCGATCACTTGGGCTTGAGCAGATTTCAGCACCTCTGAGTGGATTAGTGAGTTTTTTGCCTCAGGCCATTACGGCTCTGATTATATCAGTAGCTGGTTTTATTATAGGAGACCTTGTCAGAGGCTTTGTGATTAATGGAGCTAAGAAAGTAGGCCTCGATTATGCTGGTGCTTTGGCGAACCTCGTCTATGCCTTCATATTGGTTCTGGTCATGACGATAGCTATTGATACTTTAGGTGTAGATACGACTCTTATACGACATACTGTTGAGATATTATTGCTTGGAGCTGCCATCGCTACGGCGCTTGCTCTTGGGCTCGGGATGCGCCCCTTAGCACAGAATATTGTTTCTGGAGTCTATGCTAGGGACCTTTATCCGGTCGGAACTAAAATAAAATTCAAGGGAAATGAAGAGCTCGAAGGTAAAGTGGTGTCAGTTGGCCCAGTAACAACCCAGATAGAGACGGATTCGAACAATTCAGTGAATATTCCGAATAGTTCGATCGTTACTGAGATTGTTGAGGCTGAAAAAAATAAAACCAGCAAAATAAGCGATTCCGAATAGGTTGAGAATGTGACTCTAAGGTTCTTGAACACATGGAACGATAATAGCTTCGCTCATGCCATGGATGATTTTCTTGTCAGAAGGTACTAGCGTTGCCATGACTCCTCCAAGCTCTGCTTTGCAATTTGAGGAATTTTCGTCACTTAGAAAATAATACGGACAGATCCTTGCTCTCACATCAACTGATAGACTCTTTTCCGTTACCTCATCCCAATAACTATGTTCGAAGACGCGCGCTTTCTTGAACCTTTGCATGATCCATGGCCTGTCAGGAAAATCATTTGTGGCTAATTCGATGGTTTCTTTCCATTCATTTGCAGGCATGTCGCTACCGATTCGAACGCTACGACTTCCCCAAGCCAATTCTGAGAATCCGCTGATTTTCATTACT
>JASLJT010000301.1:0-2314 GCA_030747955.1 Verrucomicrobiales bacterium | reverse complement strand
TTTCAGGTTTCACTTATTACTTAGCCAGGGGCCTGATTGCAGTTAATTTTCTTGGGATGGCGAACATACTCGCGGGCCGAGAACTGGTCCGAGAACTTATTCAGTATGATGCTAGTCCTGAAAAAATTGCTTCAGAAATTCTGCGACTCATCGAGTCCAAAGAAAAGAGGGATTTGCTTTCAAAGGAATTGGAGTCAATTACCGAACCGTTAGCTGAGCCCGGATCTTATGAGCGTGCTGCGATTGCCACGCTAGGAGTCATTAAGGATGACGTGAGCGGCAGGATCTAATTCTTATTTGCCTAGTATGAAGCAGTCCAATGTAATAAAGTTCGCTTTGGTTGGATTGCCTCTTGGAATGTTTCTCTTTGGGGTCATTGCTCTTAGCTATTCTTTTTTTTCTCCTGCTTCACGAGTCCGTGATGGGAGTCGCACATTATTGAATTCCAAGGTCAGCGTTACCGAAAAAGATCTCAAGGCTTGGGTATCTAGGCAGGTCAATAATATTGGTCCAAGACCGACCACTGATCAGAAAAAGACACGAATCACTGCAAAGTGGATCGAGTCAGAACTTAGTGAAGAGAATATTGGTTATCGTCCCAAGGTAACCTTCCTTGATGGCAAGAGCGGTAATTATAGAAACATTGAGGTGGAATTACCTGGAACTGATAAGGCAGATGAAATTATCATTGTAGGAACTTGCTACAGTTCTGCAGCGGATTCTCCTGGAGCTAATTGCAATGGGACAGGAGTAGCCGCTCTCTTGGCTACGGCCAGATACTTTGTTGGTACTGAGCATTCCAGAACGATTCGATTCGTTGCTTGTGTGGGGACATTTCGAACAGGCGAGGGGATCGAGGGATCAGGTATTTCTTTTCTCGCTGAGTCATCCAAGAAAATAAACGAACAGATCATGGGAATGGTTTATTTGGATTCTCTTGGTTATTATACGGATCAGTTAGAGGGTCAGAGAGTCCCTATCCAATTGAAGAAAGACTATCAGGGGAAAGGTAATTATCTTGCCTTGGTCGGTGGGTTGTCATCTGAGGAATTTATAGAATCTTTTTATTCCAAATTTTCTGAGGAATATGAAATGCCGGTTAGGAAGTTCGTCATTTCGAGGGATTCATTGGCTTACCCAAGTGAAAATTTTGTATCTTTGACGGGGCAGGGTTATCCGGTGCTGCAGTTGTCAGATAACTCAATTTATCGTTATCCGCATTATCAGAAGGGCACGGACACACCTGATAAAATTGATTATGAGCGACTCTCTGGAGTCGTAAAATCACTAACGATTACTATTGAGTCGATGATTAGCTACTAACTGTCTCCACGAACAATGATCCTGAAATTTCCCGGATCTTTTTTTGGTCCACTACCGTAAATTAACTTCAGTGGCTTTCTTTCCTGATCAGTTTCACGGTAAACATTGATTTCAAAGTGAGTCTTTGATTCTTGGCCTTTCTTTTTGTTCAGTGGCCGAGTTTCAATAAAAATTGGATTAATGCCTTTTTTCAGTCCTCCAATGATGAGTCCCTTATGCACGTTATTAATGACCATGTGCTTGGATCTTTCTGCAACGTTCACTTTAGTTTCGTATCCGATTGAAACAATCTCAAGATAACCAACCATTTCAGGTAACGGGCACAATTTTGGTATTGGTGGTACTTTTCCTGGAGGTTTGAACTGTGGGCTGTCTAAGAAAGTGAAGTCACCTGATTGTGCGGATGTGGAAATTTCTTCAGCATTACTAAGATTCATGAAACGCGATGTGCTAAATTTCCAATCATTGTTTTCTTTGATGAACATAAGGAACAGGAGCCCTTCAGGGGCCTTGACGTCTTCACTGATGCCGAAGTCTGCCTTGCCAAAATAAACGAGCTGAGCGGTGGATCCGTTGATCATGGTCTTGGCCATTTTCATGGAGCTCAGATTGGGTGGTTTTACTGGTCCTTCGAAGAGTGCTTCGGGCCATTTATTTTTTTGCGAAACAATCATGTTTCGCATTCCGATCTGCCGAAATTTTGCTGTGCTTTTCTGCCACAAAGAGAGGTCCTTTTCTTTCATGGCTTTTGTCCAGTCACCGAACACGGCTTTGAGGGTCTCGGTGACTTTACTACTCCTTGGTTCTTGTGCTTTGAGAGCAGGTCCTATTATTGCAAGGACTAAGAGAATAGAGACTAGGGACCGGTACATTGTTAATGGACGCATAATCAATTAATCATTGCTTAGGACTTTAGGTACGGACTCGAGGAGTTCTTTCGTGTATTGGTGCTGTGGATTTTCCATTAACGATTCAGCTTCTCCGGTCTCAA